>JAIVHI010000011.1:14669-19805 GCA_020201155.1 Loktanella sp. | reverse complement strand
GGCATCGCCGAAGAACAACTGGCCGCTGTCGGAGAGTTCATCCAGTCCCGTGGCAGTGAAATCCTCAACGGGCTGCTGACCTCGGTTTCCGGCATCTTCAATACGCTCTTACTGTTTGTGATCGTGCCGGTCGTGGCCTTCTACCTTTTGCTGGACTGGGACCGCATGGTGTCCCGCATCGACGACCAGATACCGCGCGACCACGTGCATACGATCCGCGATCTGGCCCACCAGATCGACAGGACGCTGGCATCTTTCATTCGCGGACAAGGCACCGTCTGCCTCATTCTCGGGGCCTATTATGCCGTGGCGCTGATGCTGGTCGGTCTGAACTTCGGACTTGTCGTCGGTGCGATTGCCGGGGCGCTGACCTTCATTCCTTACGTGGGCGCGGTGGTCGGTGGTGCCTTGGCGGTCGGCCTTGCACTTTATCAGTTCTGGGGAGAATGGGTCTGGATCATCGTGGTCGCACTGATCTTCCAGTCCGGCCAGATGATCGAAGGCAATGTGCTGACCCCAAAGCTTGTCGGCTCCAGCGTCGGGCTACACCCCGTATGGCTTCTGTTTGCCCTGTCCGTCTTCGGCACGCTTTTCGGCTTCGTGGGCCTGCTTGTCGGCGTGCCCGTTGCCGCCGTGATCGGGGTGCTGGTGCGCTTTGCACTCGATCGCTACAAGTCGTCGCCGCTCTACCTCGGCACACCGGACAACTGACATGGCACGGCAACTGACCTTTGACTGGCCCACCGGTGTGGCGCTGGGGGCCGAGGATTTTTTCGTCAGCCCCGCCAACACGCTCGCCTATCGCCAGATCCTGACGCCCGAGGTCTGGCCCAAGCGCAAGCTGATCCTGATCGGACCGCCCGGATGCGGGAAAAGCCACCTCGCCCGCGTCTTCGCCCGCGACACCGGCGCGCGTGTCTGTCCCGCCACAGCTGTTCCCGACGGGCCGGCGGATACGGCGGTCGTGGTCGAAGACGCACACCTGCTGCCGCGCGCATCCGAGGAACGGCTGTTTCATCTGCACAACCATCTGAACGCGCACGACCTGCCCCTTCTGATCACGGGCGTCGGCGCACCCGCCGGCTGGGACATCGCCTTGCCCGATCTGGCCAGCCGCTTGGCCGCCGCGACACTGGTCGAGATCGCGCCCCCCGACGATGCGCTGCTCGAAGCGGTCCTGATGAAGCTTTTCGCAGACCGTCAGGTGATGCCGGATGCGGAGGTCATCCACTACATCGCGACGCGGATCGAACGAAGCTTTGCCGCAGCCGCCCGCAGTGTCGATGTCATCGACCGCGCGGCACTCGAACAGAAAAAGAAGATCGGAAAACGCTTTGTCCGCCCGATACTGGACAGTCTGAGCGAAGGGATGGAATAATGTCACACGGACGTCACGCAACGTCGGAAGAAAGCCATATGACTGCTGATTTCCTTGAAGGGCCACGGCCCGACCCCGTCGACTACGATCTCGACCCGACCACGCCCGCTCGTTTCGTCAACCGCGAGATGAGCTGGATCGGCTTCAACTGGCGTGTGCTGGAAGAGGCCGAGAACCGGCGTGTGCCGCTACTGGAACGCCTGCGATTCTTGTCCATCTCGGCCGCGAACCTCGATGAGTTCTACACGGTTCGCGTCGCCGGTCTGCGCGAGTTGGTCCACGAGCACAATACATCGCTCAGCATCGACGGTCGCACGGCAGCCGAACAGTTGGTCGCGATCAACGACGAAGCGCGGGCGCTGATGGCCCGGCAACAGGTTGTTTTCAGCCAACTGAAAGAACTGATGTCTGCCGAAGGCATCCATCTGCTGTCTCACGAGGATATCACAGCCGAAGACCGCGAATTCCTGACGGAGACCTTTCTGGATCAGGTCTTTCCCGTCTTGTCGCCGCTGGCCATCGACCCCGCGCACCCCTTTCCCTTCCTGCCGAACGAAGGGTTCGCGCTGGCGCTCAACCTCGAGCATGCAGGCGGCAAACGATCCTTGCGCGCGCTTTTGCCCGTGCCCGCCCAGATCGCGCGGTTCATCCGGTTGCCCGGCGATGACAGCATCCGCTTTCTGCCACTGGAAGAGCTGTTGCTGATGAACGTCGGCAAGCTTTACACCGGCTACAAGGTCAAGGGGCAATGCGCCTTCAAGGTCCTGCGCGACAGCGATCTGGAGCTCGAGGAAGAGGCCGAAGATCTGGTCCGCGAATTCGAAACCGCGCTCAAGCGCCGCAGGCGGGGGGAAGTGGTGCGGCTCAAGATCAGCGCCGACGCGCCCAAGCAGTTGAAGCCGCTCATCATGGACGAATTGGGCGTCACCGAGGACGAGGTCGTCGAGGTCGAAGGCATGATCGGTATCGCCGATCTGGCCGAGCTTGTGATCGACGATCGCCCCGACCTGCTTTGGCCGACCTTCAGCCCGCGCATTCCCGAACGTGTGCAGGACCACGACGGCGACATGTTCGCCGCGATCCGCCAGAAGGACATGTTGCTGCACCACCCCTACGAGACCTTCGACATGGTCGTGCGCTTTCTCGCGCAGGCCGCCCGCGACCCTGACGTGGTGGCCATCAAGCAAACGCTCTACCGCACCTCAAAACGGTCCCCCATCGTCGAAGCCCTTTGCGAAGCGGCGGAAGACGGCAAGTCCGTCACCGCGCTCGTCGAACTCAAGGCCCGCTTTGACGAGGCCGCCAACATCCGCCAGTCCCGCCGGCTTGAACGGGCAGGCGCGCATGTGGTCTACGGCTTTCTGAACTACAAGACCCACGCCAAGATCAGCACCGTTGTCCGCCGCGAAGGCGACAAGCTGGTGACCTACACCCATTTCGGGACAGGCAACTACCACCCGATCACCGCGCGCATCTACACCGATCTCAGCCTTTTCACCTGCGACGCCGCCTTGGGCCGCGATGCCACCAAGGTCTTCAACTACCTGTCCGGCTACGCCCCGCCCGACACGCTGGAAAACCTTGCCATCGCGCCGCTGACGCTCAAGGAAAACATCCTTGCCAATATCGAGGCCGAGATTGCCTTTGCCCGCGCCGGCAAGCCCGCGGTGATCTGGGCCAAGATGAATTCGCTGATCGAAGAGGACGTGATCGATTCGCTTTACAGGGCCAGCCAGGAGGGCGTGAAGATCGACCTTGTGATCCGCGGCATCTGCGGGCTGCGCCCCGGGGTCAAAGGCCTATCGGACAACATCCGCGTCAAGTCGATCGTGGGTCGCTTTCTGGAACATTCCCGGATCGTCTGTTTTGGCAACGGCTACGGCCTCCCGCACAAGAAGGCCCGCGTCTATATCTCGTCTGCCGACTGGATGGGCCGCAACCTCAACCGACGGGTCGAGACGCTGGTCGAGATCACCAACAGCACCGTCAAATCGCAGATCGTCGGACAGGTCATGGCGGCAAACCTGCATGACGTCGCGCAAAGCTGGGTCATGGCCCCTGACGGCACCTTTTCGCGAGAAGAAGTGCCAGAGGGGCAATTCGCCTTCAATTGCCACAGGTTCTTCATGGAAAACCCGTCGCTTTCTGGCCGCGGCACGGCAGGTGCGGCCGACGTTCCGCAGTTGACGCATACCGACGACTGACGTTGACTTGAGCCGTGATGGCGCCACACTTTCGACTGACCAAAAAGGGAACGGCTGCGTGATGGATGACGGCAACGCGTCAGCACCGATCGACTGGGGCCCTTTCGGGCGTCCGCTTTTCAACGATGACAACATCAAGGGGCTGCAACGTGTCGGCGTCGTCGATGTCGGATCGAACTCTGTCCGGCTTGTGGTCTTCGATGGTGCGGCGCGATCCCCCGCCTATTTCTACAACGAAAAGATCATGTGCGCCCTGGGTGCTGGCCTGTCCGAGACAGGCAAGCTGAACCCCGAAGGGCGCGAACGGGCGCTGAACGCGATCCGAAGGTTTCAGGCGCTGGCGACGGGAATGGGCTTTGCCCCCCTGACCTGCGTCGCCACCGCCGCCGTCAGGGAAGCCAGCGACGGGCCGGATTTCTGCCGCGAGGTCGAGAAAGAGACGGGCCTGAAGATCTGGGTGATCGACGGCAAAGAAGAGGCGCGGCTTTCGGCACAGGGTGTTCTTCTGGGCTGGCCCGGCAGCTACGGTCTGGTCTGCGACATCGGTGGGTCGTCAATGGAACTGGCGGACCTTTCGAACGGACAGGTCGGGCAGCGCGTCACATCGGCGCTGGGGCCGCTCAAACTGCGCGAGGTCAAGGGCGGGGCCAAGGGGCGCAAGGCCTATATCCGAACGGTCATGAAGGAATTGCACGACCAGATGGGCAATGAAACGGGCATGCGTCTGTTTCTTGTCGGCGGATCGTGGCGGGCCATCGCCCGCATCGACATGGAGCGTCGCGGCTATCCGCTGACGGTGCTGCACGAATACCGCATGACCGCGCGCCGCATCTCGCATACGGCGAAGTATATCGCAAAGTCGGACCTGCAGGAATTGCGCAACCGCGCTGGCATCTCGGATGCGCGTATCAGCCTCGTCCCCTACGCCGTGCAGGTCCTGAGCGAACTGATCAAGGTCTTCAAGCCCAAGGATGTCGCCGTCAGCAGCTACGGCCTGCGCGAGGGCATGCTCTACGAACAGATGCCCAAGGAGTTGCGTGACCGCGACCCGCTGATCGAGGCGGCGCGCTTCATCGAATCCAAAGACGCCCGCATGCCCGGCTTCGGCCGGTTGCTTTATGACTTCGTCATGCCCTTGTTCCCGCGGGCGGGCTGGCAGCGCAAGCGTATCATACGGGCGGCATGCCTGCTGCATGACGTGAGCTGGCGTGCCCACCCCGACTACCGGGCGGACGTGGCCTTTGACAACGCCACCCGCGCCAATCTCGGCGGGCTCAAGCATTCCGAACGTGTGATGATGGGTCTGGCGCTTCAGACGCGCTATTCCAACAAGCACCCCGGCGCTTGGTTCGAGCCGCTTTACGACTTGATCACCGATGAGCAGAAGCGGGATGCAGACGTTCTGGGCAAGGCCATGCGCCTTGGTGCGATGCTGCTGATCGGCATCGAGGATGCCCCCGGAGAGCTGAAGTGGTCGCAAAAGAACAATACGCTTTTGCTCAAGCTGCCTGCGGCCTCCAAGCCTCTTTACGGTGAGGTCGCGCAATCCCGTTT
>JAIVHI010000011.1:0-14631 GCA_020201155.1 Loktanella sp. | reverse complement strand
CTTTTCGGCCAGCTTCACGGCCTCTTCCGGGACACCGCGCGCGATCATGCGATCTGGATGGGTGTCGCGCACGAGGTTCCGCCACGCCTTGCGAATGTCGTCCATCGGCGCGTCGGCGGGCACACCCAGCACATCATAGGGGTCGCGTTCGGCATCCGGCACGAACTGCGCCCTGATTCGCGTGAACCTTGGTTCATCGAACCCGAAGATATCCGCCACCCGGGCCAGAAAGGCGTCCTCGCCCGGATGATAGTACCCATCGGCCAAGGCGATGTGGAACAGACCCTCCATCAGATCGCACAGCGTATCTTCGTCATTCTTGAACATGCTGGCGATTCGGGTGGCGTAATCCTCGAAGCCCGCGATGTCCGTCCGCGCCATGTCAAAGACGCGGGCCGCGTTGGTTTCCTCGGTCTCGGGGATCACGAAAACCTCACGGAAGGCGCGGACCTCGTTGCGGGTCACCTGCCCGTCCGCCTTGGCCATCTTTGCCCCCAACGCGATGACAGCGATGGTGAAGGCCACGGATTTATCGGGCTTCGCCCTCAGGCGTTCAAAGACAACCGTCAGCCCCTCGCCCGAGGCCAGTGCGCTGATCGCGTCCGAGATTCGGGTCCAGATCGACATGGCGTTACCTTAGCCCATCACAGCCGTCTCTGCATCAGGACAAGGTCGAACCAGCGCCCGAATTTGTAGCCAACTTCAGACAATCTTGCCGCATGTGAAAACCCGCAGCGCGTGTGGAAGGCCACCGCCCCTTCGTTTTCGCCCGAGATGCCAGCCCAAAGCGAATGAAGCCCCGATGCGGTGGCGTGGTCGACGATCTCCTCGACCATCGCCTGTCCGATCCCCTGCTTCTGGGCGCTTGTTGCCAGGTGGATCGTGTATTCGGCGGTATAGCGATAACCCACGCCGCCGCGGAACGGAAAGGTGGTCGCGAAGCCCACGACGGCGCCGTCCAGTTCCGCCACGAAAAAGGCGAAGCCTTGGGCGTGACGCTCTGCGATCAAGTCAGCAACCTCTGCGACCGTTTTTTCCTCGGCGTTGAAGGTCGCTGTCGTCTCGCGAATGATGACGTTCCAAAGCGCGGTGATGGGTGCCGCATCCTGCGGGCGGGCCGCGCGGATCACAGCGTCACGGGGCCGTTCGGGGTGCTGATCGTCGCGACGAAGCCGGCGTCATCAGCCTGTGTGAAGATAACCCGCTTGTCCTGCAGTGGCACATTGTCTCGGAGCCAATCCGCACGCGGGTGACGCACCTCCCACTGCAGCAGGCGGCATCCCCTGTCCGGCAAACGGTCCGCGGGCGAGGACACGCCCTTGCCCCAGCGCATCATGGTGGGCCAGCCGCCCTGCATGGGACGCGACCCATCATCTGGCACCGTGATCTGCCAAACCAGATCGCCGCGGGTCAAATCCTGGATCTGTCCAGCCCCTTCGGGCGCATGGGCCAGCGCAGATTCCAGATAGCTGGTCTTGCAGATCCAGTTCGCGGGACGGGTGGGACCGTCGAACCTGCCCAGACCGAACCAGTTCAGATGACCCTGCGTCGCGTCAGGGTGCGGGGCAATGACCTCCAGATACAACTCACCAAGGTTCAAAAGCGTGTTGTGCGTGCCGTATCGATCGTGACGACCGCCCGGGTCCAGCGGAACGCCGAGCTTTTCGGCGATCTCCCGCGTTCCCTTTTCCAGATTGGTGGCGGCGATGGCGATATGATCAAGTGTCAGCATGACCCATATCTTTCCGCCAGCGCCCCGCGACGCAAGCCCATTTTCATGACGTCACGCGGCTACGTTTCCCGCGTCTTGCGGATCAGGGCCAGAATATCCGCTGCCGCCTTGGGAATGTTCGTGCCCGGACCGAAGATTGCCTTGACGCCGGCCTTGGTCAAAAATGCGTAGTCCTGCTGCGGAATGACACCGCCACAGATCACGAGGATATCGCCCGCATCTGCCGCCTTGAGCGCCTTGATCAGCTTGGGTGCCAGTGTCTTGTGGCCCGCCGCCTGTGAACTGATTCCGATGACATGCACATCGTTGTCGATGGCGTCCTGTGCCGCTTCCTCGGGTGTCTGGAAAAGCGGGCCGACATCCACGTCGAACCCGATATCGGCAAAGGCCGTCGCGATGACCTTGGCCCCCCTGTCGTGGCCATCCTGCCCCATCTTCACGACCAGCATCCGGGGGCGGCGGCCCTCTTCCTCTGCGAAGGCTTCCACATCCTTCTGGATCGCCTCGAACCCCGCGTCGCCCTCGTAGGCGGCCCCGTAGACGCCCGCCAATGTCTTCACCTCTGCCCGATGCCGTCCGAAGACGTTTTCCATCGCCGTGCTGATTTCGCCCACGGTCGCCCGCGCCCGTGCGGCATCGACCGCTGCGGCCAGCAGGTTTCCACCCTCTTTCGCAGCCTTTTCAACCGCTTCCAGTGCGTTCTTACAAACGTCTGCATCTCGATTCGCTTTGGTCCGTTCGATCCGGGCGATCTGGCTGTCACGCACCTTGGCGTTGTCGATATCCATGATATCGATCGCGTCTTCCGTATCACGACGATACTTGTTCACGCCGACGATCACCTCTTCGCCCCGGTCGATCATCGCCTGCCGCTTGGCCGCGCTTTCCTCGATCCGCAGCTTGGGCATGCCCGATGCCACGGCCTTGGTCATGCCGCCCATCTCCTCGACCTCTTCCATCAAGGCCCATGCCTTTTCAGCCAGCTCGTGCGTCAGCGTTTCGACATAGTAGCTGCCCGCCAGTGGGTCGACGACATTGGTCACACCGGTTTCTTCCTGCAGAATCAACTGCGTGTTCCGTGCGATGCGGCTGGAGAAAGCCGTAGGCAGCGCAATCGCCTCGTCCAGCGCATTGGTATGCAAGGACTGCGTGCCGCCCAGAACCGCGCTCATCGCCTCGTAGGCGGTGCGCACGACGTTGTTGTAGGGGTCCTGTTCCTGCAGGCTGACCCCCGAGGTCTGGCAATGGGTGCGCAACATCGACGACTTGGGGTTCTTCGGTTCGAACTCGCTCATCACGCGGTGCCACAGCAGGCGGGCCGCGCGCAGCTTGGCGGCCTCCATGAAAAAGTTCATCCCGATGGCAAAGAAGAACGACAGCCGTCCCGCGAACTTGTCCACGTCCATACCCGCCGCGATCGCCGCACGCACGTATTCGCGCCCGTCCGCCAGCGTATAGGCCAGCTCTTGCACAAGGTTCGCGCCCGCCTCTTGCATGTGGTAGCCCGAGATCGAGATCGAGTTGAACTTCGGCATGTAATCGCTTGTATATGCGATGATATCCGACACGATCCGCATCGAGGGTTCGGGCGGATAGACATAGGTGTTCCGCACCATGAACTCTTTGAGGATGTCGTTCTGGATGGTGCCCGACAGCGCCGACACATCGTGCCCCTGCTCTTCGCCCGCGACGATGAAGCTGGCCAAAATCGGAATGACCGCGCCGTTCATCGTCATCGAGACCGACACCTTGTCCAGCGGGATATCGTCGAACAGAAGCTTCATGTCTTCGACCGAGTCGATGGCCACGCCCGCCTTGCCCACATCACCTTCGACACGGGGGTGATCGCTGTCGTAGCCCCGGTGCGTCGCCAGATCGAAAGCCACCGACACACCCTGCTGCCCGTTGGCCAGCGCTTGCCGGTAAAAGGCGTTGGATTCCTCTGCGGTCGAAAAGCCCGCATACTGGCGGATCGTCCAAGGCCGGCCCGCATACATGGTGGCCTTGACGCCGCGGGTATAGGGGGGCACGCCCGGCACGCCACCCATATGCGGAAGGTCTGCGGAATCCGCCGCCGTATAGAGCGGCTTCACCTCGATTCCCTCCAGCGTTTCCCACTTGAGATCGGCCAGTGCGCGTCCACGCAGTTCGGCCTCTGCCGTTTTCGTCCAGTCATCGCGGTCAGACATGGGAGCCTCCGTTCAAGGGTTGGTGAAAGCTTCGATAGTTAGTCGCATTTTGGCCAGCAAAGCTTATATGGATTACCATGAGATATTTGATAATTGCACTCGCGCTTCTGGCAACGCCAGGCGCCGCCCAGGAAACGGAAATTTCCGATGCCGCAGAGGCTTGGGCCGCCGATCGTACACGCGTTTTCGACGCGACCGAGATTGATCTGAACGAGTTCAGGTGGATCGCCCGACCGGTCATCGTCTTCGGCGACAGTCCGTTCGATCCCACCTTCCAAAGGCAGATGGAACTGCTTCTGGATCGTACCGATGAATTGGCGGAACGCGATGTCGTTCTCATCACGGATACGGACCCAGATGCGCTCAGCCCGATCCGCGAAAGATTGCGCCCCAGGTCCTTCATGCTGGCCCTGATCGGCAAGGATGGCGAGATCAAGTTGCGCAAGCCCGCACCGTGGGACATCCGCGAAATCACGCGTTCGATCGACAAGATGCCGCTCCGGGCGCAAGAAATGCGCGACGGACAGAACCTTGGCCGATACGCTCCGTTGCCCGTGCGATAGTCCACGAAAGTTGGTCGCCTTCGGAAGAAAGCGGCCAAGCGAGATTCAGCGAGGCAGGCACGCAGGCCAGAGGGACCTGCCTGCCTTGCCATCCGTCCCTGATCGAAGGGCGTCACTCGAACTCCATGATGACATCATCCACCGCAAGGCTGTCACCGACCCCGGCATTGATCTTCGTGACGGTTCCGGCCCGTTCGGCGCGCAGGATATTCTCCATCTTCATCGCCTCGACGGTGCAAAGCGACTGCCCCTCCTGCACTGCGTCCCCCTCCTGAACGTTCACCTTCACGATCAGACCAGGCATCGGGCAAAGCAGCAGTTTTGAGGTGTCCGGCGCCAGCTTTTCAGGCATCAGCGCAGCCAGTTCGGCCTGCCGGGGCGTGCGCACATGAACTTTCAGGTCCGCGCCGCGATAGCGCACACGGAAACCAGACGGCACCTTGCCCACTTTCAACACAAGCGGCGCACCATCGACGACCAGATGCGCAACCGGTTGACCGGGCCTCCAGTCGCTTTCAACGCGAAAGGTCGTCCCATCCACGGTCACATCCGCACCGCTGCGGTCCGCCTCGATCAGGGCCGTGAACCTGTCACCCTGAAGCGCCACATCCCATTCGGCACCGACGACGCGTTCGTGGTTGTCCATCCGCCCGCTGATGCGGCTGCGCCGGATCTCGCCCACGCGGTGCATCGCGGCACAGGCCGCCGCGATCCGCTTCAGTGTCGAAGCCTCGAGCGTGACACCCTCGAACCCGTCCGGATATTCCTCTTCGATGAAAGCGGTCGTCATATTCCCGCTGGTGAATTTCTCGTGGTCGTAGACGGCGGCGAGGAATGGCAGGTTATGCCCGATCCCCTCGACCTCGAAGGCATCCAGCGCCAGCCGCATCTCTTCGATGGCCGCTGCACGGTCCGGCCCCCAGGTGCAAAGCTTGGCGATCATCGGATCGTAATACATGCTGATTTCGCCGCCCTCGTAAACGCCGGTGTCGTTGCGCACGGCATGAGTGTCGTCATGCACCTCCTCAGGGGGGCGATAGCGGGTCAAACGCCCGATCGACGGCAGGAACCCGCGATAGGGATCCTCGGCATAAAGCCTGCTTTCCATCGCCCAGCCGTTGATCTTGAGGTCATCCTGCGCAAACGGCAGTTTTTCCCCCGCCGCGACGCGGATCATCTGTTCCACAAGATCGACGCCGGTGATCAGCTCGGTCACCGGATGTTCCACCTGCAACCGCGTGTTCATTTCGAGAAAGTAAAAGTTCCTCTCGCCGTCCACGATGAATTCCACCGTGCCCGCGCTGGTGTAGCCGACAGCCTGTGCCAGCGCGACCGACTGCTCGCCCATCGCCTTGCGGGTCGCCGCGTCCAGAAAGGGCGACGGGGCTTCCTCGATCACCTTCTGGTTCCGGCGCTGGATCGAACACTCGCGCTCGTGCAGATAGACCGCATTGCCGTGCTGGTCGGCCAGAACCTGGATTTCGATGTGGCGCGGCTGGGTCACGAACTTTTCGATGAAGATGCGGTCGTCGCCGAAACTGCTTGCCGCCTCGTTCTTGGACGACTGGAAGCCTTCGCGCGCTTCGTCATCGGTCCACGCGATCCGCATGCCCTTGCCGCCGCCGCCTGCGCTGGCCTTGATCATCACGGGATAGCCGATCTCGCCCGAGATCTTCACCGCCTCGTCCGCATCCGCGATCAGGCCCATGTAGCCCGGAACGGTGCTGACATCGGCCTCCTGCGCGATCTTCTTGGACGTGATCTTGTCGCCCATCGCTTCGATGGCGCCCTTGGGCGGCCCGATAAAGGCCACGCCTTCTGCTTCAAGGGCTTCCGCGAACTTGCTGTTTTCGCTCAGGAAGCCATATCCGGGATGGACGGCTTCGGCACCCGACTGGCGCACGGCCTCCATGATCCTGTCGATCACGATATAGGACTGGTTTGCAGGGGCCGGCCCGATGTGGATCGCTTCGTCCGCCATCCGCACATGCAGCGCGTTGCGGTCCGCGTCTGAAAAGACCGCCACCGTCTTGATACCCATCCTGCGGGCGCTCTTGATGACGCGGCAGGCGATCTCGCCCCGGTTGGCGATGAGGATTTTCTTGAACATCAGACTGGGCCTTTCAAACGAAAAACCGCCGCCGGGGTCTGGCCCCGGCGGCGGTCAAAAGTGGTTGGTCTTCCGCGATCGCGGAAGGAAGAGGTCTTAGCGGCTGCGGGACATGAGGCCCACGTCATCGGCGAGAGCGCCGCCCGCTGCGCCAATCGCGGCAGCCGTCGCAGTGTCGCGGTTGTCAGCTCCGCCCAAGGCTGCGGCACCACCGGCGAGCCCGGCGCCAACAAGCGCACGCTCGCTGTCAGTGTCGATGTTCTGGCAGGCCGACAGGCCAGTGATGGCGAGAACGGCAATGATGGAAGTTTTCTTAAACATGTCAGGTTACCTTCTGAGAAGTTGCGTATGCCCACAAACTCTAGTGCCGGCCATGCGAACTCAAGTGCCATAAAAGCGACTTGGCGCGAATTCGCGCAATCTCTTGCCCTCGCGCAAAATGGGTGTGTCGATCCGGGCCGGGGCGGACCGGATCGACACGGGGAAGGGTAACGGTCGTGACAGGGCGCAAGACCCGGCATGCGGACGCCGCGTCTCGCAGCCTTACGCTCGCATGACCGCACTTCAATCTCAAAGCGTCGGGATGCAGCCCTGCCAGATTGCGCCAAATCCTGCCGAGACGCAGGTATGATGCGCCAACTCCCGCCGATCAGCCCCATCAATCCGCCCCGAATGCTTCGGGAAAGGCGGTACGAGCCTGATCCAGATCGACCTGCAACACCGCATCATAGTCAGCCGGATCGAACGGATCCTCCGCCGGGACCACCTCGCGTCCAAATAGCCACGACAGACGCCCCGCATCAAGGTTGCCCCGCACGAAGGGTTCGTCGCCGAAATGGTCGATAAGCGCCTTCAGAAAGCCCACGTCGGCCCGCCGGTCGGCAGGCTTGCGGTCCGCGTAACGCTCACGCCTGACGATCGGCGTCGGTCCCGCTTTCGATCCGCGCCTTATCGTGAATTGAAAGTCCGTGCCCGGAAGCCGCCCCGGAAAGCCGCGATGTTTCTCCATCACACGGCCCCCATCAGCGAATCAGTCGGTCTCTGACCCCACAACAACGTCCGCATGATGCCGCGCCTGTCCCTGACTGCCGCTGAAGGCGACCAATGCCAGAAACGCAAAAAGCCAGAACGCCTTGGTTCCGATTGCCATTTCATTTTTCCAACTGCTCTGGGCCGCTTCGGTTGATCCGAAGTCTGTCCCGATTGCCTCATCGCGCCCGAAAGGACGCTTGCAAGAGCATTAGAGCCGGCTGCCGAATCCACAAAGTCGAAAATGGCAGTCGCGACAGGCTGTGGCGGGAAAGCCGCATCGGCCATCAGTGGTCGAGCCATGCACAGTCCCCCTCTTCGATCTGAAAGGGCTGAAAAAACTGCGTCACATCGGGCGCCGACATGCCAAAGTCGACAGCTTCGGACGACATGGAAACGACCACGGTTTCGCCCGTCCACGCGTGCGCCTCCAGCGATGGCACGATCACCGCGGTGCACAGATACTCGATGTCGGGGACGATATCGGCAAAGCTGCTGCCATCTTCGCCGATTTCGGGGGCCAGAAAGCGGAACCGCGCGACCGGTGGGTCCTCTTCGAGGATGACATCGAAAAGCGTCACATCAAGCCCGGACGGCACGGCGACTTCCGTCGCCGCTGAACTGGACGGGACGAAGCCCACAATCAGTGCGAGCGCAACGCCGAGATAAGCTCGTCCTTGCTCATGTCCGACCTGCCGTCGATCCCGATCTCCTGCGCGCGCGCGTAAAGGTCGTCCTTGGTCCATTCCTCGTAGGGCGGCTGCTTGCCTCCCTTGCGGGACGGATGCATCTCGTCGTTGGCCTTGGCATTGGCGATCCGTGCCGCCTTTTCCTTGGACATGCCCTCGTCGCGCAAATCCTCGTAAAGGTCGTCGTTCTTGATGCTGGGTCCATGATCCTTGGTCATCGCGGTCTCCTTCCTGGGTAAACGCGACCGGCAAGACGCAGGTTCCCCACATCATCTTGCCCCAAATATCCCGGGGGGAGTCCGCAGGACGGGGGGCAGCGCCCCCCCGGTGCGGGCGTTCGGAAAAAATGCCCTCACAATGGGATATTGTCATGCTTTTTCCACGGGTTCTGCAGTGACTTTCCCCTCAGCGACGCAAAGGCACGGCACACGCGCTTGCGGGTCGAATGGGGCATGATGACCTCGTCGATGAATCCGCGCTCGGCGGCGACAAAGGGCGTGGCGAAGCGGTCTTCGTAATCCTTGGTGTGCACCGCGATCTTGACGGCATCGCCCAGATCGGCGCGGTGGATGATCTCGGTGGCGCCCTTCGCGCCCATCACAGCGATCTCGGCAGTAGGCCAGGCATAGTTGAAATCGCCCCGCAGATGCTTGGACGCCATCACGTCATAGGCACCGCCGTAAGCCTTGCGGGTGATCACGGTGACCTTCGGCACCGTCGCTTCCCCGTAGGCGAACAGCAGCTTGGCCCCGTGCTTGATGACACCCCCCAGCTCCTGACCCGTGCCCGGCAGGAAACCGGGCACGTCGACCAGCGTCAGGATCGGAATCTCGAAGGCGTCGCAGAACCGGACGAACCGCGCCGCCTTGCGCGCGCTGTCGATATCAAGGCATCCCGCCAGCACCATCGGCTGGTTCGCCACGACGCCCACCGTCGATCCCTCCAGCCGGACGAAACCCGTGATGATGTTCTTGGCGAAGTCTTCCTGGATTTCGTAGAAATCACCCTCGTCCGCCAGTTTGAGGATCAACTCCTTCATGTCGTAGGGCGTGTTGGTATTGTCGGGGATCAGGGTATCGAGGCTTTCGTCCAGCCGCTTGACGTCGTCGAAGAACGGCCTGCGCGGCACGGTTTTGCGATTGTTCAGCGGCAGGAAATCCACCAGACGCCGCACTTCGGCCAAGGCTTCCACGTCGTTGTCGAAAGCACCGTCGGCGACAGAGGATTTGCGCGTGTGGGTCGATGCCCCGCCCAGCTCCTCGGCCGTCACGACCTCGTTGGTGACTGTCTTCACCACGTCGGGGCCGGTGACGAACATGTAGGAACTGTCCTTCACCATGAAGATGAAATCGGTCATCGCGGGGCTGTAGACAGCCCCACCGGCGCAGGGCCCCATGATGACACTGATCTGCGGCACGACACCCGAGGCCATGATGTTGCGCTGGAACACCTCGGCGTAGCCCGCAAGCGACGCCACACCTTCCTGAATCCGCGCACCACCCGAATCGTTGATGCCGATCACGGGTGCGCCGTTCTGCATGGCCATGTCCATGATCTTGACGATCTTCTGCGCGTGGGTTTCGGACAGCGATCCGCCAAAGACGGTGAAGTCCTGGCTGAAGACATAGACCATGCGCCCGTTGATGGTGCCCCAGCCCGTCACGACACCGTCGCCCGGCGGCTGGTTCTGTTCCATGCCGAAATCGGTGCAGCGATGGGTCACGAAGGTGTCGAACTCCTCGAACGATCCTTCGTCCAGCAACAGGTCGATCCGCTCGCGGGCGGTCAGTTTTCCCTTGGCGTGCTGAGCGTCGATCCGCTTGGCCCCTCCGCCCATGCGCGCGACGGCGCGACGGTCCTCCAGCTCTTGCAGAATGTCCCTCATCGTCTCCCCTTTTCGCCCGATTGCCACGTGATAGCAAAAGGATGCGCCGGACAGAAGGACCAGATACGGCGTTAGCGCAATCGGGCTGTAAACAACTTTTCAACCGCCCCGGCAGTCCAAGCCCTGCGCCACCGCACATGGACTTGACCGGCGCGGCGCTCTAGGTCCGTTGCATGACGACAGCACCCACCGTGCGGCTTTTCGACCGCACCACCCCACCCCATATCCTGACGCTGATCCTGCTCGCGGGGATTTCGGCGCTGAGCATGTCGATCTTCCTGCCCTCGCTGACCGCGATGGCGGCGGAGTTCGGAACGCCCTACGCCACGATGCAGCTTGCGGTGACGGCCTATCTGGCCACGACGGCGGTGATCCAGATCGCCATCGGGCCGCTGTCGGACCGCTATGGCCGCCGGCTTGTCACGCTCTTTTCGCTCGGGTTCTTTGTTCTGGCGACCATCGGCACGGTCTTCGCGCAGGACGCCACGACCTTTCTGGTCTTCCGCATCCTGCAAGCGGCGGTCGCCTCTGGCATGGTCCTGTCGCGGGCCATTGTGCGCGACATGGTGCCCGCCGAGCAGGCGGCCTCCATGATCGGTTATGTCACGATGGGCATGGCCCTTGTGCCGATGGTCGGCCCGACGATCGGTGGCATTCTCGACCAGTTTTTCGGGTGGCGCGCATCTTTCGTGTTTCTGGGCCTTGCCGGCGCGGGCGTCTTCACCCTCGCCTATCTCGATCAGGGCGAGACCCTGCAATCGGGCGGGATGGGCTTTCGTGACCAGCTTGCCTCTTATCCCGCCTTGCTGACGTCGCCCCGGTTCTGGGGCTACGCGCTTTGCACCATGTTCGGATCGGGTGCGTTCTTTGCCTTTCTGGGCGGTGCGTCCTTCGTGGCGGACAAGATCTATGGCCTGACGCCTTTTCAAAGCGGCATCGCGCTTGGGGCGCCCGCTATCGGCTATGCCTTGGGAAACTTCTTTGCGGGCCGCTATTCGACACGGATCGGCATCGACCGCATGGCGCTTTACGGGGCGATCGTGGCAAGCACGGGTCTGGGCGCATCGCTGCTGATCTCGCTCGTGGGCTACAACACGGCCGTCCTGTTTTTCGCCTTTTGCACCTTTCTGGGGCTGGGCAATGGCATGTTGCTGCCCAATGCCACTGCGGGATTGCTGTCGGTCAAGCCGCATCTGGCAGGCACCGCATCCGGTCTGGGCGGGGCCTTGATGATCGGTGGCGGCGCGATCCTGTCGCAATATGCCGGCAGTCTGCTGAGCGTGGAAAGCGGCGCGGTGCCGCTGCAGTGGGTCATGCTGTTATCTTCGATCGCCTCTGCGGTCGCGGTTCTTTTCGTGATGTTCCGCAAACGGACGTTGGGGCTGGCCTGACCTTCAGTTGCGGGCGGCCCGCCACCCCGCCGCCTCGGCCTCCTGCGCGGAACAGAACCACCGCTCGCCGCGACTTTGATCTATGCGGGTGCGGTCGTACCAGTCTTGGCCGGGGCTATGATAGATACGCCCGTTGTCCGAAATGTTGCCTTTGATCGCGCAATCCGCAGGCTCCTGTTGCGGGGGTGCGGCACGCCGGTCCCTGCGGGCCTCGGCGGGATCTTGCATTTCCATCGCCCAAAACCCGGTCTTGGCGACCCGCGCCGCGCGTTCCTCGGCGACGTAAGCCGTGCTGTATTCCGCGTAGGCCAAGGCAAACCCACCGGCCACCATGGCCCGCTGCAGATCCTGCCCGCCTGCAAAGCACCGACCGGCGACCCTGTCGTAACCACCTGGGCCAAGATCGTCGCACCGCACCGGATGGTCCCCGATCAGGCGCATCAGTTCAAAGGTCGCCCTTTCGCCGCAGCCGTAGTCCGCACCCTCGTCCGTGCGGCAGGTTTGCCAGCGTTCGGGCGTGTCGATGCCGTGCAAGCGGACCTTCGTCTCTCCGACCCACAGCGTATCGCCATCCACGACCCGCACGGGCCCCGAGATGTCCGCCACGGCATGCGCGGGAAGAAGGCAAAGCAGCAGGGCAAAGAGATGTCGCATGCCATAGGATTGACTGCGAATCGCGGCATCTCAATGGCAGATTCGAAAATAGTTAAGAATTGGTTAACTTAAATAAGCCGCACCATTTATCTCTGGGCCGTCGCCCAGGCGGGGTGCACCCAAGGCTCTGCATTCGCAGCCGCAAGCGGCGCGCGACCCAGAATGTGATCGGACGCTTTCTCTCCGACCATGATCGACGGTGCATTCAGATTGCCATTCGTGATCCGCGGAAAGATCGAGCTGTCGGCCACGCGCAGCCCGTCCACGCCGATCACGCGACAGTCGGGACCAACCACCGCCATCGGATCGTCCACGGCCCCCATCTTGCAGGTGCCGCAGGGGTGATAGGCGCTTTCGGCATGCTCACGGATGAACGCGTCAAGCTCAGCGTCCGATTGGACAGCCTCGCCCGGCTGGATTTCCTTGCCGCGATAGGGCGCAAAGGCGTCCTGCGCGAAAATCTCGCGTGTCAGCCGGATACAGGTGCGGAAGTCGGCCCAGTCCGTTGGGTCCGACATGTAGTTGAAACGGATGCGCGGATTCTCTGCCGGATCGGGCGAGCGCAGGGTCACCGCCCCGCGCGACACCGACCGCATCGGCCCCACATGCGCCTGATAGCCATGACCTTCCGCCGCCGTCTGTCCATCGTAGCGCACCGCGATCGGCAGAAAGTGGAACTGGATGTCAGGGTAGGGAATACCTGCCTTGGACCGGATGAAGGCCGCCGCCTCGAACTGGTTCGACGCGCCAAGTCCGGTCTTGTTGAACAGCCACTGCGCCCCGATCAGGCCCTTGCCCCAGAGGTTCCAGTAGCGGAACAGGCTGACCGGCTTGGTCGCGGCCTGCTGGATGTAAAGCTCCAGGTGGTCCTGAAGGTTCTGCCCGACACCGGGACGGTCCGCGATCACGTCGATGCCATGCTCGGCCAGATGTGCCGCCGGTCCGACACCCGAATGCATCAGGATCTTCGGAGAGTTGATGGAGGACGCAGAAAGGATGACCTCGCCCGCGCCGATCACCTCGCGCCGCCCCTTGCGGTCGATCTCGACACCCGTGGCGCGGCCGTCTTCGATGATGACGCGGCGCACATGGCCGTGGATCAGCCGGCAGTTGGCGTGCTTCAAGGCAGGCCGCAGATAGGCATTGGCCGCCGACCAGCGCCGCCCGAGGTGGATGGTCGAATCGAAAGGCCCGAAGCCTTCCTGCTGTTCACCGTTGTAGTCGTCGGTCAGTTGGTAGCCCGCTTGCGCACCCGCCGCGACGAATGCCTGCACCAGCGGATTGCGCCCCGGTCCTCGGCTGACGTGCAGCGGGCCGTCGTCGCCGCGCCACGACGGATCGCCACCGCGTCCGCCATCGTGCCAGTTCTCCATGCGCTTGAAATAGGGCAGCACATCGGCATAGCCCCAGCCCTGCGCGCCGTTTTCGGCCCAATGATCATAGTCCTTGGCGTGCCCGCGCACGTAGATCATGCCGTTGATCGACGATGACCCGCCGATCACCCGGCCGCGCGGCGTCACCAGCTGACGCCCGCCAAGGTGCGGTTCGGGATCGGTCCGCATGCCCCAGTCGTATCGCTTCATGTTCATCGGGTAGGACAGCGCCGCGGGCATCTGGATGAAGGGGCCCATGTCCGAGCCGCCGGCTTCGATCACCAGAACGTCCTTGCCCGCCTCGGCCAGCCGGTAGGCGATGGCGCAGCCCGCCGACCCGGACCCCACGATAACGTAATCAGCATGCATCAAAATGGCGCCTCGCAGGGACCCATGGCCACGTAGACGCTCTTGAGTTGCGAATAATGTCCTATGGCTTCTTTCGAATTCTCGCGCCCCACACCCGACAGCTTCATGCCGCCAAAAGGTGCCTCGACCGGGGCGAGATTGTAGGTGTTGATGTAGCAGGTGCCTGCCTCGAACCCGGCGGCCATGCGGTGCGCGCGGGTCAGGTCCTTGGTGAAGACGCCCGCCGACAGCCCGTAGGGCGTGGCGTTGGCGCGCGTCAGCGCCTCGTCTTCCGTCTCGAAATCGAGCACCGACAGCACGGGGCCGAAAATCTCTTCCCGCGCGATGGTCATATCGTCGGTGACGTCGGCAAAGACGGTGGGTTCGATGAAGAACCCCTGCCCGTCCACGGTCTTGCCACCGGTGACCAGCCGCGCCCCCTCTTCCTTGCCCTTGGCGATAAAGCCCATCACGATCTCGCGCTGCCGCGCGCTGACCATCGGGCCGAAATTCGTCGCAGGATCGAGAGGGTCGCCCATCACGACACCTTGCAACCGCGCGCTCAGCCGGTCCAGAAACGCCTGCTTGATCCCCTTTTGCACGAAAACCCGCGTGCCGTTCGAACAGACCTGCCCGGTGGAATAGAAGTTGCCAAGGATCGCACCGGA
>JAIVHI010000097.1 GCA_020201155.1 Loktanella sp. | reverse complement strand
GCTCGGGTGTCGCGCGCGGCCCGAGGATCATGACGGCCGGATCACCGGGCACCACGTGAAGCATCAATGTGAGGATGGAGACCGCGACCATGATTATCACGACCGACAGGACCAGCCTTTGCACGGCGTAAAAAAACACGTGTCGCAATCTCCCTTGGGCTTAGATTTCGCCGTCGAAATCGAGGAACAGCGGGCGGCCGTCGGGCCGCAGCGTCGGTTCCAGTCCTTCACGGTACATCACCGGGGTGCCTTCGTGGGTGATGAACTTGTAGGCGCCGGTCGCTTCCATCAGGTCCTGCATCTTGCGATACATCTCCGCGCGCGCATCGGTGTCCGTCTCGCTCAGCGCAAGCTTGTGCAGTTCGTCGAACTCCTCGTTCGAGAACCGTTCCCAGTTCCAGATACCGACCTGGTCCGACACGAACCAGCTGGTTGCGTAATAGGGGTCCGGTAGCATCGAGAACCGGTTGAGCACCAGTTGCATGTCCTTCCAGCGCTCGCCCTCGCTCTCCATGCCCAGCGTCCAGAAGGAGCCCGAATCCTGGACATTGATCTGTGTCTGGATGCCGATCTGCGCCAGTTGCGCCTGGATCACTTCGGCAGTCGTCTTCCAGACCGTGGCGTTGAGCGTATCGATCGTCAGCGGCTCAGCCGGCGGGCCGCCAGCGGCTTCGAGGAATTCGCGTGCCTTGTCGAGGTCGCCCGCCACCGGCACGGTGGGTGTCTCGCGATGCCCCGGCAGGCCCGGCGCAATCATGCCGGTCGCGGGCTCCGCTTCGCCGAAATACGCCGCGTCGATGATCTGCTCGGCGTTGATCGCGTGTTGGATCGCCTTGCGCAGGTTTTCATCCTGGAGCGAAGGATTGTCGAGGTTCATCCCCATCCAGACGTAGTAGAGCGACGGATATTCCTCGATCACGGTGTTCTCGGGCTCGTTGCCGCGATAATCCGCCAGCGAGGACAGCGTGATTTCCGTGTAGTCCAGATCGCCGGCCTCGTAGGCGCGCTCGGCCGTCTTGGTGTCGTCCATCGGCAGGATGCGGATCTCGTCGAAGCCGGGTGCTTCGCCCGCCCATTCGGGGTTCCGCACGAGGTGGACGTACTGGTTCGGCCGCCATTCCTGCAGGATGTAGGGCCCGGAAAAGGCAGGTGGCGTCATGCCGAAATTCCCGCCGTCTTCCGTGGCTTCCATCACGGCCTTCTTCGACACGATGTGGCCGGTGCCATAGGGCAGGGTGATGGTCCAGAGCGGCTGGAATGCCTCGTTCAGGACAATGACGCCTTCGTACTTGCCGGTGACCTCGACCTGTTGCAGGGGACCCCAGTCACTTTTCACCGGGCTGTCGTGTTCCAGAACGCGCTCGAACGAGAACTTGACGTCCTCGGCGGTCATCTCGCCATAGCCGCCGGTGAACATCAGCCCTTCCTTCAGCTTGAACCGGATGTGGGTGTCGTCGACCTGCTCGATCTCTTCGGCGGCTTCAAGTTCCCAATCCCATTCGCGGCCAGGCGTGTAGCGCACCAGCTTCGAATAGATGCAGTTCATCACGTCAACGTTGTAGCCGTTCTGGTAGAACCCCGGGTCCAGCGCGTCGATATCGGCGTAGGAGCTGACACGCAGCACCTTGCCGGACTGGGCCCAGATGCGTGAACCCAGCGGCATCGTCGCGGCCGCAAGTCCGGTCGCCCCTGCGGTCTTCAGGAACGTCCGGCGGTCAAGGCCATTTCGGTTTGAAGTATCGGTCATAATTGCTTTCTCCCTGCGGGGCCGTCATCCGGCCGTTGTTTTTCTGGGCGCCGCGCGTGACGCTTGGCGCATTGTTCATGATCTGTCTTGGACGGCACCTGCGCAACTTCGCAGCGACCGCCAAAAGACGCATGGATTGCGTCGGTATGCGAATGATTACCCCCAATCACGGGGGATTTCGTAGTCCCAGTTTTGCTCGTGGGCGATCCGGTCGCCTTCCTTGGCCGCCAGATGTGCCTTGACGATGAAATGGGTGGCGGTCGCGGTCATCTCGGTCTCGGTGCGGCTGGTCATCTGCCAGTCGCCGCGCGACATCTCGACATCCCATACCACGTGTCCTTTGAACGATCGCCAGTCTGTGCCGGTGAAGGAATAGGTCTCGACCCCGACAGCGCCGGTGCTGATCCCGTTGTCTGCGATGCGGATACGGCCGGAATCGTCGGTGATCGTGATGCGGGTTTCGCCGGTGGCGAGGCTTTCGGTCACCACCCAGTCCGCATGGGCGGGCGACAGCGTTTCCGCCTCCATCGGCGCGGCGCCTTTCGGGGTGCCCAGGTCGCGCGGGCTGGGATCGTCGGTTGCCTTGCGCACCGGAAGAACCAGCTGGCTCTTCGCGGTGTCGACCGTCAGCTTTACCGGTTCTGGCGCAGGCCAGGCAACGGGGAAGTAGCTCGTTGACAGGGACAGCCGCAGGCGATGGCCGGCGCGGAAGGTCTGGGCCACGTGCTTGAACGGCACGGTCGCGGTATAGGCTTCGCCCGGAACCAGCGCCTCGGGTGTCTCGTGGCTGTCGCGATGCGTCAGGTTCAAAAGGCCGTAGCTGACGCGCGTGGCTGAGCCGTTCGGTGCCACGTCCACCAGTCTTGCGGCCACCTGCGCGACGGGCTGGTCCACGCTGAAGGTCAGTTCGAGGTTGGCGTCGCCCGCAATCTCCAACGGCGCATCCAGGGATGCCGTCTCAAACACCATACTGCCCGCATCGTCGCGCCGTTGATCGACGGGCTGATCGCCAGGGGCGGCGTAGGAGCACCACTTGCCCCCTGCAATGCCGGTGCCCAGTGGGGACTCGATCGCGAGCTTGCCCCGGGGCGCGGCATCGATCCCAAGCGATCCGTCCGTGCCGAGGGCATAGGCCGTCCGCTTCACATTCGGCGATGGCCAGGACGGCTCCTCGATCCAGCGTCCGTCACGATGTGTGTAGTAGCTGGCCGGTTCTGCATGGTCTTGCATGTACAGTCGCAGCTGCGGCTCGTCCATGATGCCGGTGTCGACCCCCTTCAGCCACTGGTCCCACCAACGCAGCTCCTCGGTCGCCCAGTCGATCGCAGGGCCGGGCACGCCGGCATGCGGATACTTGTGAGACCATGGGCCGACGATCCCCTTCTTCGGCCCCTTCAGCGTCTCCATCAGCCGAAACACTGTGCGGCAATAGCCGTCGGCCCAGCCTGACACCGCGTAGACCGGCACCTGGATGCGGCTGATGTCCTCGCAGACCGACCCGTGCTTCCAGAAATCGTCGCGGCGTTGGTGCTCGAGCCAGTTTTTCAGCCACAGTCCAGAACCACGAAGGCGCTGCATCCACATCTCGCGCCATTTGTCGCCGACAAGGTCGGGGTCCGGCGGCAGGGTGTTGATGGCGAACATATGTGATGCCCAGGAAATCTGGTCGACCACCATCGTCCCGCCCATGTAATGCACGTCGTCCGCGTAGCGGTCGTCGGTGGAGGCGATGGAAACGACCGCCTTGAGGGCTGGGGGCTGAAGTGCTGCGATCTGCAAGCCGTTGAAGCCGCCCCAAGAAATGCCGACCATGCCGACATTGCCGTCGCACCAGCCCTGCGCGGCGATCCACGCGATCGCATCGCAGCCGTCCTGAAGTTCCTGCTCGGTATATTCGTCGACCATCAGCCCTTCGGACTCGCCGGTGCCGCGCAGGTCGACGCGCACATAGGCATAGCCGCGTGCGGCTATGTAGGGCGCACGGACCGTGTCCCGCGCAAGCGTGCCGTCGCCCTTGCGGTAGGGTAGGTATTCCAGAATCGCCGGTACGGGTGCCGCATCCGCGGGCCGCCATATGCGCGCCGCTAGGATGCAACCGTCGGGCATGGCAATCTCGACATGCCGTTCTTCGATGATGTCGTGAGTGCTGGAGGCTCGCTGGTCCATGCCGGTGCTTTTCCCTGAGTGACTGCTTTATCCGGTCAACGTGTCATGCGCCAAGATGCGCCACAACTTCGCGCTACGTAGCAGGTTGACTTCAAAAGTGCGTCATGTAACTTCACATCCATGACATCTGACCCGCTACCGGACAACCTGTCCTACGCCTGCAGCCTTTTCCCCTCGATCGCGCAGGTCTGCCGCCGTATTGGGATCAACCGGCAGCAGTTCAACAAGTACCTTGCCGGCGCCGTGCGTCCCTCGCGTCACAACATGCGCAAGATCTGCGATTTCTTCGGGGTCACCGAGGCCGAGTTGCTGATGGAGACAGCGCGCTTCGTGGAACTCATTTCGCTGCGGCGTCGGCCCGCTTCCGAGGCCGATGAGTCGCCGATCGGACCCACCCTGAAACGGCTGAACCAGTTTTCCGCCCCACTCGACCGATATTGCGGCGCCTACTTCCGCTATTTCTTTTCCTACAGCGAGCCCGGGCAAATCATCCGGTCCTTCGCGCTGTTGACCCAACGCGACGGCTATTACCTGTGGAAGAACATCGAACGCGACAATGGCACACCGGGTCGGGCGCGTGACGTCTTCAAGTACGAAGGTTTGGCTTTCTATCTTGGCGAACGGATAAACGTCGTGGAAAACGAATGTCTTCTGTCGTCATCGGTGACCCAGATGATGCTCTATCCGTCTTATTCATCCGGGATCGATTACCTGCTGGG
>JAIVHI010000276.1 GCA_020201155.1 Loktanella sp. | reverse complement strand
CCTTGAAATGAAGGACGGCACATCATGCTGAAACTGTTTACGAAACTGAAGACAAACGAGTCCGGAGCGACTGCTATCGAGTATGGCCTGATTGCGGGCCTGATCTCGATTGTTATTATTACGGCGGCGGTGACGTCAAGCTGCTGGCGGTGACCGGCCTTTGGCTTGGGCCTGCGGCGACACCTGCGCTTCTTCTTCTGACCGCCCTCGCGGGCGGTCTGCTGACCCTGACGATGATCGCTTGCCACGCCCTTGGGGCGGACAGGCTGGCCCAGGGGCGCATCGCCGCCCTGCGCCCCCCGATGGACCGGGTGCCCTACGGAATTGCCATCGCGGCGGCGGCCATCGCCGTCGCGCTTCTGCGGCCAGAGGCCCTTTTGCCGGGCTGAAGGCTTAATCTGCCGCTGCTCGGAGGACCGACATGCTGAGACCTCTCATTCTTCTGATCGCCCTTGGGGCCGGTGGCGGTGCCGCGTGGATCGCTTCGCAGGACTCCACCCCTGAAGCCGTCGCCATGGCCCCGGCGGCGCCCCCTGCCATCGCCATGACCGCAGTTCTTGTGGCCGCACAGGATGTGCCGCGCGGTGCCGAAGTGACACCAGCCGCCCTTGTCTGGCAGGATTGGCCCGCCGATGCGGTGCCCAGCACATTGATCGACCGGGCGACACGACCCGACGCTTTGAAAGAGCTTTCGGGACAATACGCCAGTCGCCCGATCGCGGTCGGGGAACCGATTGCCACAGGCACGCTTTCGGCCCAGTCGCACGGCTATCTGGCGGCGACGCTGGCCACCGGCAAACGCGCCGTGGCGATCAACGTGAACGCCCAAAGCACGGCGGGCGGGTTCATTCTGCCGAACGACCGTGTCGACGTGCTGCATACCGTGCAGCGCACGCGCGACAGTCAGGGCGCCGAAACCCGTACCAGCACCATCCTGCGGGACGTGCGGGTTCTGGCGATCGACCAGACGACGCAGGACAACGACTCGGCCACCGTTCTGGGCAAGACCGCGACGCTGGAGCTGAAGGAATCTCAGGTCGAAGTCGTCACTGCCGCCGAGACGACCGGCACGCTGTCGCTGTCGCTGCGCCCGCTGGACGAAGTGCAGGGCGAAGTGGCGGTCGAGATCGAAGAGCCGACCACCACGATCCGCGTCCGTCGCGGCACCATCATCGAGGAAAACGTCATCAACTGACGCCGACCCCGATCGAGGATCGGGGCGTCGCAACTGCACGGGCGAGGAAAGACAAGATGAAACACGCTGCTATCAAGATCGAAGAGGGAATTCAGGCGAGTGCCGATCCGGCCCCCTCCAGCGCCCGTGTGCCGCACCTGACGGCAGCGGCCTTCTGCCTGACCGCAACCACCCGCGGCGTGATCGAACGTGCAAGCGCGGACCGGCGCCTGACCCGCGTCAAGACAGAGATCGCCGATGGCGGTGTCGGGCAGGCCCTGCGTGTCTTCAACGGACGACGGACGCCGTCCCTGCTGATCGTTGAGGTATCCACCGCAGGCAGGGCGCTGCTGCAGGAGCTCGATCTGCTGGCACAGGTCTGCGACCCCGAGACCAAGGTGGTCGTGATCGGGACAGAGAACGACATCAGCCTTTATCGGAACCTGATGGGCCGCGGCATCGCGGAATATCTCGTCGGTTCGTTCTCGCCGCTGGCCTATGTGACGATGATCCAGACATTGTTCGGGGAAGAGTCCGCGACGAAGCTTGGCAAGGTCTTCGCCTTCGTCGGCGCCAAGGGCGGTGTCGGTTCTTCCACACTGGCGCAGAACGTCGCTTGGACCATCGCAGAGGAACAGGCCAGCCCGACGCTGCTGCTGGATCTGGATTTCCGGTTCGGGTCGGCTGCCGTGAACCTTGATCTCAAGGCCGTGACGGGGATCGAGAAATACATGGGCGATCCTGAAAAGCTGGACGCCGCGCTGCTCGACCGGCTGGTCGTGCGGCGGGGGGAGTTTCTGAACGTGCTGCCCGCCTTCGATGATCCGCTGGGCGACATCGACCCCGTCCCCGAGGCGATCGAGCGGCTGATCGACATCGCGCGGGCGTCTTTCCCCTTTGTGGTGCTCGATGTGCCGCACGACTGGACTGCCGCCAGCCGCGACGCCCTGACATCGGCGGATGAGGTGATCGTCGTGGCTTCGCCCGATCTGCCCAACCTGCGCAATGCACGGGCACTGATGGGACAGTTGCGCGGCTTGCGGCCGAATGATGCGGCCCCGCGAGTCATTCTCAACACCTGCAAGATGCCCAAGCGCAAAGAGATCGTTGCCGAAAAGTTCGCAAAAAGCATCGGCGTCAGGAATTACGCCACCATGGCCTTCGATCCCGCGACCTTCGGGACGGCCTCGGCCGAAGGGCGCACGATCCGCGAACAGGCCCCGCGTGGCAAGGCGCAGGGGTCCGTGCGGCAGCTTGTCGACAGCCTGACCTCACAGGGCAAGAAACGGCCAACCGGCCTTCTGCGCAGGCTGTTCGGACGTGCCTGAACCGCACCCCGCCCCCAGCCGCAACGAGAGAGAGCCATCGTGACAAAGACCTTCGGAAAACGCGCTGCTCTGGCCGATGCGCAGGTCGTCGCGCCGCGCGTCGCTGAAAAGCCGCGCCCGGTCGAAGAGCCCCGGACACGCCAGCCCGACCCGTCGCGCCGGGTCGCGCGGGCCGAAGATCAACCGCCCTCGCCACAACGCAGCACCGGCAGGGTGGCATCGCCCGAAAGCGCCGCTGAGTATATCGACCTGAAGAAAGAGATCTTCGGTGCGCTGATCGAGTCGATCAACATCACCGAACTTGGCCGGCTGGACCTTGCGGCTGCCCGGCGCGAGGTTGGCGGCGTCGTCAGCGAGATTCTGGCTGCCAAGCGCGCCGTGCTGTCGACCGGCGAGCAGGCGCAGCTGACCGAAGAAATCTGCAACGACGTTCTGGGTTACGGACCGCTCGAGCCGTTGCTGGCCCGCGACGATATTTCCGACATCATGGTGAACGGCACCAGCCTGATCTACATCGAGGTGAACGGCAGGGTCGAGCAGACGAACATCCGCTTTCGCGACAACGAGCAGCTTCTCAACATCTGCCAGCGCATCGTCAGCCAGGTCGGTCGGCGCCTTGATGAATCCAGCCCGATCTGTGACGCGCGCCTGCCCGACGGCAGCCGCGTCAACGTGATCGCGCCGCCTCTGGCCATCGACGGTCCCAGCCTGACGATCCGGCGGTTCAAGAAGGACAAGCTGACGCTCGATCAACTGGTCGACTTCGGCTCGATCACGCCCGAGGGGGCTGAAATCCTCAAGATCATCGGTCGTGTGCGCTGCAACGTGTTGATCTCGGGCGGAACGGGGTCGGGCAAGACGACGCTTCTCAATTGCCTGACCAAGTATGTCGGCGCCGAAGAACGGATCGTGACATGCGAGGACTCTGCCGAACTGCAGCTTCAGCAGCCCCACGTCGTCCGGCTGGAAACCCGCCCGCCTAACGTCGAGGGGACGGGCGAGATCACGATGCGCGATCTGGTCAAGAACTGCCTGCGCATGCGCCCCGAGCGGATCATCGTGGGCGAGGTGCGCGGCCCCGAAGCCTTTGACTTGCTGCAGGCAATGAACACGGGTCACGACGGTTCGATGGGAACGCTCCACGCAAATACCCCGCGTGAGGCGCTGTCGCGTCTGGGTGCGATGATCACGATGGGGGGCTACGATCTGCCTTCGCAGACGATCCAGGAAATGGCCGTCTCGTCCATCGACGTCATCGTTCAGGCCGTGCGTTTGCGGGATGGCTCGCGGCGCATCACCCACATCACCGAAGTGCTGGGCATGGAAGGCGACGTGCCGATCCTGCAGGACATTTTTGTCTACAAGATGCTGGGCGAAGACGAGAACGGACGGATCATCGGCCAGCACCAGTCGACGGGCATCGGGCGTCCGGCGTTCTGGGACCGTGCTCGCTACTTCGGCGAAGAAGACCGGCTGTCGCGCGCGCTGGAAGCCGCCACCGTTTCGAACAAGGCCTAGGGAATCGCGATATGCCTCAATTCGATCTTACCTTGCTGATTGTCCCGCTGGCCGCCTTGGCGGGGGTCGCCCTGCTGCTGACCCTCGTGATGCCCACGATCGAAGCGCGGTCTCTCAGCAAACGGCGCATGGCGCTGGCGCTTGGCGGTCGCCCCGAAGATGGGCCCGTGGCGGCCACCGGCGGGCAGGCGTCGACCCGGCGCAAGGCGATCGAAAAGACCCTGCGGGAGGATGTGATCGTCCGGGGTGTCCGGGCGGGCCGACCCCTTGCGGATTGCCTGACGGTCATCGCGGCCGACAGCGAAGAGCCGATCCGGGGCGAGTTCCGCCAGGTGGTCGAGGACCAGTCCGTCGGCCTGCCGCTGCAAGAGGCGGTCGACCGGCTGGCACAACGTGTGCCGCTACAGGAGGTCGGCTTTCTTGCCATCGTGGTGGCCATTCAAAGCCGTGCGGGGGGCAGTCTGACCGAGGCGCTGGGCAATCTTTCGACCGTGCTGCGCGGACGCCGGCAATTGCACGCAAAGGTCAAGGCGATGAGCGCAGAGGCCAAGACCTCGGCCGGGATCATCGGGTCGCTGCCGGTCATCGTCGCTGGTCTGGTTCAGTTGACCAGCCCCGAGTATCTGGCCGTGCTCTACCAGACCAATCTTGGCCTCATCGTGATCGGTATCTGCCTTCTGTGGATGTCCATCGGCGTCTTCGTGATGCGCCAGATGATCAACTTTGACATGTAAAGGAGACGGACCGTGCCGATGATCGACCTGACCCCGTCGCAGATCCAACTGCTGACAATCGCGCTTGCAGCCTTTTCGACGGTCGGCGTGATCCTTGCCGTGGCATGGCCCTGGCTTGCCCGCGACCGGATGTCGGAACGCATGCAACTGGTCTGAAGATGGCGGGTCTGCGTGGGCGGGCCCCGCTGATCACCTTTCTGGCCTCTCGGTTGATTGCGGCGATGGTGATGCCGGGGTTGGCCTTTGCCTATCTCGCTCTGGTGATGCAATCCGAGATGTCCTTGCTTCAGATCGCCGCAATCATCGCGGTTGGTGCGGGGATCGGCTATACGTTGCCCAAGCTTTACGTTCGCAACCTGGTCTCGAAGCGGCACACAAGTCTGCGCCGCAGCTGGCCCGACGCGCTGGATCTTCTGCTGATCTGCGTCGAATCCGGCATGAGCAGCGAGGCCGCCTTTCGCAAGGTGGCAGAAGAGATCGGATCGCAATCCAAGGAACTGGCCGAGGAGATGTCGCTGACCACGGCGGAACTGGCCTATCTGTCGGATCGCAGGCAGGCCTACGAGAACCTTGGCACGCGCACGGGGCTGGACAGTGTCAAGGCCACGGTCATCGGCCTGATCCAATCCGAGAAATACGGCACCTCGCTGGGGCAGACGCTGCGGGTTCTGGCCAAGGAAAGCCGTGATTTCCGCATGGCCGCCGCCGAGAAGAAGGCAGCGTCCCTGCCGCCCAAGCTGACGGTTCCGATGATCCTGTTCTTCCTGCCGGTTCTGTTCGCGGTGATCGCGACCCCGGCGGTCTTGCAGGCGATCGGAGTGTCCTGATGGCGGTTTGGTCAATCATAGCTGAAGCCGACATGCCGCCTGGGTCCCGGACGGGCGTTGCGGCGTCTAGCGCCGTGCGGCAAGTTCGGCCTGTTCCATCCAGTGATCAAGGGCCGCAGCAACAGCGGCGCCAGCACGTGCCGCATCGTCGAGCCGGGCGGATGCATCCGCGAGTGCGGGAAACCCAAGGACACCGGCGCGACCTGCCGTGCGGTGCGCCACGTCACGAAGGGCGTCATGATCGGGGGGGGCCTTTGCGACCCATGCAAGGTGGGCTTCAAGCTCGTCCCGGAACATGCCAAGACGCGCCAAGGCGTCTTCGTCTCCGAAAACTGCGCAGGCTTCCTTGAAGGTGTCGATGTCCTGCACGCCTTCGTCTCGTTGTTCGGTCGTATCACTGTTTGTCATGTTTCCCCCTTGG
>JAIVHI010000096.1 GCA_020201155.1 Loktanella sp. | reverse complement strand
CCATGTTCCGCGATACGGTCGAGCCCTTCGACAAGGGTATGACCATTCGGGGGGCCGACGACTTTCGCGACATCGCGCGCAAGTATCTGCCTCGCGACAGTCACTAGACGATCTAAACCCAAACGGCGTGGCGGACCTTGGCCGATCAGGGTGCCGCCGCGTTGATGCCGAACCGGAAGCTGGATAGCGTCAAATCATGAACATTCTCAATCGTCGCCTGTTTCTTGCCGCCATCGGCAGCACAGCCTTGACCGCCTGTGCGGCAGGCCCGCGTGCGGGCGCCCCGTCAGCGGCCCCTGCCCTTGCCGCCGACATGCAACCGGTGCCGAACGCAGCTTTCGACACCTGGCTTGCCGGATTTCGGTCACGGGCCTCTGCGGCTGGCATATCCGCGCAGACACTTGACGCGGGTCTTGCGACCACCGGGTATCTGCCCGGTGTCATCACCCGCGACCGCAACCAGATCGAATCCCGCCGGACGCTGGAAGACTACCTTGCCATCGCCGTCTCGGACGAACGGTTGACCAAGGGACGTGCCGCACTGTCCCGCCACGCAACCACGCTGGCGGCTGTCGAAGCGCGCTATGGTGTGAACCCCCGCATCGTCACGGCGGTCTGGGGGCTCGAAAGCCTGTACGGTGAGAAGCGCGGCAATATCCCAGTGCTTTCGGCCACCGCGACGCTGGCCTTCGACGGGCGGCGCGGGTCGTTCTACGAAAGCCAGCTGATCGCCGCGCTCCGTATTCTGGAGAGTGGCGATACGACGCCGGACCGGTTGGTCGGCAGCTGGGCCGGGGCGATGGGGCATACCCAGTTCATCCCGACCTCGTTCCAGTCCTTTGCGGTCGATTTCAACGGCGACGGACGCCGCGACATCTGGAGCGATGATCCCACGGACTCGCTGGGCTCGACCGCTGCGTATCTGGCGCGCAACGGCTGGCAAACGGGCCTGCCCTGGGGGTCGGAGGCTGGCACGGGCGGCCCCGCTGGCCGCACCATCCAGCCGCAACCGGGCGGCCCGCAATTCACCGTCACCCGCAATTTCAACGTCATCAAGACTTACAACAACTCTGATTTCTACGCGATCGGCATCGGGCATCTCGCTGACCGTCTGGGTGGCGCGGGCCCCTTCCAAGGCAGCTTTCCACCCGATGCAACCGGCCTGACCCGCGCCGACAGGATGTCCCTGCAACGCGGGCTCGCCTCGCGCGGGTACGACGTGGGCGAGATCGACGGTATCATCGGCAGCGGCACAGAGGCCGCGATCCGGGATTTCCAGACGCGTCAGGGGCTGCCTGTGACCGGCACCGCTTCGCGCGATTTGCTGGCACGGTTGAGCTGACAGCTTACTGATCTTCAGCAGCCCTCTTGCGGCATTGGCGCAGCCGTCGGGGCTGCCTTTGCTGTCTGGCACGCGGTTGTCACCCCGCCCTTCGCACGCGTCGCACACTTTCATTGGGCCGGTGCAGGGGATTATGGGCATTGTTTGAAGTCATCATCGTCAGCTTCGCCTTTTTCTTCGGTCTGGCTGTCAGGCAAGTGGGTTTACCGCCCTTGGTTGGATTTCTGGCAGCCGGATTTGCCATCAACATCTTCGGTCCCCCGCTGGGCTTGCCCAGCTATACCGGTGAGGCGCTTGGCCATGTGGCGCACCTGGGTGTGCTGATGTTGCTCTTCACGGTCGGGCTGAAGCTCAAGCTCGAACAGATCGCGCAACCCCAGGTCGTCGGCGGAGCGCTTTTGCATTTCTCCATTTCGGTCGCCGTCTTTGCGCCGGGTCTCAAGCTATTCATGGGGCTGGATTGGAATACCGCGTTGCTGCTGGCGATCGCGCTGTCGTTCTCATCCACGGTGCTTGCCGCAAAGTTGCTCGAGACCAAGCGCGAACTGGGCGCCTTTCACGGTCGCACCGCCATCGGCATTCTTGTCCTGCAGGACATCATCGCACTGGTGGTACTGGCGATCTGGTCAGGCCAGACACCGAATATCTGGGCGCTTCTGGTCTTTGGCGTCCCGCTTCTTCGTCCGGTTCTGCACCGGCTTCTCGACCTTGCGGGCCACGACGAATTGCTGGTCCTGATGGGGATGCTGCTATCGCTCGTGATCGGCGGCATGGGCTTTGAAGCCATGGGCCTGTCCTCCGAGATCGGCGCGCTGGTGATGGGCGTTCTGCTGTCCAGCCATTCGCGCGCCAAGGAACTCGGCGCGTCGCTCTGGTCTTTGAAAGAGGTGTTCCTTGTCGGGTTTTTCCTGCAGATCGGGCTGACCGGTCTGCCAGACTGGGGTGCGATGGTCTTTGCGCTGGCGGTGGGTCTCATGCTGGCACTCAAGGGGCTTTTGTTCTTCGGGCTGATGGTGGCCTTCAAGTTGCGCGCCCGCAGTGCGTTTCTGACCGCGCTCAGCCTGACGGCCTATTCCGAATTTGGCTTGATCGTGGCGGCAGGTGTCTTGCCGGAATACCTGGTGCCGCTGGCCGTCGCCGTGTCGATTTCCTTCCTGGTATCGGCGCCCCTGAATCGTTATGCACATCCGCTTTATCAAAGGTACGAAGACAGGCTGCGGCGCTTTGAGCGTGACACGATCCACCCGGACGAACAGCCCAAGAACATGGGTGATGCGGATGTTCTGATCTTCGGGATGGGCCGCACCGGCAGTGCCGCCTATCAGTTCATGGAAGAACATGGGTTCAAGTCACTCGGTCTGGATGCCGATACCTACAAGGCGCAAGCGCATCAAGACGCGGGGCGAAACGTGATGTTTGCCGATGCCGAGGACAGTAATTTCTGGCGAACGTGCAACTTCGGCCGGATCAAGGCCGCGCTCCTTGCCATGGACGATCTCGAAGCCAAGCTGATCGCCGCGCGGTCGCTGCGCCAGCGCGGCTTTACCGGACCCATCATCTCGCATGCGCTGCACGAATCGCACCAGGAACAGATCCGCGCAGCCGGTGCGGACTACACCTATCTGACGATGAACCAGGCCGGAATCAGCCTCGCCAAGCTCACGACGGATGCCATGGGCGGCAAGCCACAGGACGACCCGTCCTAGGTAACGCCGCATTCACGCGAAGCCCTACAGCCGTCCCGATGCGACGATGCGCTGCAGGAACGCCCGGGTCCGGGGTTCCTGCGGGGCGCCGAACAGACGGTCGGGCGTCTCCTCCTCAAGGATGACCCCGCCGTCAAGAAAGGCGACGCGATCCGCACATTCGCGCGCGAAACCCATCTCGTGGGTGACGATCATCATCGTCATCCCCTCGTCCTTGAGACCACGGATGATCGCCAGAACCTCGCCCACCAGTTCGGGATCGAGGGCGGCGGTGATTTCGTCCAGCAGGAGGACATCGGGCCGGGTCATCAGTGCGCGCGCGATGGCGACGCGCTGCTGCTGTCCGCCTGACAGCTGCTCGGGGTAGGACGCGGCGAAACTGTCCATCCCAAAGCGGCCCAGAACCGCACGACCACGCTCCTCGGCCTCGGCGCGCGGCTGACCCTGCACCCTGCGGGGCGCGAGCGTGATGTTGTCGAGCACGGTCATGTGCGGAAACAGGTTGTACGCCTGAAACACGATGCTTGCCCGCTGCTGCAGCCCGGTCTTGCCGAAGCGGGGATCGTCGTTTGCCATTCCATCAAGACGGATCGTGCCGTAGTCATGGTCGACCAGACGGTTGATGCAGCGCAGCAAAGTCGATTTGCCTGACCCAGAGGCACCGATCAGACAGACGACCTCGTGCGGGTTCACGGTCAGGCTGACGCGGTCCAGCACCAGCTTGTCGCCGAAGTACTTGGTCACGGTATCGATTTCGATCATCGGCTTGGTCATCATCACTCCGCGATCTGCAGGCGGCGCCGGCGGTCGCGCCGGGACAGGTAATCGGCCAGCCGGGCCATGGGAATTGTGGCCAGCAGGAACAGCCCTGCCGCGACGATCAGCGAAGAGTAATTGAACGTGGTTGCAGTGTAGATCTGCGCCTCGCGCACCGCGTCGCGCACACCGATCACCGACAGCAGCGCCACATCCTTTTGCAACGCCACGACGATGTTCATCAAGGCGGGCACCACATTGCGCAAGGCCTGCGGCAGGATCGCATAGCGCAGGGTCTGCCATTCGCTCAGCCCCAGCGATTTGGCCGCCGCACGCTGGCCTTCATGAACCGCGTCGATTCCGGACCGATAGATTTCCGCCACATAGGCCGCGTAGCTCAGCACCATGGCCACCGCCCCCCAGAACAGGCCCGAGTTCGGCAGACCCGGCAAGCTCAGCGCCGGAATCCCGAAGCCGAAAAGCAGCACCAGCAAAAGGACGGGCACGCCCCGGAAGATGTCGATGTAGATCACGACCATCAGCCGAAAGGGCGCGAACCAGGGCGCACGCAAGGACCGCACCACCGCCAGAACCAGCGCCCAGATCAGGATGCAGCCCAGCACCGTCAGCCAGACCTGCATGTTCACCCAGAAACCCTGCAAGACCCGCGGAAAGGATGCGATCATGGCATCAAGACTGAAGAACTGCAGCTTGATGCGCGGCCATTGCTCGGCCGAGGTGATCACCCAGGCCAGTGACCCGAACACGATCACGGCACTCAGCGTTCCGATAGCTGCGGGGATAGCCGCACTACGCCAATCAAATTCCCGTTTCGGCGGCGGCGGAGGTGGCCCCCGCCGCACCGGTTCCTGGACCGCGCGCGGATGCGCGGCGTCTGCCTTTTGGGTCATTCGCTGATGATCGGAAGGTCCGGGTCGGCCACGAGGTAGGTCGCGATCAGCTCATCCACCACACCCCGTTCGATCAGCGCTCCAAGCGCCTCGTCCACCGCGGGCACCAGCGGGTTTTCGAATTCGAACAACAGCCCGTGTCCATTGTCGTTCTCGTCTGCGGGTAACAGGGCCACGATGTTGGCCTCGGGGACCTGAACGGCGGTCATGAACAGCGCCGTGGGCAGCGCGGCCAGTGTCGCATCGATCTGGCCTGCCTGAAGTGCCTGAAAGACGTCGACCTGTTCGTTGTAGATCGCCGCCTCTTCGATCCCGAGGATGTTGACGAGGTAATCGTTGTCCGTCGTGCCGATGACGGCCCCCCAGCGCAGTTCTTTGAGGTCGGCAAAACTTGTCGCGGTCTCAGCGTTCGTTCCGGGCAACGCGATCACGGCCTTGTCGGGCTGGAAATACACTTGGCTGAAACTGACAATCTCTTTGCGCGGCTCGGTGACCGAAATCTGCTGGATCGCGAAATCATAGGGTTTGGTGCCGGGCGCAATGGCCTGATCGAAGGTCTGGGCGATCCAGACGACCTGATCCGCTTCAAAGCCCATCTCGGCGGCCAGCGCATAGACCAATCCGTTTTCGAACCCCTCGCCACCGGCAGGATCGTTGTTCAGCATCCAGGGCGGGTAGACCGGATCACCGGTGCCCACAGTCAGGACACCGGGCGTGGTCAGCCGATCATCCGTCGTCGTAAAGTCCTGCGCCCCCGCGGACATCGGCAATGCGACCGCCAGCGCCCCCGCAAGCAGCGTCAATGCAGAGCGACGCCCAGCCTCCATCATCTTGTTTCTCATAGGTGATCCCTTCACATGAACGGGCGCCCCCCAAACAGACGTCCGTATTAACCAAAGGTCGCCTGCCAGCGCGTGCTGGTCAAGCCGCTTGGTGACACCCCGACATGCGCTGCCGCCCGGGTCCATCGTCGGCCTACTACCCTCATCCGATACGGTGCCAAGACATTGCTGAAAGAACGATCGGTCGAACAAAGCCCGCGCCGGCACAGATCACAAATATCCACTTCACAAGAGCCGCGAAGACAGCCGCAAACTAGCTCCCGCCATCACGCGAAAAGCGTTCTGTAACAAACACCTGCCCCCCTCTCCGGTCAGGTTCGGTGGAGGCGAAAAGCCTGCGTCATCCGGTCCAGACAGACACGGCTGCCAGAAGTTATGCCTCTGGACCCTCCTGAATCGCGTTGCTATACGGCCCGCAGGTTTTCCGGCGTAGCTCAGCGGTAGAGCAGTTGACTGTTAATCAATTGGTCGTAGGTTCGATCCCTACCGCCGGAGCCATTTTCAACATAAGTATCTGATTTTGCTGCTACATCTCAATGTAGCTTCGATGTGTCATACTTCTGTGTCACACGTCCAACGGGTCGGAAAATGCGCGTCGCTCCACATGAGGAGATACGGCATGCCACGAGAACAACACATCTTTTTACGCGGATCAGTCTGGCAATGGCGGCGGCGAATCTCGGGGTTGTCCACAGGTTCGTATGTGCTCCAGGTCTCATTGCGGACGACAGATCGGAGGTTTGCGGTTAAACTGGCACGTGAAATGACCGTGGAGTGCGATCGCATGCTGGATGAAAGCGATATACCCAACCTTGATCCGAAGATGCTCAATGACTGGGCGAAGCAGGTGTTCTTGCGGAAACTCGAGAAATTGAGCCACTCTCGGCTCGTGGCGCGCAACGATCCTTGCTGCGACCCAGATGATGAGGCCCTTTGGGATGGTGCGGCCCGGACCGCGTGGGCCTTGCTGGATGGGCAAGGGATCAATGCAAAGTTGCCGGCGAACCCGGAGATCAGCATGTCTTCCGTTGAGGAAAATGCCATCACCGTCATGCTCGCGTCTTTGCGTTCTGAATTGGGAACCGAAGGCCGTCGGAACAGCAACGCCGGGTCGTTCGAACGACTGACCGGACAGACCGTCACGACCTGCGTGCAGTTCATCCAACTGCAACAGGCTTATATCCGGGCGATGGCCCATGCCCAAAGGTCGGTTTCACAACTTGATCAGGAACGTAAGCAGTCCCTGCTGAACCAACTCGACGAAGCGCTCGCAGAGTTGTGTGC
>JAIVHI010000095.1 GCA_020201155.1 Loktanella sp. | reverse complement strand
GTCTCGGCGGACCGCTGTGCAGCGATCCCCATCGCCACGGCCTTGGCCCCATCATCCACCGTCACCTCGACCACGCCTTCGCCGCGCAACACCGCGTTGAACCGTTGATGCTGGTAAAAGGTCGATCCGTTGTGATCGCCCGCCGCCAGCAGGGTCGGATCGACAGGGATTTCGCTGACGAACGGACCCTTGGGCGCGCGCGGGCTGATAATGAGCTGCGGCACCGGCGCAGGCCCCAGCAGCTTGGGCCAGAACCGCCCCGGCCCCGGCACCTTGGTTTCGATCTTGCCCTTGGGTCCGACGGCTGAAATCTCTTCCTGATACTCTGATCCTTCGGCGAACATGCACAATTCCAGCATCGCGCGGGCGCCGCTGGCAAAGTCCACGATCACGTAGCCGTTGTCCCAGATGTCGGGGGCGCGGCCCTCGTAGCTTTCCGCCTTGTGGTTCAGCGTCTGCCCGGCCGAGGCCATGACCCGCACCGGTTCGGATTTCAGGATCAGCCGCATCAGATCAAAGAAATGGCAGCACTTTTCGACCAGCGTTCCACCTGTCTTGGCGTTAAAGCGGTTCCAGTCCCCGATCTTGGGCAGAAAGGGAAAGCGGTGTTCGCGGATCGACAGCATCGAGATGCCGCCCGTGGCCTGTTCGGCCTGCGCGATCAAAGCCGCGACGGGGGGCATGTAGCGGTATTCCATCGCGACCCAGATCGGCGCGTCGTGGCCCTTGGCCAGCCGTTGCACCTCTTGCGCGTCATGCGGATCGGTATAGAGCGGCTTTTCGCACAGGATCGCCAGATCGGGACGCCGCGCCATGATTTCGCGCAGCTGTTCGACATGCAGGAAATTGGGCGACACGATCACCACGGCATCCAACGGGTCGTGACGCAACATCGCATCAAGGCTATCGACCACGGTCGCCGCCCCCGCCAGCGTCGCGGCCTCCTCTGCCTGGCTGGAAACAGGGTCATAGACGACCGATACGCGCCCCTGCTCCAGCAGGTTGATGTTCTGGATGTGCTCGCGGCCCATCATGCCGCAGCCGATCACGCCGTAGTGGATCATTCTAGACCTTTCCCATGCGGGCGACATAGCGCGCCCGGCTTGCATCAAACCATGTTCTTGAAAACTCGACCGGGCGGCCCTTGATGCAGCGTCCCAGCCGTTCGACGTATCCGACCACTTCTCCGGCCCCGAGGGGAAACGCCGCAGGCGTCCAGTCAGGCAGAGCGGCTACGCCGACACGATCCTCGACCGCCGCCATCCGCAGGCCCAGCGCGTCGCGGTAGAAGACATAAAGCGAATCTCCCAGCTCGGCCTTGCCGATCCGGTCGCGCAGCCCGCCGTCGAGCCAGATTTCTTCCAGCGCGATCACCTGCCTGCCCAAGGACCGCAACCGTCTGACGCGGTGCCCTTCCGTCGCATCACCGAAAGGCGGCGCATCGGCGGGCTTGGCAAGCCGTGCCACGTCCAGCACCTGCGCCGTGGGCAGCCCGCCGCCGCGCAGCAGTTCGAGCCGGAAAAAGGCATAGACGCTGTCCACGTCCGCACGGTGCCGCACGTAATTGCCCGACCCCTGCACACGTTCCAGCAGCCCCTTGCCTTCAAGCTCGGCCAGCGCCTTGCGCAGCGTGCCGACCGAGATCGCAAGGTCTTCGGCCATGTCGCGTTCGGGCGGCAGGCGCGCCCCGTCGGCCAGATGACCGGCGGCGATCTCGCGGATCAGCATCTCGCTGATCGCCACGTATTTCGGTAGTCCCGTCACAGGTGCGCGGTCTGTCATCCCGCCCTCCCCGACGAAATTGATACACTATTGTTTCACAATAATTGCCGTGCTACGCAAGTCCCAGTCTGCTGCTTTTGGAGGAAACAATGGACCAGGTCGTTCCCGTCACCAGTGCCGATCTCGATGGGGCCGAGGTGTCGTGGTTTTCCGCGCTCTGCTCGGATGATTACCAGTTCCTCGGCGTGCCCGATGGTGACCTGCGGTCATCCTGGGACCACTGTCGCGACATCGCGCTCGAAGCCGAAAAGCAGGGCTTTCGCAACATCCTGTGCCCCTCGTCCTATCAGGTCGGTCAGGACACGCTGTCCTTCGTGGCGGGCATGGCGCCGCTGACGGACAAGATGAACTTTCTGGCCGCGATCCGTTGCGGTGAAATGCAGCCGATCATGCTGGCCCGCACCATCGCCACGCTGGACCATATGCTCAAGGGTCGTCTGACGCTGAACGTCATCAGCAGCGATTTTCCCGGCGAAGTCGCGCCTTCCGAATACCGCTACAAGCGCAGCCACGAGGTCGTGCAGATCCTGCGGCAGGCCTGGACGCAGGACGAGATCAACCACGACGGCGAAATCTACCAGTTCAAGGGCGTCCCGACCGATCCGGCCAAGCCTTACCAGCAGAACGGTGGCCCCTTGCTTTACTTCGGCGGCTACTCCCCTGCGGCGCTGGATCTTTGCGCCGCCCATTGCGATGTCTACCTGATGTGGCCCGAGACGCAGGACCAGCTGGCGCAGCGCATGCGCGACGTCAACGACCGGGCCGAAGGCTACGGGCGCACGCTGGACTACGGTTTGCGGGTGCACATGATCGTCCGCGACACCGAGGCAGAGGCAAAAGAATATGCCGACTATATCGCCAGCAAACTGGACGACGAATACGGCAAGCTGATCCGTGACCGCGCCCACGATTCCATCTCTCTTGGCGTTTCTCATCAGGCCAAGGCCCGCGAACTGGCCGACAAGTACGGCTATGTCGAACCGGGGCTCTGGACCGGCGTCGGGCGCGCTCGCTCGGGCTGTGGGGCCGCACTTGTCGGCTCGACCGATCAGGTGTTGAGCAAGCTGGAAGACTACCGCAAAATGGGCATCCGGGCCTTTGTCTTTTCGGGCTATCCGCATATCGAAGAGGCGCAGCACTTCGGCAAACGGGTCATGCCCGACCTCAACACCGTCTCGCTTCCGCATGTTTACGGACGCGTGCCGAACGATACACCGCAGACGCCGCTTGGCGCAGGAGACCGCCGTTAAATGGAACGCGTAGCGCTTACCGACACCCTTGATCTGTCCCGCATCGTCTATGGCATGTGGCGCCTGACCGATGACGCCGACACCTCGCCTGCTCATGTGCAGGCCAAGATCGAAGCCTGTCTCGAACAGGGTATCACGACGATGGATCAGGCCGACATCTACGGTGGCTACATGGCCGAAGAGGTGATGGGCGCCGCGCTGAAACAGGCCCCCGCGCTCAAGGACAAGATCGAGATCGTCACCAAGTGCGACATTGTCGAGGGCATGGGCCGCTACACGGGCGTGCCGCTCAAGCACTACGACACCTCGCGCGCGCATATCGAGGCATCGGTCGACCATTCGTTGCGACTGATGAACGTCGAGCGCATCGACCTTCTTCTGATCCACCGCCCCGATCCTTTCATGGACCACCACGACACCGGGGCCTGCCTTGATGATCTGGTCACATCCGGCAAGGTCCGCGCGGTCGGGGCGTCCAACTTCCGGCCTTGGGACTGGTCGCTGCTGCAGTCGGCGATGGACACGACGCTGGCCACGAACCAGATCGAATTGTCGCTGGCCGCGATCGATGCCTTTACCAACGGCGACGTGGCCTACCACCAAGAGCATGGCCAGCCTCTCATGGCGTGGTCGCCGCTGGGCGGCGGCGCGCTGGTCTTGGACGGTCAGGGCAGCGGTGAATTGCGCCGCACATTGACCGAAATCGCAAAAGAGCACGATACCGATCCCGCGGCGGTTGCAGTGGCGTGGCTGTTGGCGCACCCTGCCCGCATCATGCCCGTCATGGGCACCAACACCATCGAGAGGATCAAGAGCTTGTCTGACGCGTTGAAAGTACCCATGGACCGCGTGACATGGTATCGTCTCTATACCGCTGCCCTCGGTCGGGCGGTGGCTTGATGGAAACCGGAACCCTCGCCACCTTCGATCCTTCCGCTGACGCCGCCAGCTTTCGCGGCGCACTTGGCAGTTTCGTCACCGGCGTCACGGTGGTCACCACCGACAGCGCGGATGGCCCCGTTGCCATCGTCGCGAATTCCTTTGCCTCGGTCAGCCTCGATCCGCCGCTGGTGCTGTGGTCGCCCGCGAAATCCAGCCACCGGTTCGACTATTTCGCCAAATGCCGCCGCTTTGCGATCAACGTCATGGCGACGGACCAGCGCGATATCTGCGCGGCCATCATCGAAAGCAAATCCGCGATCGCCAAGGTGCCGCACCATCTGAGCCATTGCGGAATGCCCCTGATCGACGGGGCGCTCGCGACCTTTGAATGTTCTCTGCACGCCACCCATGACGCAGGCGATCACGTCATCGTCGTGGGCGAGGTGACGAAAGCCCATCACCGTGACGGGACACCCCTGATTTTTCATGCTGGCACCTACGGAGAATACACGCCAACCTGATCCCGCCCGCCCCGGGACAGGGGCGCAGACAGCACGTTGGGGGCTGTCCCCACGACGATTACACGAACCGGTGCCAAACCGGGGGCCATAGAACAGGGGAGGAGCCGTATGTCGGTCCTGTTTGGGGTCTTGACCCCGTTCGAACGTGCCATCAGTGCCGTACTTGCACTGTGCAAGGTGCTGGCCGTCATCGCCCTGGCGATCATGGTGGCACTGATA
>JAIVHI010000275.1 GCA_020201155.1 Loktanella sp. | reverse complement strand
GATCCCGAAAGAGGCCAACCCGGAAGTTCCGCTGCCCTTGGTCTATGTCACGACCGGACTTGACGGGATCAGCCCCGGCGATGCGGAGCGGCTTTTGATCGAACCGATGGAGACCGAGTTCGCGGCGATCACAGGTCTCGAAAAAATGGAAAGCCACGCCTCGGAAGGCTTTGCCAGCGTGCAGCTTGAATTTGCCCCCGGCGGCGACATCAACGAGGCGCTGGACAAGGTCCGCGAAGCCGCCGACCGGGTTGAAGGCGATCTGCCCGAGGATGCTTCGGAACTGACGATCACCGAGATCAATACCGCCCTGTTTCCGATCATCACCGCCATCATCTCGGGGCCGGTGCCCGAACGCACCCTGAACGATCTGGCCGACAGCGCGCAGGAGGCGATCGAAGGGCTGCCCGGCGTGCTGGAGGTCGATATCGGTGGTTCGCGCGACGAGTTCCTTGAGGTGCTTATCGACCCGACCGCGTTCCAGACCTACAACCTCAGCTTCGACGAACTGATCGGCCAGCTTCAGCGCAACAACCTTCTTATCGCCGCCGGCGCGATCGAGACCGGCGGGGGCCGGATCGTTCTGAAGGTTCCGGGACTGATCGAGGACCTTGAAGACGTCCTGGAAATCCCCGTCAAGGTGCGCGGTGACGCGGTCGTCACCTTCGAGGACGTGGCGATCATTCGCCGTGCCTTCGAGGATCCGACCAGCTTTGCGCGGATCGAGGGCCAGCCTGCGCTTGCGCTGGAGGTCAAGAAGCGATCGGGCGCGAATATCATCGATACGGTGAACGCCACACGGGCCGTGGTCGAAGAGCTGCGGACCGAATGGCCCGACAGTGTCGAGGTCACCTATCTGCAGGACCAGTCGGAACAGGTCGAAACGCTGCTTTCGGATCTGGAGGCGAACGTCATCGCGGCGGCGATCCTTGTGATGATCGTCATCGTCGCGGCGCTGGGTGTACGCTCGGCGATCCTTGTGGGCTTCGCGATCCCCGGGGCCTTTCTTGCAGGTGTGATCGGGCTTTGGACGATGGGCTTCACCATGAACATCGTCGTCCTGTTCTCTCTCATCCTCGTCGTGGGCATGCTGGTCGACGGGGCAATCGTCACGACCGAACTGGCGGACAGGTACCTGAACGACGGCGTGCCCCCGCGCGAGGCCTATGCTGCTGCCGCCAAGCGCATGTCGTGGCCCCGCCGCATCGGCGGCCTGACAGGCGCCTACGTGAGGCTGCTGGAATGGGCGATCATGCGGCCCGCCGCGACCGTGCTGCTGGCACTGGCGCTGCTGCTTGGTGGCTTCGGTCTTTACGGGCAGTTCGGCAAGGGACTGACCTTCTTTCCTTCGGTCGAACCGGAATTCATGCAGGTGCAGGTCCGCGCCAGAGACAACTTTTCGATCTACGAGCGTGATGCGCTGGTGCGCCGGGTCGAGGACCGTCTGCTTGGCTTCGACGAAGTCGCCACGGTCTATGCCAGTGCGACCATGAGCGCCGGACAGGGCGACGAGGAGACCATCGGCACCCTGCAGCTTGAGCTGACGGATTGGGACGAACGGCGCCCGGCGGCGGAAATCGGGGCAGAGATCCGTGAAAACGTGTCCGATATCGCCGGTATCGACGTGCAGGTGCAGACCGAAAGCGGTGGCCCGACCAGCGGCAAGCCGGTCAACCTTCAGATCGCGGCCCGCAACCCGGCTGTCCAGACCCAAGCCGTCGAACAGGTTCTGGACATCATGGACCGGATCGGCAGCTTTACCGACGTGACCGATACCCGTCCGCTTCCGGGCGTCGAGGTGTCGATCCTGGTGGACCGGGCCGAGGCCGCGCGCTTTGGTGCCGATGTCAGCCTTTTGGGGCAGGCGGTACAGCTTTTGACCCAGGGTATCGCCGTTGCGAACTATCGCCCCAGCGACGCCGACGGAGAGCTGGACATTCGCGTCCGCTTCCCGGCAGAGGCACGGTCCCTGTCGGAGTTGAACAACCTGAGGGTGCCGACGTCGTCCGGGCTGGTGCCGATTTCGAACTTCGTGACCTTCGTGCCGTCCGAACGCACTGGCACCATTACGCGCATCGACGAAAGCCGCGTCGTGTCGATCGAGGCCAATGTGGCCCCCGGCGCCCTTGTCAACGATCAGGTGACAGAGCTGCAATCGGCGCTCGCGGATGCCGACCTGCCCGAAGGCGTCAGCTACAGCTTTGCGGGCGAGGCGGAAGATCAGGCCGAAACGATGGTTTTTCTGGCAGGGGCCTTCATCTCGGCCATCTTCCTGATGCTTGTCATCCTCGTTCTGCAGTTCAACAGCTTCTACCAAGCCTTCGTCGTCATGAGCGCGATCATCTTTTCGATCGCGGGGGTTCTGCTGGGTCTCATCGTGACCGGGCGCCCGTTCGGCGTGGTGATGGGGGGCATCGGCGTCATCGCGTTGGCCGGGATCGTGGTGAACAACAATATCGTGCTGATCGACACCTACAATTCCCTCAAGCACGAGGGGCTTTCGCCGCGGGAGGCGGCGTTGAGGACAGGGGCCCAGCGTCTGCGCCCGGTCATGCTGACCTCGATCACCACGGCGCTTGGCCTGATGCCGATGGTGCTTGGCGCCAACCTGAACTTCTTCACGCGCGAGATCGTGTTCGGTGCGCCGTCGACGCAATATTGGACTGAACTGTCCAGCGCCATCGTCGGCGGATTGGTGGTGGCGACGCTGCTGACCCTTGTCGTCACGCCGGCCATGCTGATGCTGGGCGAGAAACGCGCGAAGCGGGACATGCCCGCAGGCGGGTTCGATACCGGTGACAGCAATCCACCGAACGCCGGTCAGGCGATTGGCCAGCCCTCCTCTGCCGCTGTCTGAACGGGACCTGTGCCGCGACGGAAGGGTCCGGCGCGCGGAACAAGCCCCGCAGAAGGTCGTTGGTCCGTCGAATTGACATACGTCGGCCTCGATAGGCCGACGCTCGAAAACTTCACTTTGGCAAAAGGCGCTTCTCCCATGAAAATTCTGATGGTTCTCACCTCACACGACAAGCTTGGCGATACCGGCAAGAAGACCGGTTTCTGGCTCGAAGAGTTCGCCGCCCCCTATTACGTGTTCAAGGACGCAGGCGCCGAGGTCACACTCGCGTCGCCCAAGGGCGGGCAGCCGCCACTCGACCCGACCAGCGACGCCGACGATGCACAGACCGAGGCCACGAAGCGCTTCAAAAGCGACGAGACCGCCCAAGACGAACTGGCGGATACGGTCACGCTGTCGTCTGTCGACGCCGATGGATTCGATGCGATTTTCTACCCCGGCGGTCACGGCCCGCTTTGGGATCTGTCCGAGGATGCGGACAGCATCAAGCTGATCGAGACCTTCGCGTCCAGCGACCGTCCCGTCGGGGCGGTCTGTCACGCCCCCGCGGTCTTCAAACACCCGAAAGGTGCGGACGGTAAGCTGCTTGTGTCCGGCAAGACCGTGACGGGCTTTACCAATTCCGAGGAAGAGGCCGCAGGTCTGACCGACGTGGTCCCTTTCCTGGTCGAGGATATGCTGAAGGCCAACGGCGCCACCTATGAAAAGGGTGCCGATTGGGCATCTTTCGTAGTGACGGACGGCAAGCTGGTGACAGGTCAGAACCCGGCCTCTTCCGAGGAAGCCGCACAGAAGTTGCTGGCGATGCTCTGATAACCCTTGGCGCTTGGCAGCACGGCTGCCAGGCGCCCCTTGCTGTTGCCGGCGTCTTGAACGCGACGCTTCGACCCCACGACCTTTTGATCCGTGGTCCTGCTATCCCAGCGGTCCCGCATTGACCTCGGATACTGGTAGCCTAACCTCTCTGCGAAACTTATGACGACCTGCGGACGTGGCTAATCCGGACGACGGCAGGATGGGAGCAGGCGTGAAAGACAAATCGAGATGGTTGGTTCTGGGCGTTGGCGCTCTTGTCGGGCTTTTGGTCGTGGCAATCATCCAGTGGATGCCGGCAGCCGGTCGCGGCGATGCCTATACTGCGGTCGATCAGGGCTCCCTGTCACCGGAAGAGTTCCGGGAAACCTCCTATCTCGTGCTTCCCGACATGCTGGCCCTGATCTACGAGGCTTTCGCCGAAACCGAGGAAGATCAGATTTATGACAGGCTGGCACGCGTCGCCGCAGGAGAGGCGCTTGAAACCCTCTACCTGGAACGGGTGGGTGCCATGGCCGGTGGTGGTCTGGACGAGGGCGATCAGGAATTGCACGACATGGAACTGGCAGGTCTGTCCTCGCGCCGGGTGGGGGACACGTTCGAGATGACTGTCAGTTGGCGCGTGGTCGGCACGGTCGGTCATGCGACACACATGCACGTGCGCGGAAACACATATGCCGCCGATCTGACCATCGAACCTGTCGAAGGGGCGTGGCGGATGACGCGGTTCGACCTGACGGATGTCGATCGCACCGATGCGGGACTTCTGGTGGCCGGGGAATGATTGCCGTCGATAATCTGTCCTTTGCATACCCGGGGGGTGACTTTCGCCTCACGGTGCCCAGCCTGACGCTGGAGCCGGGCGAAAAGGTCGCTGTCGTCGGTCCCAGCGGAACCGGGAAGACAACGCTTTTGAACCTTCTGGCCGGTATCGTGGTTCCCGATAGCGGCACCGTGAAGCTGGGCGAGCGGACGATCTCTGAAATGGGCGATTCCGAGAGGCGTGCGACGCGGGCTGCCACAATCGGCTTTGTCTTTCAGGACTTCGCGCTTTTGGAATACCTCAGCGCGCGCGAGAATATCCTGTTCCCCTACCGCATCGCCGCCGGTCCAAGGCTGGATGCCGCTGCACGGACGCGGGCGGAGCAACTGGCGAAGGCCTGCGGGCTGGCGGGCAAGCTCGATCGTCGCCCCGGCGCGCTGAGCCAAGGCGAGCAGCAGCGCGTCGCGCTGTGCCGCGCCCTTGTGATGAAACCCCGGCTTGTGCTGGCGGACGAGGCGACGGGCAACCTCGACCCCGCCAACAAGACCGCGATCCTCGATTTGCTGTTCGCGCGCACCGCCGAGGAAGGGGCGACGCTTCTGGCCGTCACCCATGACCACGAACTGCTGCCACGGTTCGACCGCGTGATCGACTTTTCCACGTTCCGCCAGCCGGAAGGGGCAAGCGCATGAATGCCCTGTTTCTTGCCTTTGCCTACCTGCGATTTCATTGGGCGCGTTCGGTCGTGCTGGTGCTTGTCGCCGCGCTGATCCTTGCCGTGCCCGTGATTACGCAGGTCCTGCTGAACGGCTCTCAGACCGCGTTGACCGAACGCGCCGACCGGACCCCGCTGGTGCTGGGCAACCGGGGCAGCCAGCTCGATCTTGCGATGAACGCGCTCTATTTTTCCGACGACCGGGCGCAGCCGGTCACGATGGCGGATTCCGATGCGATCTGGGACACGGGGCTTGCCTTGCCGATCCCGCTGAACACCGCCTTCGAGACCAACGGCGCGCGGATCGTCGGCACCTCGATCGAGTATTTCGACTTTCGCGACCTTGCGTTGTCCGAAGGACGCCAGATCGCGCTTCTGGGCGAGGCTGTGCTGGGCGCAGATGTGGCCGCGCGGCTGGATCTGGGGGCGGGGGACACCGTCGTGTCGTCACCGCAGAACCTTTTCGATCTGGACGGCGTCTACCCGCTGGAGCTGAACATCGTCGGTGTTCTGGCCGCCACGGGCACCGCTGACGACGAAGCTGTCTTTGTCGACATCAAGACATCATGGGTCATCGCGGGCATCGGCCACGGCCATGACGGCGTGCTTGCAGAAGATGCGGGGTCCGAGGATATCGTCGCTTCTGCCAGCATCGTCGAGTTCAACCGGATCACGGAAGACAACATCGACAGCTTCCATTTCCATGGCGA
>JAIVHI010000010.1:10944-25664 GCA_020201155.1 Loktanella sp. | reverse complement strand
CGTCACCGGCTTCGGCATCGTCGACTTGCGGAAGATCCTCTGCGACGTCGGCAGAGGCATCGGCGGCCTCGTCCGTCGCGGGGGCTTCATCCGTGTCGGCGGATTGCGATGCATCGGCAGAAACCTCGCCCGCCGCTTGGGGCAGTTCGAAAACGGACCCGTCAGGCAGGGCAAGAACCTGCGCCAGCCGGTCGGGCTGGGCTGCGGCAAGGGCTGCACCCAGTTCCGGCGGGGCGTCAGCGATCGTCTGCGCGAATGCGTCTGCGCCACACATTTCATCGGCAGCGACGGGTTCGGCAGGAACAGTCTCGGCTGAAAGCGCGGCCAGCAGGCTTTCCGTGAACTGTTGCTCATTCGACACACGGGTTCCATCCGACGCGATGCAGGGGAACGGGTTTCCTGACGGGTTTGCATTCGAATTGCCTTGGGCGAAGGCCGGGGTGATGCCAAGCGACGCGCTGAGAACCAAAGCGGTCGATGATTTCAGAAATTGGCGTGTCATATCATTTCTCCAGATCAGTGGGCTACGATCGAGGCCCTTGATGAAGAAACGTGCAGTCGTTCGGAATGGACGCAGCGGATTTCGGCACTCGGCGGAAACCCGCTGTAAATCTTGACCAAAAGATCAGTCCGACCCGCCGCCCCGGCGCGGCGAGGGTCTTTGCGGTATTTCCTTGAGCAGCCCCCCGATCCCCATCGCCGCAATATCTTCGGGCGTGGGCGGGACCCCGCAGATGACCCTTTCGAGCACCCAATCCGCCCCGTTCAGCGCCGGCGAGCGCGCACAGCCCGGCAAGCCGATGACCGGACGACCCTGCAGTCGCCCAAGAAACAGCAGGTTCCCCGGATCGACCGGCATTCCGAAATGATCCACCACGCCCCCTGCCTGCCGCAGGGCGCTGGGGGCGACGTCGTCGCTATCGGATGTGGCCGAGCCCGTGAGAATGAAAAGGACCTCGCCCTTAGCCGTTCGAAGTGCCTCTGTCAGGCCCGTCACGTCGTGCGCCACGGTAGCGGGCGGGGACAGCGCCACGCCAAGCCGGTCAAGCCGCATCCGCAGCGCCTTCTGACCCTTGTCCGATAAGCGCGCACCCGGAATCTGCGTCTCGATCAGCGCGGCTGACGACACGACGGGTGCCAGAACGCCAAGCGACGCCTGACCCCGACCGCAGGCCCGGTCGACATCGGCGCGCGGGACGGCGTAGGAGATGATCTTGATCGTCGCGATCAGGGTGCCTTGCGCGACCCTTTGCCATTGCGGAAGCGTGGCCACGGTGATCATCGGGTTCACCCCGTTGACGGCCCTGATGCCTGCGGTATCGATCCGCACGATCCCCGGCCCCTGTGCCACGACATTGACCCGCCCCGTGCGCGCTGTCGTCAACCGGACCCCGTTTTGCGCGGGGTCGGGGACCAACGCCTTGGCCAAAAGCGTCGCCGCTGCATCTTCGGTGATATCGTCCGGCCCCAGCCGCGCGACGATCACGGTCGCATGGCCCTGCGCTTTCAGTCCCGCGATATCCATCTGCGTCAGGCGCGTGCCCTTGGCGATCCGGGGCTGCCCGTTCGCGGCCTGCATGGCATGGGCAAGGATGCAGCCCTCGGCCTCGTCCACGGGAACGGGTCCGAACTTCATGTGCCCTTCCGCAGCGTGGCGATGATCTCTGCCATGACGCTGACCGCGATTTCGGCTGGGGCACGCCCGCCCAGATCGAGCCCCACAGGGGCATGAATGCGCGCGATCTGCGTGTCGGTGAACCCTGCGTCTGTCAGGCGCGCCACGCGCTTGGCATGGGTGCGGGTCGAGCCAAGGCTGCCGATGTAGAAAGCCTCGCTGCCCAGCGCGGACTGCAGGGCGGGATCGTCGAGCTTGGGATCATGGGTCAAGGTGACGACGGCGGTGCGGCTGTCGGGCCCCAAGGCCGCCATGGCTTCATCGGGCCAGTCGTCGCAAATCTCCTCGCCCGGAAAGCGCGCCGCCGAGCCGAAAGCATCGCGTGGGTCGATCAGCACGGGGGCAAAGCCGCAGGCCCGTGCCATGGGCAAAAGCGCCTGCGCGATATGAACGGCCCCCACCACGATCAAACGCAGGGGCGGATTCTGCACCGCGACGAAGGTGCGCGTATCGTCTTCCACCCCTGACCGGTCAAGCCGGAACCGGTCCGGATAGTCATCAGGCGTGGCCAGCGTGCGACTGCCGCCTTCCAGATCGGCAACATAGGCCACGGGCTGCGTCTGCGCCTTGCGCGCGACAAGGTCTTCAAGAAGGGCGATCGGCATGGCACCGCCCACCGGGTCGACGAGGATCCTGATCTCGCCCCCGCAGGCCAGCCCCACGGCGAAAGCCTCGTCATTGCTGACGCCGAAATCCAGCACCCGGGGTTTGCCATCCTCAAGCGCCTCAAGCGCCTCGACGATCACGGCCCCTTCGACACAGCCGCCCGAGACCGAGCCTTCCATCCCGCCTTCGCCGTCGATCACCAGAATGGAGCCGGCCGCGCGCGGGGCAGAGCCCCATGTCTGCACCACGAAGGCCACGGCGACCTTGCGACCGGTGCGGTGCCAGTCAAGCGCCAGGGCAAGAAGATCGGGGTCGCTGGGTGTCATGGCATTTCTCTCGATCACGGGGCGGGGTCAGGCAGTCAACAATCGCATAAGCCGGTCTTTCTCGCCACCCGCACGAGGATCGGACAAAGCGCCTGCCAGACCTGCAAGCGATGCGATGTTGTGCCCCGCACGGAAGTGGCTGACATGCGGCAGCATCGCGGCGATCCCCTTGGCCTTCGGGGCAAAGCCGTCCCAGCGAAGCAACGGGTTGAGCCAGATGACCTGCCGCGCGGTCAGGCTGAGCCGCTGCATTTCACGACCAAGGTCCGCGGCGGGGTCGCGGTCCAGCCCGTCGGTGATCAGCAGAACAACGGCCCCCTGCCCCATGACGCGCCGTGACCAGTCGCGGTTGAAGGCGTGCAGGCAGGCCCCGATCCGCGTGCCGCCTTCCCAGTCCTGCGCCTCGGCCCCTGCAGCCGCAAGTGCTGCATCCACGTCCCGCGTGGCCAGATGGCGGGTGATGTTCGTCAGCCGCGTGCCGAAGGTGAAGGCATGGACATCTGCCCATCCCTGCCCCTGCCGGTTCGCGACCGCATGGACAAAATGCAGCACCGCACGGGAATAGGCGCTCATCGAGCCGGAGATATCGCAAAGCACGACAAGGTTGGGATAGCGCAGTCTGCGACGTTTCGTGGCGAACTCCGTCACTTCGCCCCCGCGCCGCGTTGCCTTGCGCATCGTGCCACGCCAGTCCGGCACCGGCCCCGGACGGGACAGCATGCGGCGGCTTTGCAAGGGGCGCACCGGCAGCGAAAGCCCCGCGATCAGACGCTTGGCCTCGGCCATTTCAGCATTCGACATCAGTTCGAAGTCCAGTGTGCGCAACCGTTCCTGCACCGATGCGGTCTGGCTGGCGTCGATGTCGATCTCGATGTCTTCGGCCTCGGGCTCGGGTTGGGGAAAATCCTTGTCCAACCCATCGAGAAGCGCTTCGGCCGCGCGCTTTTCGGCCGCCTGCGCGGCGCGGTCCTCGGTTGCCCCTTTGACCATCGGAGACAGCATGGCCATCATCTTTTCAAGGTACTGCGGGTCGCGCCAGTAAAGCCGGAATATCTGGGTGAACACCACGCTTTCGGCGGGGCTGGAGACGAAACAGGCATGCAGGGTCCAGTAAAAATCCTCTTTCTCGCTGAAGCCGGCCGCCTCGACCGCGCGGATGGCGTCAAGCACGCGGCCCGGCCCGATCGGCAGCCCGGCGCGGCGCAAGGCCCGCGCGAAATGGGTGATGTTCTGCGCAAGCTTGGGCGCGTCAGGCAGCGACAGGTCAGGCAGCAGCATGGTCAAACGGGACCGGAAGACGGCCCATGTCCTGATCCGGCAGTATTCTGCGCCGGGCCGGTGAAGACGGTGAACCGAACGCCCCCGTGGCGCGTTTGGGCACAGCATCAAAGGAGACTTCACCATGCCCCTCTTTACCAGCGGTTCCGTTACCCAGATTGCGACAACCGATCCCAAGGTCTATGCCTTCCGCATCACCGGCCACGTGGACGACGACACGTCCGAAGAGCTGGCCAAGTTCATGAACACCGCCTTCGACACGCACGACGGCAAGGTCGACATGCTGCTCGACATGACGTTCTTTTCCGGAAGCGACTGGGACAGCTTTCTGGATGGCGATGTCATCACATCGCGCTTTCGTGCCCTCAAGCACGTGCACCGCTATGCTGTCGTCGGCGCACCTGCGGGGGCAGCAAGGATGATTTCGATGATGGACAAGGTCATTCCCGTCGAAGCCCGCGCTTTCGACGATCTTGAAGCGGCATGGGCCTTTGTCGGGGCCGAGCCGGTCACGGAATAGGCCGGTCATTCACCGCCCCCCGCCCGGACGGCATCAAGGATCCGTTTCGCCTCTGACCCCTGAAGCTTTTGTATGTCGTCCTGATATTTCAGGATGGCACCAAGGGTATCGGCGATCACGGAGGGGGACAGATCGATCACGTCCAGCGCCAGCAGGCATTTGGCCCAGTCGATCGTCTCGGCAACGCCGGGCTTCTTGAACAGGTCTTCCTCGCGCAGCCTTTGCACGAATGCGACGACCTCGCGGCTCAACGCCTCTGATGCCTCCGGTGCCCGGGCGTTGAGGATGGCGATCTCGCTGTCGAAGTCGGGATAATCGACCCAGTGATAAAGGCAGCGGCGTTTAAGCGCATCATGCACCTCGCGGGTGCGGTTCGACGTCAGGATAACGATCGGCGGCTCTGGCGCCTTGATCGTGCCAAGCTCGGGGATCGTGACCTGAAAATCCGACAGCGCCTCGAGCAGGAACGCCTCGAAGGGGGCGTCGGTGCGGTCCAACTCATCGATCAACAGAACCGGGGCACCCCCCACTTGGGGACGCATCGCCTGCAAAAGGGGCCGTTCGATCAGATAGTCTTCGGTGAACAGCTCCGATTTCAGCGTGTCACGGTCCGCACCACCCGTCGCCTCTGCCGCCCGGATCGCGATCATTTGTTCGGCAAAGTTCCATTCATAGACCGCCGAAGTTGCATCCAACCCTTCGTAGCATTGCAGGCGGATCAGTCTGCGGCCCAGCGCCTTGGCGATCACCTTGGCGATTTCGGTCTTGCCGGTCCCCGCCTCGCCTTCCAGAAACAAGGGCCGCCCGAGCTTGAGCCCCAGAAACACAACCGTCGCCAGCGCACGGCTGCAGATGTAGTCTTCCAGCGCCAGTTGCGCCTGCACGTCGTCGATCGATTGAAAACTCATACCGTCCTCCCGTCCCCGACAGGACAGCAGCCCGCGGCACGGGTCAAGGCACACGTTGCCCCGCGCGGGCCAGAGGTTTATGCTACGGGCAATTCCCGAAAGGACGCGCCATGAACCAGGAAACCCCGATCACCCCCGCAGGCTTCGGACCCGATCTGTCCGGCTTTGACTGGCCCGATCCCCTGCGGCTGGAGGATCAGCTGACCGAAGACGAACGCATGCTGCGTGACGCCGCACGAGACTTTGCGCAGGACAAGCTGCAGCCGGGCGTCAGCGCCGCCTACGAACGGGCCGAAACGGATGCGGGTCTGTTCAAGCAGATGGGCGACGCGGGCCTTTTGGGCATCACCATCCCCGAGGAATACGGCGGTCTGGGCGCGGGCTACGTCACTTATGGTCTGGTCGCGCGTGAAATCGAGCGGGTGGATTCGGGCTATCGGTCGATGATGTCGGTGCAGTCCAGCCTCGTGATGTATCCGATCCACGCATACGGGTCCGAGGCACAGAAACGGAAATACCTCCCCGGTCTGGCCGCAGGCGATCTGATCGGGTGTTTCGGGCTGACCGAACCCGATGCGGGGTCCGACCCTGCGGGCATGAAGACCAGGGCCGTCAAGACGGCAAACGGCTACAAGCTGTCGGGATCGAAGATGTGGATCTCGAATGCGCCGATCGCCGATGTCTTCGTGGTCTGGGCCAAGTCCGACCATCACGACGGCAAGATCAGGGGCTTCATTCTCGAAAAGGGGATGACCGGCCTGTCCGCACCCAAGATCGACAAGAAACTGTCCCTGCGCGCCTCGATCACGGGCGAAATCGTCATGGACGGGGTCGAAGTGGGCGACGACGCATTGCTGCCCGGCGTTCAGGGGCTGAAAGGCCCGTTTGGATGCCTCAACCGGGCCCGCTACGGGATCAGCTGGGGGGTGATGGGGGCCGCCGAGTTCTGCTGGCACGCCGCGCGGAATTACGGGCTTGAGCGCAAGCAGTTCAACCGCCCCCTCGCCCAGACGCAGCTGTTTCAGAAAAAGCTGGCGGACATGCAGACCGATATCGCCCTTGGCCTGCAAGGATCATTGCAGGTCGGCCGTCTGATGGAAGAGGGGCGCGCCGCCCCCGAGATGATCAGCATGATGAAGCGCAACAATTGCGGCAAGGCGCTGGATGTGGCCCGCATGTCGCGCGACATGCACGGCGGCAACGGCATCGCGCTCGATTTTCAGGTCATGCGGCATATGGTGAACCTCGAAACCGTCAATACCTACGAGGGCACGCATGACGTTCATGCCTTGATACTGGGCCGTGCGCAGACGGGGTTGCAGGCGTTCTTCTGAAGCGGTTTACCCTGATATCAGCGCAACTCTTACCCATTTTCGCCGCATTGCCCTGTCATCGCTTGGGACACTTAGCCGACCAAATCGGCGCAATCGAGAGTAGTGACCATGGATAATCGTCTGGATCTGGACGTCGACCTTGAACGCCTCAGCGCGGATGTGTGGCTTGGCAAGGTGGAAACGCTGGGCGAGGAAAATGGCTATTTCGAACCCTTGGGTGACGATCACTTCGCCTTGTTTCTCGATGCGGGTCCCAAGCTGATCGTCACGTTCGAGGTTCTGGACGAGGCCCGCAAAGCAGCGGGCGGTGAAACCGTCGGGATGCGCTATACCCGCGACGACGGCTGGTCGCATCTGGCACTCATCAGCCGCGAGGAGAGTTGGTTTCGCGATCACCGCGTCTACGGCTTTTTCGACCGGCTGATCGACGACGGCTTTTTCGAGGATTTCGACAGCGTGTTGTTCTACGGAGCCCACGCAGGCGGTTACGCGGCGGCGGCCTTTTCCGTGGCCGCGCCGGGGGCGCATGTCCTTGCGATCCGTCCGCAAGCGACGCTCGACCCGTCCGTCGCGAACTGGGACACGCGCTACCTTTCCCAGCGGCGACAGGACTTCACGTCGCGCTATGGCTATGCTCCCGACATGATCGACGCGGCCCGCCACGTTTGGATCGCCTATGATCCATCGCAAAAGTTCGATGCCATACATGCGGCCTTGTTCACGCGGCCCAACGTTTCTGCCCTGAAATGCCTCGCTTTGGGGTGGAACCTCGACACCATGTTCCAACAGATGGGCATTCTGGACACCCTGATCCGCGAAACGATGGACGGCACGCTCGACGGGTCAGGATTCGCGGCACTGATCCGCGCGCGCCGACGCCATCCGACCTTTCAGCGCACCCTCTTCCGGATGGCGGTTCGCCGGAATCACGCCCAACTCGCCACGGACATGGCCGCACATATCGTCCGCGAGTCCGGCGACAAGTTCTTTGCCGACAGGCTGCAGGAACTTCGCGATCAGGGCTTCGAACCCAGCCGACCCGTCAAGACCGACGCCGCATGAGCTTTCGGCGTTAGCGCCGTGCAATCCGGTACTGGCACGCGAGGCCCGTTCGGTGTAATCGCACAGCATGAAAAAAACGCGCCCGACTTCGATCACGCTTCGTCGCCCCGATGACTGGCACCTGCATTTGCGCGATGGCGCAATGCTGGCGGCAGTGGCTCCCGAAACGGCCCGCCACTTTGCGCGGGCCATCGTCATGCCGAACCTCGTGCCCCCCGTTGTGACCGGCGCCGAGGCCCAAGCCTACCGTGACCGTATCCGTGACGCCCTGCCTGCGGGAAGCGAATTTACCCCGCTGATGACGCTCTACCTGACCGAAGACACCGATCCCGCAGACGTGGCCCGCGCCCATGCGGACGGGATCGCGACGGCGGTCAAGCTCTACCCCGCAGGCGCCACGACAAATTCAGCCTCTGGCGTGACGAATTTCGACAGGGTCCGGCCCGTGCTCGACCGGATGGCCGAAATCGGAATGCCGCTTTGCGTGCATGGCGAAGTGACCGACAGCGAGGTCGATATCTTCGACCGTGAGGCCGTCTTCATCGAGAAGGTGCTGAAACCGATCCGCCGCAAGAACCCCGATCTCAAGGTGGTGATGGAGCATGTGACGACCACGGATGCCGTGGACTACGTGCGCGACAGCGCCAAGAACCTTTATGCCACGATCACGACGCATCACCTGATCATCAACCGCAACCATATCCTCGCCGGCGGTATCAGACCGCATTACTACTGCCTGCCCGTGGCCAAGCGCGAACGACACCGGATCAGTCTGGTGCAGGCCGCAGTCTCGGGCGACAAGCGGTTCTTTCTGGGCACGGATTCCGCCCCGCATACCGACCCGGCCAAGCTGCAGCCCTGTGGCTGCGCCGGCGTCTTTTCCGCCACCAACACCATGTCCTGCCTGGCCGAGGTCTTCGATGCCGCCGGTGCGCTCAAGAAGCTTGAAGCCTTCACCTCGCTGAACGGTGCGCGCGCCTATGGTCTGCCCCCGAACGAAGAGACGATTACCCTGACCAAGGGCGATCCCGTCACCTACCCCGCGCAGATCGAAACCCCCGACGGCCCCGTCACGGTCTTCGACCCCGGCTTTCCCCTGCACTGGCACGTCACCTAAAGGCACTGCCCCGACCGCACACCTGGCATTTTCAAAGGACCCGACATGATCCCGACTTCCTTTCCGGCCAAGGACGAAATCGCCCGCCTGACCGCAGGGATGCTGCTTGAAATCGACGCGATCAGCTTCAACGCCCGTGACCCCTTCACGCATGCGTCAGGCAAGAAGGCACCGACCTACGTCGACTGCCGCAAGCTGATTTCCTTTCCGCGCATCCGCTCGACACTCATGGATTTCCTGTCGGTCACCGTCATGCGCGAAGCGGGCTTCGAAGCCTTCGACAACATCGCGGGCGGGGAAACCGCGGGTATCCCCTTCGGCGCGCTGGTGGCCGAGCGTCTGGCGCTGCCCATGACCTATGTTCGCAAGAAGCCCAAGGGCTATGGCCGGAACGCCCGGATCGAAGGCGTGATGACCGAAGGCCAACGGGTGCTGCTGGTCGAGGATCTGACCACCGACGGCGGCTCCAAGCTGTCCTTCGTGGATGCGATCCGTGACACCGGCGCGACTTGCAGTGCCACCGCGGTGATCTTCTACTACGGCATCTTCGATGGGGTGGAGCAATCCCTCGCCGACCACGGTGTGCAGCTGATCCACCTGTGCACATGGTGGGACGTGCTGGCCGAGGCCCGTGCGCGCAAGGCCTATGATAGCGAAACACTGGATACGGTCGAAGAATACCTGCGCAATCCAAAGGCTTGGACACCGACGGCCTGAAAAGAGTCCACAAGTCGATCCGAAGCGGCCCCGCGGAATCGTGACACTGCTCCAGATATGGGCCAGTCAACCTGAAATATTACAACATCTGGGCGGCCCTCGTGTTATGCACAGGGTTCAGGACGGGTCCTCCACGGTTTCATCAAGATAGCCAAATCATCCGCGATTTGGCATCACACAGACCAGACGACCAGCAAAGACGGGGCAGCACATGAACGAGATCACGGCATTCAATCCCACCGGCGTCGAAACCCCTGAAACCGGTGGCCTTCCCCACTCGATCGAGGCCGAGCAGCAGCTTCTGGGTGCGATTCTCACCAACAACGACATCTTCGATCGGATCGCGTCGATCGTCGGCCCGCAACACTTCTATGATCCGGTCCATGCCCGCATTTTCGACACCGCCGCCCGGCGTATCGCCAACAACGCGCTGGCCAGCCCCGTCACACTCAAGACCTTTCTCGAAGACGACGAAGGGCTGAAGGAACTGGGCGGTCCGGCCTATCTCGCCCGCCTGGCCGGTGCCGCGATTTCAGCCTTCGCCGCCCGCGACTACGCCCAGATGATCTATGATCTTTCGGTCCGGCGCGAACTGATCCTCGTCGGCCAGACCATTGCCGAAAAGGCAGCGCGCGTGAACGTCGAAAGCGAACCGCGCGAACAGATCGTCGAGGCGGAACAGGAACTCTACCGACTGGCCGAACAGGGCAGTTCGGAAACCGGCTTTCAATCCTTCCTCAAGGCCGTGACCGGCGCGGTGAACACGGCCAATGCGGCCTACCAGCGGGACGGCCAGCTGTCTGGCATCTCGACCGGGCTGGTCGACATGGACAAGAAGCTGGGCGGCCTTCACAAATCGGACCTCCTGATCCTCGCCGGCCGCCCGTCGATGGGCAAGACCTCGCTTGCGACCAACATCGCATTCAACGTGGCCAAGGCTTACCGCAAGGGCGTGCTGCCCGACGGCAGCAACGGCGCCGTGCAGGGGGGTGTCGTGGGCTTTTATTCGCTGGAAATGAGCGCCGAACAACTGGCCGCGAGGATCCTCTCGGAAGCCTCCGAAGTGCCCTCAGAACAGATCCGCCGCGGCGACATGACCGAAGCCGAATTCCGCCGCTTCGTGGATGCCGCCAAAGAGCTCGAAGCCTGCCCGCTTTATATCGACGACACGCCCGCCCTGCCGATCTCGCAGCTGGCCGCACGCGCCCGACGCCTCAAGCGGACCCACGGACTCGATGTGCTGATCGTGGACTACCTGCAGCTTGTGCGCGGCACCGGGCGCTCGGAAAACCGCGTCAACGAGATCTCGGAGATCACGATGGGACTGAAGGCCATCGCGAAGGAGCTTCAGATCCCCGTGGTTGCCCTGTCCCAGCTCTCGCGTCAGGTCGAAAGCCGCGAGGACAAGCGCCCGCAGCTATCCGACCTGCGCGAATCCGGCTCGATCGAGCAGGACGCCGACGTCGTGATGTTCGTCTTTCGCGAAGAGTACTACATCGAGCGCGAAAAACCGGGCGATCACGAAATGGAAAAGATGGCCGAGTGGCAGCAGAAGATGGAGCGCCTTCACGGCAAGGCCGAAGTCGTCATCGGCAAGCAACGCCACGGTCCCATCGGCACGGTCGAACTCAGCTTCGAAGGGCAGTTCACCCGCTTCGGCAACCTCGTCAAGCCATGGCAGCAGCAGGACGGTGAAGTCGGTTTCTGAACACCCGCTCCCCCTTCATCTCGGCCCGTAAACTCCGGGGGAGTCCGCAGGACGGGGGCAGCGCCCCCTGCAACCTCGGCGGTGCCCCGCATCCGTGATTTGATATAGCGGCCCCCGCCCCCTACCTTACCCCAAACGCGAGGGGGCTTTCATGCAAGACGATCAACCACTTTCCCGGTCCGAGGCGCGCGGCGTTCGCTCGGCCCGGGAATTGCAGGGCCATCTGGGGTTCCTCGACAGCATCACGGGCACGGCTCTTGGCGTGTTGGCCGTGGCCTCGGGCATCTATACCTACCTCGGGGTGTCCTCGCTGCTGGACGACAATGGTGCCTTGTCGGTGTTTGCGGCCCTGGCCTATTCCGTGGCCGTCTCGGTCGGCATCTTCGTCTTCTGGTCCTACATGATGCGCCTGCTGCCAGCGGTCCGCACCGCTGGGGCCAAGATCGGTCTGACGCTGTCGATGATCCTGGGGTCGCTGGCGATCATCGCCATGTCGTCCTGGCTGAACGCGGCGGCGCTGGCGGGGGCTGCGGCGGTGGAACAACACCTCGCCACGACCGTGCAGGATTACCAGACCGCGCTGGAACGGGCGGACCAGATCACGCAGTCGGCCCAAAGCCTCGAACGCGACGTGGCTCGCACCCGTCAAAGCTTTTCCGATCTGGCCGAGCAGGAAGCGACGGGCCAGCTTTCGGGTTTTGCGGGTCAAGGCGCCGTCTTCCGACTTTTGCGCCAGAAGGTCGATGAACTCGCATCCCTCGAAGCGCAGATCACGGCCCAGCAGCCACAGGTCGAAGCAGCTTTCGACGAAGGCAACGCGATCCTCAGCCGCATGCGGGGGCTGACGGTCGAACAGGGGCCTGTCGCCCAGCGGTCCGTGCTGTTTTCCGAAGAAGCTGTGCGTCTGGCCAATGTCATAACGCAGCTGCGCCAGCTTTCCGTCGCCCCGCTTGTGGTTCGCGCAGCGAACGATCTGTCGGATTCCATCGTGCTGCCACAGCTGGATGGCGCCAGCGCCGACACGCGGCAGGGCCAGCAGGCCACCATCGATTCGGTCCTGACCGTTCTGACGCAGCGAGCCGAAGGGCTGGAACAGGCGGCACAAACGGTCATCGACATGGCCCCGCCCGAGGACACCACCTATACGCCGATTTCAGCCGCCGACGCGGTCATCCTCTATGCCGGCAATTTCGTGCCGTCCTGGGCGGGGGCCATCGCCATTGACCTTCTGCCCGCCGTGCTGGTGCTGATCGTGGCCATCACCCAAGGCGCCATCCGCGCGGGTCGCGAAGGGGCCGCGACCGAGGACATCATGACACTGGCGGAACTGCGCGCCGCCGTTCACGCCATTCGCGACGTGGATCTCGCGCTCGACCGCAAGGACCCTGCGCCCGCGCCCAGCCAGAGCGAACCCGCCGAGGTCACCAAGTTCGACGCCTCGCGTCCAGCCGAATGATGCGACGGTCTCCATCCTCCGGGGCCGAAAGCGTCCCGGATGACCCGCCCGCCAAACGCAGGGCGCGCAGCGACATCGGCACGGCACGGATCCTTCTCTGGGTTCTCGGGTTGCAGTTGGTGTTCGCCGTGATCCTGCTGGGGTCGGACATCGCCCGGATCCTGCCGCAGATCGCCTTTCCCTCGACGGCCCCGCAACTGACGCAACCGGTAGGCCCCGGCGATCAGACACGGCGGTTCGACCCTACCCGTCTGCCTCAGCGGGAAGCGGTTCCGGACAGCCGCCCCCTGCCGTCGACCGACGACATGCCGTCGCGCCTGCTGTTCGAGGCGACGACATGGAACGACGCACCCGCATTGACCATGACGGGCCAGATCGCCCCCGGTGACGCGGCCCGATTTGCAGATTTCATCGAGACCCAGGCCACCCCGCCAGAGGAAGTATACCTCAATTCGCCCGGCGGGTCGGTCGACGATGCGCTGGCGATCGGGCGGCAATTGCGCACGCTAGAGGTGCTGACGGCTCTTTCGGGGGCGGATGTCTGCATGTCGGCCTGTCCCTATATCCTTGCCGCGGGCACAAGGCGCGAAGTGGCACCTGACGCGCTTGTCGGCGTGCACCAGCACTATTTCGGCGAAAACGTCGCTCTGCCTGCCTTTCTGGCTGTCGCGGACATCCAGCGCGGTCAGGGCGAAGTCATGACCTACCTCGACGAGATGGGCGTCGATCCTCTGCTGATGACGCATGCGCTGGCGACCCCACCCGACGAAATCTACGTCCTGACACCTGAACAACTGGCCCTTTATGGGCTGACGACGGATGCAGATTGACCCGCTCTCTTGCGGCACCCCCCATCTGATGCCAAAAGATCGCGCATGAGCACCGGGCACCTGACGATCAACCTCGCCGCACTCGCCGCGAATTTCCGCAACCTCGATCGCCAGACCGGCGTCGAGACGGGGGCGGTCGTCAAGGCCGACGGCTACGGCCTTGGGGTCGGCGTCGTCGCCAAGACGCTTGCCAAGGCCGGGGCCCGCAAGTTCTTCATCGCACAGGCCGAAGAAGGCGTGGCCCTGCGCGAGGCACTTGGCCCGGGCCATGACATTTTCGTCTTTTCCGGCCATATGGAGGGCGATGCCCCCTTGATCCGCGATCTGGATCTGACGCCGATGCTTAACTCCATCGACCAGATCACCCGCCATTTCGAGGCGCTGCCGGAACACCCTTTCGGCATCCAGCTTGATACCGGTATGAACAGGCTGGGCATGGAGTGGTCGGAATGGGTCGCCGTGGCCGAGATCGCGCTGGCACAGCGCCCCACCCTGATCATGAGCCATCTGGCCTGCTCGGACGAACCCGACCACCCGATGAACGCCTACCAGTTGAACCTGTTTCGGCGGATGACCGATGGCATCGACGTGCCCCGGTCCCTGGCCGCGACGGGGGGCATCCTTTTGGGGCAGGACTATCACTTCGACCTTTGCCGTCCCGGCGTCGGGCTTTACGGCGGATTGCCCTTTGGCCGCGCGCAGCCGGTGGTGCGGCTGGACATTCCCGTGATCCAGACCCGCGCGCTGGATGACGGCGAGGTCGTGGGCTACGGCAACACTTGGCAGGCCGAACGTCCCAGCCGCGTGGCCACGATCTCGGCGGGCTATGCGGACGGGGTCATTCGGGCGATGTCGGACCGCGCGACGCTGTGGCACGGACAGGTGCCCTGCCCGCTGATCGGCCGTGTGTCGATGGACCTGATCACCGTCGATGTCACCGACCTCGATGAAGATCCGCAGGTTCTGACCCTTCTCGGCCCGCAGCAAACCGTGGACGAGGTCGCCCGCGCGGCTGGCACGATCGGCTACGAAATCCTGACATCACTGGGCAACCGCTATACCCGCCGGATCACTGGTGGCTGACGCCGCGATTCGGTGCTTCACTTGAATTAAGGTAAGGTCGGCCGCGTATCGGACCGAACAGCCCTGCTACGGCGCGGTATTGCCCAAAATATGAACACCG
>JAIVHI010000010.1:0-10855 GCA_020201155.1 Loktanella sp. | reverse complement strand
TTCACTACACCAAGTCAAGATTCTGACCGAAAAACTGGTCCGATAGGAACTTTTTCGCCTATTCTATCTTGGTAAAGACATGAAACGGAAAGGGGGACTATCCGTGAGCCTTGTCACTGCAGCCATACAAATATCCCGGATCGTTCAATACATCGCCGTTGCCTTGATCGGCCTCGTTGCTTTTATCGCTCTTGGCCTGACCATCGCGGCGGCTTTCGGCGCGTTCCCTTGGCTGAACTTGCCCCTGACCTTCGGCGACGTCACCTATCCACAGGCCGGAATGTATGTGCAGATCGCCCTGACAGGACTTCTTTGCGCGATGGCCTTCATGATCCCCACCAATGCACGGGTCATGAAGCTGGAACAGAGCCACCGGCGCTTTCAACTGACGATGGACGACGTGGCGCGGGCCTATCACCTGTGCCACACCGCCGACCGTGCGGGCGTGTTCACCATGAGCTCCGAGTTCGATGCCGTGCGCGAACGTCTGGCCTACCTCCGCGATCACCCCGATCTGGCGCAGCTTGAAGCCGGTGTTCTTGAAGTGGCCGCCCAGATGTCACAGCAGTCCCGCCACCTGGCCGATGTCTATTCGGACGAAAAGGTGGCACGCGCGAAAAAGTTCCTGACCGAGCGGCAAGAGGAAGCCGAACGACAGCAAGAGCTGATCGTCGAGGCGCTGCACGCCTGCACCGAAATCCGCAAATGGGCCGAACAGGTCGAGCTGGAAGAAAGCGTCGTCGCATCGCAGTTGCAGCAGTTGGACGAAAAACTGCAGGCGGCGCTTCCGACGCTTGGCTATACTTTGGAACACGAAGACGAAGATCGCGAAAAGCCGCAGAACGTGGTGTCGATGCCGCAGAAACCGGCCGCTGAATAAGTCTTGCGGCACAGCGCAGGGCGGGTCATGCACCTTCCATGACGATGACGATCCTGCGCTTTGCGAACCTCTTGCTTCTGATCCTGTTCCCGGTGGCGTGGTTCGCGCCCCTGATGCGCGCGGGATTATTGCCCCTGTTCGGCCTGTCCGAGATTTCCGTCATATCCGGCTTGCAATCGCTTTGGGCAACTGACGTCTTTCTGGCGCTTCTGGTCACGGTCTTCGCCCTTTTTGCGCCCTACCTCAAAACCTTGGGCCTGGCACTCGTCCACTTCGATCTGCTCAGCAAGCGGCTTTTGCCGGTCCTGTCCTATATGGGCAAACTGGCGATGGCTGACATCTTTCTGCTGGCGCTTTACGTCGTGGTCATCAAGGGAATCGGTATCGGCAAGGTCGAGATCGCGTGGGGCCTTTACCTTTTCACGGCCTGTATCCTCGGGTCCTTGATGATATCTTTCCTCACAGCCCGCCACAGTCCCACCCCGCTTGCCCCGGGACCGCAGCGTTAGCCGTTGTCAGAGCGTGCGATACAGTCCAAAAGGTGAACATGGCCAAAGACACGACATTCACCTGCGCGGATTGCGGTGCCGCCTATTCCAAGTGGTCTGGCCGCTGCGACGGCTGCGGTGCTTGGAACACGATCCACGAAGACAAGGCGCTGACGACCGGTCCCAAGTCCAAGACGCTGGGCAGGTCGCGGGGCACCTCGATCACGCTGACCGACCTCGCCACGACAGCCGACGCCCCCCCAAGAACGCAGGCCGGCGTGGCCGAGCTCGACCGTGTGCTGGGGGGCGGGCTGGTCGCGGCCAGCGCACTTCTGGTCGGCGGCGATCCGGGCATCGGAAAGTCCACGCTGCTGCTTCAGGCTGCTGCAAGGTTTGCCCGTAACGGCCTGAAAGTCATCTATATTTCAGGTGAGGAAAGCGTCAATCAGGTGCAGATGCGCGCCCAGCGACTGGGGCTGACGGAAAGCCCCGTGCAACTGGCCGCAGAAACCAACCTGCGCGACATCCTCACCACGCTGGAGGCGGAAAAGCCGGATCTGGCCATCATCGACTCGATCCAGACGATGTGGGCCGACAATGTCGAAAGCGCGCCCGGCTCGGTCAGTCAGGTCCGGTCCTGCGCGCACGAGCTGACGTCCTTTGCCAAGCGCAGGAACATGGCGGTCATCATGGTCGGCCATGTCACCAAGGAAGGCGCCATCGCAGGCCCGCGTGTGGTCGAGCACATGGTCGATACCGTCCTGTATTTCGAGGGCGAGCGCGGGCACCAGTTCCGCATCCTGCGCAGCGTCAAGAACCGCTTTGGCCCCGCCGACGAAATCGGTGTCTTCGAGATGACGGGCAAGGGTCTGGCCGAGGTCAAGAATCCCTCGGCCCTGTTCTTGTCCGAGCGCGGCGAGCCTGCCCCGGGATCGGTCGTCTTCGCCGGGATCGAAGGCACACGCCCGATGCTGTGCGAGATTCAGGCGCTCGTGGCACCTTCGCCACACAGCCAGCCACGGCGATCCGTCGTCGGCTGGGACGGCGGACGACTTGCGATGATCCTCGCCGTGCTTGAAAGCCGCTGCGGCGTGCCCTTTACCGGTCTGGACGTTTATCTCAATGTGGCCGGTGGTTTGCGCATCACCGAACCCGCGGCAGACCTTGCCGTGGCGGCAGCTCTCGTTTCAGCGCGGGAAGACAGCGCTTTGCCGCCGGAAGCGGTGATTTTCGGGGAAATCTCGCTTTCTGGTGCGCTGCGTCCTGTCGTGCAGACGGAAAACCGATTGAAAGAAGCGCAGAAACTTGGTTTTAGTGCTGGCCTTCATCTTTGCCGATCAGGTCGAACCACTGGTGCGGCAGATCCCGGTCTTGGGCGATTTCATCGGCGACAGCTGCGAATTGTCGGTCATCGCGGCCTTCGCTGCCGTCTTTGCCCTGGCACTGGTGGTGGTCTCGATCTTCACGCCGCTCTTTTCCAGTCTTGTCCAACGGTCTGCTCTGGGCGGGTTGGATCAGGGGGCAGGCTTCCTGTTCGGCGTGGTGCGCGGCATTCTGCTGGTTGCGGTCGCCTTTTTTGTCTACGAAACCGTGCTGGCCGCGCAGGATGTCGCGATGGTCGAAGACAGCCGGTCGGCCAAGGTCTTTGCCCAGTTGACCGGTCAGATCGACGACCGGAATCCGGAAGAGACGCTGGGTTGGATCACCACGCAGTACGAACAGCTTGTGGGCGACTGCGGAGCGCCGGTCGAAACCGTCGTCCCCGCCTCGCCTGATGTGGCGCCAGTGGATCAATAATTCCTAAAACGTGGCTGAAGTCTCGGGCGGCTTGGTGTCAGCGGGCTCGTCGGGCGCAGCATCTTCCATGCGCTCGCGCATCTGCACGGATCGGTCCTGCTGTCCCAGAAGGTTGCCGACGACCTCGAGTTGCGGGATATTGTCGCAAGCGACCTTGAAGACCACGAGGAACGGCACGGCCACCAAGGCCCCCGGAACGCCCCACAACCAGCCCCACAGGACCACGGTCAGGAACACGGCGACGGTGTTGATGCTCAACCTGCGACCCAAGGCCATCGGCGTGATGAACTGCCCTTCCAGAAATGTCAGGGTCAGGTAGGCAAGGGGCGGCAATAGAGCCTCTGGCAAGGTATCAAGTCTGATGATGGAATAGGCGGCAACCAGGGCCACGCCCGTCACGCCACCCAGGTAGGGCAGGAAATTCAGCAGAAAAGCAGCGATGCCCCAGATATAGGCATTGGGAAGACCGGTAAGCCACAGCATCGCCCCGACGCTTATCCCCAGACCGGCATTGATCAACGTAATGGTCAGCAAATAGTGCGACACCCGCCTTTCGATATCGTAAACGATCGTCAGCGCGCGTTTCTTGCCGCCCATGGTCGAGAAGGACTGCACCAGCTTCACGTAAAAGAAGTCACCCGAAGCGAGCAGGAAAACAGCAAGGACAAGCGCGACAAGCAGCGTGGTGCCGATCGATGCGGCAACGCTCATCGCACTGTCCACCAGCTTGGGTTGCTGCACGACGACTTCCTGCACCTCGTCCTCGACGTCTCCGTCCGCCATGTCCGCCACGGCTTCGCTTGCCTCGCGAACCTGATCGATCTGGTTCATCACGTTCGACAGTTCGCGCGACAGTTCGGCCTGAAGGCCTTGGCTGTCGCTCATCCATGATGCGACGGTCGCTGACGAGAAAAGGACCGCAATGGCAATCGCAAGGGTCAGCAGGGCAATCAGCACCACCGCTGAGACGCCGTAGGGAATCCCGAGCCGTGACAAGCCCCGCGTCACCGGGCTGAGCGTCAGGGCAATGAGAAAACCGAGCAGAACCGGCAAAAGCAGGTCACGTGCAAAATAGCATACAACGAAAAGGGAGATCAGCATCAGAGTCACGAGACTGCGACGGATGGAGAGTAGATGTTCTTCGGTCTCCAACGGAGCCCCCTGCCATGACGGAGATTGATGCTTTATAACCGCCGGTGCGACACTTTGTTCCCCCGTCGGGCCGGCATTGTCGGCACACCCTTGCCCGTCTGTCACAAAACCTTCAATTTGCCCGCGTGACACCGCAGGCTCATGCGCCTAAGAAGCCCCCATTGCCATCCCGGATTCGGAGCCTCCCCGATATGTCCACACCGATGATGACCACCGATCCTTTCGACGACGACAAACTGCGAGAGGAGTGCGGCATTTTCGGCGTCGTCGGCGTGACCGATGCCGCGAATTTCGTGGCCCTCGGCCTTCACGCGCTTCAGCACCGCGGTCAGGAAGCGGCAGGCATCGTGACCCATGACGCCCGGCAGGGCTTCTGTCAGGAGCGCCGGATGGGTCTGGTGCGCGACAGCTTCACCTCGCAGGATATGATGGAAAGCCTTCCCGGCGATATCGGAATCGGACACGTCCGTTACTCGACCGCCGGCGCCAAGGGTTACACCAATATCCGTGACGTGCAGCCCTTCTTTGGCGAATTCTCGATGGGCGGTGCGGCGATCGCCCATAACGGCAACCTGACCAATGCCGTGGCCCTGCGGCGCGAGTTGATCGAACGCGGGTCGATCTTTCAAAGCTCGTCCGACACGGAATGTATCGTTCATCTCATGGCCCGCTCGATGGGCCGTACGATTCCCGACCGCATGGAAGAGGCACTGCGCAAGGTCGAAGGTGCGTTTTCCATCGTCGCAATGACCCGCACCAAGCTGATCGGCTGCCGTGACCCGCGCGGTGTGCGTCCTCTGGTTCTGGGGCGCAAGGGCGACGGCAGCTGGGTGCTGGCGTCGGAAACCTGCGCCCTCGACATCATCGGCGCCGAGTTCCTGCGCGAGATCGAACCGGGCGAGATGGTGGTCTGCACGGCAGAAGGCGTCGAAAGCCACTTTCCGTTCCGCCCGACCAAGCCACGCTTTTGCATTTTCGAACATGTCTACTTTTCGCGCCCCGACAGTTCGCTCGGCGGGCGGTCGGTCTACGAGACACGCGAAGCGATCGGGCGTGAACTGGCCAAGGAAGCGCCGGTCGATGCCGATCTGGTCTGCCCCGTCCCCGACAGCGGCACCCCCGCTGCTATCGGCTACAGCCTCGAATCCGGTATTCCCTACGCGATGGGCATCATCCGCAACAACTATATGGGCCGGACCTTCATCGAGCCGACCGAGCAGATCCGCAATATGGGTGTCCTGCTCAAGCTGAACGTCAATCGCGCCTTGATCCGTGGCAAGCGCGTGATCCTTGTGGACGACAGCGTCGTGCGCGGCACCACCAGCCGCAAGATCAAGGAAATGGTCATCGACGCAGGCGCGGCCGAGGTGCATTTTCGCATCGCCTCTCCGCCCACCGCTTGGCCTTGCTTTTACGGTGTCGATACGCCCGAACGCGAAAAGCTGCTGGCCGCGAACATGAGCGAGGACGAGATGTGCGCCCATCTGGGCGTGGACAGTCTTCGGTTCATCACGCTTGACGGCCTTTACCGCGCCGTGGGCGAACTCAAGGGGCGCGACCCCAAGAATCCGGCCTATTGCGATGCCTGCTTCTCTGGGGAATATCCGGTGCCACCGTCCGACATGATCGAACAGGGTTTCAAAACCAAGGAACCTGCCGAATAGCCACCTGCTGCACGCCCACCGGTCGGCATATCACGGCGGGTTTGCGCCACCGTTTCGGCAGGAACCGGCGCATGACCGGTCCTTACGGGGGCTGGCGGCCCAAACCCCTTCAAATCATCCCGTTCCATTGTCATCTAGCGCGTCGTAACCGTACCGAAGGATTCGAGATGTACGATGACGATACGTTCAGAACCCGCCCCATGTCCCGCCCGACGGCCGCGCCGCGCCATGCCGGCCTGCGCCCCCAGTCCCGCCCGAACCTCGATCTGTTGATCGGCGGCCCGACGCCCGAAAACGTGGCGGAAAACGCGCTTGAGGACGTGACCCTTCCGCTGGACGAACTTGCGCTGGTCGGCATCTTTGCCAAACCTCACGGCACGATGGCCCTGGTCCGCGAAGCATCCGGCGCGATCCGGTCGCTTGAACTGGGCGACGTGACCGGTCGCCTGACCGTGACGGCTGTGACAGATGACAGCGTCCGCTTGTCAGATGGGAACGGCACCGCCTATACGCTGACCATGCCGACCTGACGCCCCCTTGACCCTTCCGCGCAAAAGCCGGAAGGAAGCGGCATGACAAAAACTGCCCTTATCACCGGAGCGTCGCGCGGATTGGCCCAAGGATCTGGCCAAGTCGGTCGACATCAACGTGACCGCGACCCAACGGCTCATCGCCTATGTGGCCCCGCTTCTGGGTCTCGACGGGCAAGCCCTGTTCTTTGACGACCCGCGCGGCGGCGAGACTTTCTTTGGTGCCTATGGTGCGACCAAGGCCGCGCAAACCGCCCTCGCCCGCAGCTGGCAGGTCGAAACGGTCAAAACCGGCCCCCGCGTCCACATCGCCACCCCGGCGCCCATGCCCACGGCGACCCGCGCCCGGTTCTACCCCGGCGAGGACAAGTCGGTGCTGGCATCGCCCACGGATGAAGCCGCCCGTATCCTTGACGAGGCAGGTCTTCTCTGAGTCCCGGCGGACACAAACCCGGCCAGTCGAATGGCACTGGCTGGACCCTTCGTTCCGGGCAGCATAGTGAGATGTAAGCGGCAAGGGGCAGGTTCATGCGTATTCTGATCACCAACGACGACGGCATCAACGCACCGGGGTTAGGTGTGCTTCACGCCATCGCGACCGAGATCGCAGGCCCCGAAGGCGAGGTCTGGACAGTGGCGCCGGCCTTCGAGCAGTCGGGCGTCGGGCACTGCATCAACTACACCCGCCCCACGATGATATCCCAGTTCGGGGAACGCCGCTTTGCCTGCGAGGGCTCGCCCGCAGACTGCGTTCTGGCCGCGCTGGGTCAGGTTCTCAGGGATACGCCCCCTGATCTGGTTCTGTCGGGCGTCAACAGGGGCAACAATGCCGCCGAGAACACGCTTTATTCCGGCACGATCGGGGCCGCGATCGAAGCGGCTCTGCAGGGCACCCGCGCCATCGCCCTGTCGCAGTTCTACGGACCCGGCAACCGCACGTTGGACGACCCCTTCGAGGCCGCCGTCGTCCATGGCGCCAAAGTCGTGCAGGGCTTGTGGGACAGCGACCTGTGGGGCGGCGATGACTACCAGCTGTTCTACAACGTCAACTTTCCGCCTGTCGCGGCGGACAAGGTCAAAGGCATGCAGGCCTGTGCCCAAGGCACCCGCCCCGGTGTCAACTACAGCGTGGTGCCGGGGGAGTCTCCCTCGGGCCGACAGTTCCTTTGGATCAAGGGGGGCGCGCAGGACGTGCCATCGGCAGAGGGCACGGACGCCAAGGCCAATCTCGACGGATACATCTCGGTCACGCCCATGCGGGCCGATCTGACCGACCACGCGACGCTCGATGCGTTGAAAGCGCAATGGACATGACTGCGGACGCCGAAACAAAGATGCAATTTCTCTATGCCCTGCGCTCCAAGGGCGTCACCGACAAGCGCGTTCTCGAAGCGATGGAGGACGTGGACCGCCGCGCCTTCGTGAAAGGGATTTTCGCCGAACGCGCCTACGAAGACATGCCGTTGCCCATCGCCTGTGGCCAGACAATCAGCCAGCCTTCGATCGTCGGCGTGATGAGTCAGGCGCTCGATGTGCAGCCTCGCGACAAGGTTCTCGAGATCGGCACCGGATCGGGCTATCAGGCCGCGATCCTGGCAAGGCTGGCGCGGCGGGTCTATACCGTGGACCGGTTTCCGCGGCTCGTCGCGGATGCACAGGCGGTCTTTGACGCGCAGAACATCCCGAATATCACGGCGTTCACAGCGGACGGCAGTCACGGCCTGCCCGATCAGGCCCCCTTTGACCGCATCCTGCTGACCGCCGCGGCCGAAGACCCGCCGGGTCCGCTTCTGGCGCAGCTTCGCGTCGGCGGGATCATGGTGCTGCCCGTGGGGCAATCCGATGCCGTGCAGCAGCTGATCCGCGTGACGCGGCTTGAAAGCGGCTATGACTATGCTGAATTGCGCCCCGTGCGCTTTGTTCCCTTGCTCGAAGGGCTGGGAAGGGACTAGAGTCTCGCCCAACGTCGCTTCCGGTAAATGAGAGGCGCAGCGAGCGGTAAAGAGGGACAGATCATGGCAGTGCGGCACATTCTGGCGTCCGGGGTAGCGGCCATGGCCCTGACGGGCTGCGAAAGCATGCCCGACTGGGACATGCGCGATCTGGGGGGCGGGTTCACCACAAGCGAAGCGGTCACGAACCTGCCGGGTCGTCCTGCGCCCGACGACCGCGGCGTGATTTCCTATCCGAACTACCAGGTCGTCGTCGCCCGCCAAGATGACACCATCCGGACCATCGCCTCGCGTCTTGGTCTCGATGCCACGCAGCTGGCCAGCTATAACGGCATCGCCCCCGATACCCCCTTGCGGCCCGAAGAAACCGTCGCCCTGCCCGCGCGCGTCACCGAACCCTCAGCCGAGACAGGCGCCGCAACGCCCGGTCCGATCACTCCCGTGGATGTGACCGCCATCGCGACCACGGCCCTTGACCGGGCGGGGCCAAGCAACCCGCAACCCGCTGCCCCCGCCCCGGCCCCATCCGCGCAAGAAGGGACCGAGCCGATCCGCCACCAGGTCGAGCGCGGCGAAACCGCCTTTATCATCTCGCGGCTTTACGGTGTGCCCGTGCGCAGCATCGCAGAATGGAACGGGCTGGGCCCGGACATGATGGTCCGCGAAGGACAATTCCTGTTGATACCGCAAGGCGGCAGGCCCGCCCCCACGCCTGCGGCTGATGAAACATCGGCACCCGGGCAGGGTTCACCCACGCCGACACCGCCATCGGCGGCGGCACCGCTGCCCGAAGAAGAGGATCCGTCCGAGCCTTTGCCCGAAGAAGCAACACCGGCCGCGCCCGACCTCGGCACGCCCGAGCCTGCCGCGCCCGCATCAAGCGCGCGCCTGGCGATGCCTGTGCAGGGGTCCATCATCCGCGAATATGCCCCCGGCAGGAACGAAGGCATCGACATCGCAGTGTCCGCCGGCACCACGGTGAAGGCCGCCGACGGCGGAACCATCGCGGCTGTCACCACAGACACCAATGGCGTGGCGATCGTGGTGGTCAAGCACCCCGACAACCTGCTGACGGTCTATACCAATCTCGAAAACCTGACTGTTGCCAAGAACGACACTGTCGAGCGCGGCGGGGCGTTGGGATCGGTCCGTGCAGGCGACCCGACCTTCGTACATTTCGAGGTGAGGCGCGGCTTGCAGTCGGTTGATCCAGCAGAGTATTTGCCCTGATATCGACCTTGCTTGGTCGCCAGACCGGTCCGGGCGCTTGCCTAGTCCAGTGTCACATCGTGTCGGCCTGCCAGATCCGTAAAGAACTGCCACGCGACCCGTCCTGACCGGCTTCCGCGTGTCGCCTGCCATTCGATGGCTTCGCTGCGCAGGCTGTCGTCGTCGATCCGCAATCCGTAGGCGTCGCAATACCCCCGGATCATCGCCAGATAGTCGTCCTGCCCGCATGGATGGAATCCCAGCCACAGCCCGAAGCGATCCGACAGTGACACCTTCTCTTCCACCGCCTCGCCCGGATTGATGCCTGACTGCCGTTCGTTCTCGATCATGTCACGCGGCATCAAGTGGCGTCGGTTGGAGGTGGCATAAAGGATCACGTTGTCGGGGCGGCCCTCGATGCCACCGTCAAGAACAGCCTTCAGCGCCTTGTAGTGGGTGTCATCGTGGCTGAACGACAGATCATCGCAGAACAACAGGAAGCGTTCCGGTCGTCCGCGCAGCAGCGTCAGGCAGCGTCCGATCGTGTGCAGGTCCTCGCGCTGGATCTCGACCAGCTTGAGCGCCGGATGATCCGCTTGAATACGGGCGTGTACGGCTTTGACAAGGCTTGATTTTCCCATCCCCCGCGCGCCCCAGAGAAGCGCGTTGTTCGCAGGCAGTCCCCGGGCGAAACGCAGGGTGTTCGCCAAAAGCGTGTCGCGCGAGCGGTCGATCCCAACCAGAAGCGAGACATCGACACGGCTGACCTTGTCGACGGGTGCCAGAACATCGGGGTCCGCGTGCCACAGAAAGGCGCTTGCGGCTTCGATATTGGGAACTGTGGCCGGACCGGGGGCCAGACGCTCGAGCGCTGCGGCTATTCGGTCCAGCGGGTCAGTCACTTTGACTCGCCCTCATCGTCGTCGAGATCGCCATAGAGGTCTTCGTTTTCGCCAAGGATGCCCTCTTCCCGAAGCTTCTCCAGCCGCTTGCGTTCGACACGAGCCACGAGGAAAATGGAGACTTCGTAAAGTCCGTAAACGACGACGAACAGGATGGCCTGGCTGATGACATCGGGCGGCGTCACCAGTGCGGCCAGCACGAGGATTCCGACAAGCGCATATTTGCGTGTGTTGCGCAGGCCCTTGGCTGACACCAGCCCCGCCTTGCCCATGAGGGTCAG
>JAIVHI010000274.1 GCA_020201155.1 Loktanella sp. | reverse complement strand
ACAAGCCCCTGACCGCGACGATGGCCGAGGCACGCAAGATGGTGACGGCTGCCGAGAAATCGGATGCCAAGTTCATCCTGACGCACAACTACACCGGCTACCCGATGATCCGGCGCGCGCGCCAGATGATCGCCGATGGCGTGCTGGGCAAGATCAGGATCGCCAACGTCGAATACGTTCAGGACTGGCTGACCGAGCCGATGGAGAACGAAGGTTCCAAGCAGGCGGCGTGGCGCACCGACCCCGAGCGGTCGGGTGCGGGCGGATCGATCGGTGATATCGGTACCCATGCCCACAACCTGGCCTGTTTCGTGACGGGGCAGCGGGTGGAAAGCCTTGCCGCCGATCTGCATGCCTTTGTTGAAGGCCGCGTGCTGGACGACAACGCGCACATGATGCTGCGATATGACGGCGGTGCGCGCGGCACGCTGTGGTGTTCGCAAGTCGCGCCCGGCAGCGAGAACGGGCTGCGGCTGCGCATCTACGGCGAAAAGGGCGGCCTTGAGTGGGAGCAGGAGCAGCCCAACTACCTGTGGTACACGCCCTTCGGCGAACCCAAGCGGCGATTGACGCGGGGCGGTCCCGATGGCGGCGACGATCATCTGCGTGTGCCGGCGGGGCATCCCGAAGGTTATCTGGAAGGGTTCGCCACGATCTACTCTGAAGCCGCCGACGCCATTGCGGGCAAGGACGCGCTTTATCCGACGATTCAGGACGGGATGGAGGGCATGAAGTTCATCGACGCGGCGGTAAAGTCCTCCAAGCGCGACTCGGCCTGGGTGACGCTTTAGGAGATCCGGCATGGCAAAACTCGCATTCATCGGTCTTGGCGTCATGGGCTATCCCATGGCGGGACATCTGCAGGCCGCAGGGCACGAGGTGACCGTCTACAACCGGACCACGTCCAAGGCCCGGGACTGGACCAGGCAATTTGGCGGCGCGCTGGGGGAAACCCCGGCCGAGGCTGCCGAGGGCGCGGCTTTCGTCATGGCCTGCGTCGGCAACGACGAGGACTTGCGGTCTGTCTGTCTGGGTGAAGACGGGGCCTTCGCGGGCATGGTGCCGGGTTCGGTCTTTGTGGATCACACGACGGTCTCCGCTGCCGTGACGCGCGCGCTTTACGAAACCGCGAAGGAAGGACGGCTTTCCTTTGTCGATGCGCCGATTTCGGGCGGGCAGGCGGGGGCTGAAACAGGACAGCTTTCGATCATGTGCGGCGGCGATCAGGCGGCCTATGACGCGGCCGAGCCGATCATGCAGACCTACGCCAAGATGTGCCGCCGCATCGGTGACAGTGGCGCGGGCCAGATGACCAAGATGTGCAACCAGATCGCCATAGCCGGGCTTGTGCAGGGCCTGTCCGAGGCGCTGCATTTCGCGCAGAAAGCGGGGCTTGACGGGCGCGCCGTGGTCGAGGTCATCAGCCAGGGTGCTGCCGGAAGCTGGCAGATGCAGAACCGGCACGAGACGATGCTGGACGACAGCTGGGATCACGGATTTGCCGTTGACTGGATGCGCAAGGATCTGGGAATCTGCCTGTCCACCGCCGATGAAAACGGTGCCAGCCTTCCTGTGACCGCATTGGTCGACCAGTTCTACAAGGACGTGCAGAAACTGGGCGGCGGGCGCTGGGACACCTCGAGCTTGCTGAAAAGATTGCAGGCGATGGGCTGAAAACCGTTTCGTGACTGGAAGCGGTGCAGCGGAACGGTTAAATCAGCGGATGTGCAGCCACCTTTGCTGCCGTTTTCCGATTGGGGATCCCGATGAAATCGTTGTTCGCGACAGGCCTGTTAATGGTGCTGGGCACTTCTGTCATGGCGCAGGACGTCACCGCAGGCGCGCGCGAGTTCGAGCGCCAGTGTACGGCCTGCCATGTTGTTCAGACGCCGGGCGGCGATACGCTGGCCGGTCGCAATGCGCGCACGGGTCCGAACCTTTACGGCATCGCGGGGGCGCCTGTCGCCGGCAGGGACGACTTTCGCTACAGTGACAGCCTGTCCGCCGCGGGCGAGACCGGGCAGGTTTGGACGCAAGAGGCTTTTGTCGCCTACGCTCAGGACCCCAACGCCTGGCTGCGCGCCCAGTTGAACGACCGACGGTCCCGGGGCCGCATGGCCTATCAGGTGCGCGAGGCACAGACCGCTGTCGACATCCATGCCTACCTCTTGTCTCTGGTCGAATAGCCCAGCGCGGCCCTTGCCCCTTTTCGGACTGCGTGAAAAGGTTGGTCATGGATTATCGTATTGGGACATGGGCGGAACTGGCTCCGCGTCTGGTTGCCGTTGCTGCGGGCCGCGAGGCTGCGGATCTTGTGGTTCGCAACGTCAGGCTGGTGAATGTACAAACCCGGGAAGTGCTGGACGGCTGGCAGGTCGCCGTGGCCGGTGGACGCTTTGCCTATGTGGGTCCGGATGCGGGCCATTGCATCGGTGACGCAACAGAGATCGTCGATGGTGGCGGGCGCTATCTGATCCCCGGCCTTTGCGACGGTCATATGCATATCGAAAGCGGGATGCTGACCCCCGCCGAATTCGCGGCGGCGGTGATCCCGCATGGCACGACGACCATGTTCACCGACCCGCACGAGATCGCGAATGTCCTTGGGCTGGCCGGTGTCCGCATGATGCACGACGAAGCGCTGATGCAGCCTGTCAGCATCTATACGCAAATGCCGTCCTGCGCGCCCTCGGCCCCGGGGCTGGAGACGACAGGCTTCGAGATTTCGGCCGAGGATGTCGCCGAAGCGATGGCATGGCCCGGCATCGTCGGACTGGGCGAGATGATGAACTTTCCCGGCGTGATCGGCGGTGACCCCCAGATGCTGGCGGAAATGGCCGCGACCATGCAGGCCGGCAAGACCGTGGGCGGCCACTACGCCAGCCCCGACAAGGGCGCCGCGTTCAGTGCCTATGTGGCAGGGGGTGCGGCGGACGATCACGAAGGCACCGCAGAGGCCGATGCGCTGGCCCGCGTGCGCAACGGGATGCGGTCGATGATGCGTTTGGGGTCGGCGTGGTACGACGTCGAAAGCCAGATTACGGCGGTGACGGAAAAGGGGCTTGATCCGCGCAACTTCATTCTTTGCACCGACGATTGCATGGCCGAGACACTGGTCAAGGATGGGCATATGGACCGCGTGGTGCGTCACGCCATTGCCTGCGGCTGCGATCCTCTGGTCGCGCTGCAGATGGCCACGATCAATACCGCCACGCACTTCGGGCTGGAGCGTGAACTGGGCAGCATCGCGCCGGGGCGACGGGCGGATATGATCCTGACGTCTGACCTGCGCGATCTTCCCATCGAACAGGTCATCGCGCGCGGTGTCACGGTGGCGAAAGAGGGTGCCATAACCGTGGACTGCCCGCATTTCGACTGGCCCGACAGTGTGCGGCGGACGGTGAAACTGGGCAAGACGCTGACCGGGGACGATTTCGGCATCCCTGCCCCTGATGGCGCGAACACCGTCACGGCCAAGGTCATCGGCGTCGTTGAAAATCAGGCGCCGACCAAGGCGCTGACGGCGGAACTGCCCGTGCAGGAGGGTCTGGTCGAAGCGACGGGGGAAACCTGCCAGATTGCCCTTGTCGAACGCCACAGGGGCACCGGCGGCGTGACCAACGGGTTTGTCAGTGGCTTCGGCTACAAGGGGCGGATGGCGATGGCCTCGACCGTTGCCCACGACAGTCACCACATGATCGTGGTCGGCACGGACCGGGACACGATGGCGCTGGCGGCGAACCGGCTGGGCGAGGTCGGCGGTGGCGTGACGGTCTGGAAAGACGGCGCCGAGCTTGCGCTTGTCGAGCTTCCGATCGCCGGTCTGATGTCGGACAGCCCCGCGGCCGAGGTGGCAGCCAAGGCCGGCGCGATGATGCAGGCCATGCGCGACTGCGGCTGCACGCTGAACAATGCCTACATGCAGCATTCGCTGCTGGCTCTTGTGGTCATTCCTGAACTCAGGATCAGCGATCTGGGTCTTGTAGACGTGACCGCCTTTGAGTTGACCGATTTATTCGAGACCGGCGCCTAGGCGCGGTTATTGACCCCGAAAGACAGTATATGACGCACGACAAATCCCTTCCCCTGCACAGCCCGGACGTGCCGCAGGCCGAGTTGTTCGACGACCCGAAGGCGGCTGTGGCACGGCTGCAAGAGCTTTACGGCATCGCGATCAGGTTCCTGTGCGATCATTTTTCCGACGTAGTGACCACAGGCAGGGCCAAAGGGCGCTATCGCGCCTTCTATCCAGAGGTCCGACTGACCACCACCAGCTATACCCAGGCCGATACCCGACTGTCTTTTGGTCATGTGGCCGACCCCGGGACCTACGCGACAACCGTGACGCGGCCCGACCTTTTCGAAAGCTATCTCGAACAGCAGATCGGCCTGTTGATCCAGAATCACGGGGTGCCGGTGCGCATCGGTGTGTCGGATACGGCCATGCCGGTGCATTTTGCCGTGGCCAACGACCCCGGAGTGACCGTACCGCAGGACGGTACGATGGAGTTTTCGCTGCGTGACGTGTTCGATGTGCCGGACCTGTCGACGACTCACGACAACATCGTGAACGGGATGGGACATATCCACAGCGACGGATCGCATCCGCTGGCGCCCTTCACCGCGCAGCGCGTCGACTATTCGCTGGCGCGGCTGGCCCATTATACGGCGACCGACCCGACGCATTTCCAGAACCATGTTCTG
>JAIVHI010000182.1 GCA_020201155.1 Loktanella sp. | reverse complement strand
TGCAGGATCGCGGTGCCACAAGCCGCTTCCCAAGGATTGTGCCCGCCCACGGGAACGAAGCTTCCGGCAAGAAAGGTCACCGGCGACAAGCGGTAAAACAGGCCCATGTCCCCGATGGTATCGGCCAGATAGACGGCCCCGTCCGGTGCTTCGCCCGCGCTGCGGCAGGTGGTCGAAAGGTCGCGCTCCTGCGCTAGCGTCATGATATCGGCTGCACGCTCCGGATGGCGCGGGGCCAGTATCAGGCAAAGCTCACCGTGGGTTTTTCTCAGGGTGACATGCGCGTCGAGGATCGCGGCATCCTCGCCCGCGTGGGTCGAGGCCGCCAGCCAGACCGGACGTCCTTTCAAGGCATCTGAAAGGGCGCGTCTTGCAGCCGGATCGTCAGGCGGGGGCGCCGCTGCGGCCTTGAGGTTGGCGCCGACGCGAACACGGGGGGCGCCAAGGGCTTCGAGCTTTGTGGCGGTCTCTGCCGTCTGGGCTATGACCAAGGAAAACCGAGAGAAAATCCAACGACTTGCGGCCCCGAGTTTGCGCCAGTTGTCGAGCGATTTCGCGGACAGCCGTGCGTTCAGTAGGACGATCGGGACCTCGTGGTCGACACAGGACCGGATGGTTTGCGGCCAGATTTCTGATTCGACCAGAACCAGAAGATCGGGCGACCAATGGGCGTGGAACCGGCGCAGGGCGGCGCGGGTATCGATCGGTGCGAATTGGTGGATCACGGTATCGGGCAACCGCTTGGCCAGTACCTCGGCAGAGGCTGCGGTGACGGAGGTCACGAGAATCTGGATGTCGGGCCGTTGGGCTTTCAAATCCTGCACCAGTGGCAGGATACTGAGCGTTTCGCCAACCGAGGCGCCGTGAAACCAGATGAGCGGTCCCTTGGGGCGCGACCTGCCGGCGTCTCCGCGACGCTCCGTGATACGGTCGGGGGCGACACCCTGTTCCGTCAGGCGTCTTGCGACGCGACGGTAAACGAGTGGGCCCGCGAGATCGGCCACACCGGCATAGATGCGCAGCAACAGGGGCGGTGGGGCCACCTTACCCCCCGGTGTGGCTCATGTGGCGGCTGACGCGGCCTTCGACGTCCTGACGGGAATAATCGAAATCATGCCCCTTGGGTTTCAGCGCGATTGCGGCACGGATCGCATCCTCAAGCGGCGCGTCGCCCTCCGATGCGCGAAGCGGCGCGCGCAGGTCGGACGATCCTTCCTGCCCGAGACAGGTATAGATCTCGCCCGTGCAGGTCACGCGCACGCGATTGCAGCTTTCGCAGAAATTGTGGCTGAGCGGTGTGATGAACCCGATCCGTTGCCCTGTCTCTTGCAAGCCGACGTAGCGGGCAGGGCCGCCCGTGCGGTCGGGCAGGTCGGACAGCGAATACCGCGTCGCCAGCTGGGTTCGCACATCCTGAAGCGACCAGTATTGACCGATCCGATCCTCGTTGCCGATATCACCCATCGGCATGACCTCGATGAAGGTCAGGTCCATTCCCTTTGCGGCGGCCCATTCGGTGAGGCTGAATAATTCGTCCTCGTTGAAGCCTTTCAGCGCGACCGTGTTGATCTTGACCTTCAGCCCGGCCTGAAGCGCGGCGTCGATCCCGCGCAGGACCTGCGGCAGACGCCCCCAACGGGTGACTTCGGCGAACTTGTCTTCGTCAAGCGTGTCGAGCGAGACATTGACCCGCCGCACACCGGCGTCAAAAAGGTCCTGGGCAAAGCGTTCAAGCTGGGATCCGTTGGTGGTGAGCGTCAACTCGTCGAGATCGCCTGCTTCAAGGTGACGCCGCATCCCTTTGAAAAACGTCATGATATCGCGACGCACCAGTGGCTCACCGCCGGTGATCCGCAGCTTTCGGACACCTAACCGGATGAAGGTGGAACACAGGCGGTCCAGCTCTTCGAGTGTCAGCAATTCCTTCTTGGGCAGGAAGGTCATGTTTTCCGACATGCAGTAGACACAACGAAAGTCGCAGCGGTCGGTCACGGAGACACGCAGGTACGAGATGGCGCGGGCGAAGGGATCAATCAACATGAGAAGAACCTAGGGTGCGGCAAGTCTGCGCGCAAGCGGTGCATCGGTGCTTGTCAGCCGGGCGGGCGGGTCCTATCGTCGGGGCATGAAATATTTGCTTCTGATACCCGTCCTTGGTCTGGTCGCCTGCGATGATCCGGCGTGGCAATTGCAACCCGCGCCGCCTGCAGGTGCCTCTGCGACAGAGGGGTCCGAGGGTGCAGTCGCGCTGAGTCCCACGCCGCCACGGCGCCCGGCGGCCCTCGCGCGCACGGTCGAGGATTTCGATACAACGACACCCGAAGAACGTGCCGCGGCCGTCGCACCGTCCGATGAAGGCGGGGGCGAGACGTTGCTGGGAACGACCATTGCTTCGCTCGGGTCACCGTCAGAGCCGGGGATCTGGCTCGAAACGCCGCTGACCGACACGCAGGAGCAGGGTCGCGCTGTATGGCAGGACAACTCGGTCAACCTGGAGCTGCGTCCGTCAGGCGGTGAGGTCGGCTCGGGAAGCGAGATTTCACTCGCCGCGATGCGGCTTCTGGAAATCCCGCTGACCGATCTTCCCGAAATTTCGGTCTACCGGCGGGGCAACGCCCCGGGGTCCTGACGCCCGATCATTCCACCGTGACCGATTTCGCGAGGTTGCGCGGCTGGTCCACGTCCGTGCCCTTGGCGACGGCCGTGTGGTAGGCCAGAAGCTGCGCAGGCACGGCATAGAGGATCGGCGCGAGGAAGGGATCCACCTCGGGCATGATGATCGTCTCCCAGACGCCGTCGCCTGCCTCTTTCGCGCCCTTCGCATCGGTGATCAGAAGCACCTTTCCACCGCGGGCCATGACCTCTTGCATATTGCTGACGGTCTTGTCGAACAGCGTGTCGCGTGGGGCCATGACGATGACCGGGACGTAGGGGTCCACCAGCGCGATGGGGCCGTGCTTCAACTCGCCCGACGCATAAGCTTCGGCGTGGATGTAGCTGATTTCCTTGAGTTTCAGCGCACCCTCCATCGCGAGGGGATACATCGGGCCGCGCCCGAGAAACAGGATGTCTTCGGCGTCGGCCAGTGCGACAGCGATCTCGGCTGCACGGTCTTCGATAGTCAGGGCCTGATTGATGATGCCCGGCAACTGGCGCAGGCTGGAAAGCATCTGCGCGCCCTGCGCTGCGTCCAGCGTGCCACGGTCCATGCCTGCGCGGATCACCAGCGTCGCCAGCGTCATCAGCTGACAGGTGAAGGCCTTGGTCGATGCGACCCCGACCTCGACACCTGCAAAGATCGGCAGGGCCAGATCGCTTTCTCGTGCGATCGAGCTTTCGGGCACGTTGACGACCGACACGATGCTGTCGGCGCGGCCTTTCATGTAGCGCAGGGCGGCCAGCGTATCGGCGGTCTCGCCCGATTGGCTGACGAACAGCCCGACGGTGCCCTTGGTGACGGGCGGCTCGCGATAGCGGAACTCCGACGCGACATCGACCTCGACCGGCAGCCGTGCGATCTGTTCGAACCAGTATTTCGCGACGAAACAGGCCAGATAGGCGGTGCCGCAGGCGACCATGGTCAGACGCTCGACCTTGGTAAAGTCGATGCCCGGTTCCGGCAGGACGACGTGGGTTGCGTCTGCGTCGATGTAGTGGCTCAACGCGCCTTGCAGCACCGTCGGCTGTTCGGCGATTTCCTTGGCCATGTAGTGCTTGTAGCCGCCCTTGTCGGTCAGGGCCGTATCGAGATTGATCGTTTTCGTCGGGCGGCTGACCTGTTCGTTTGCGGCATCGCGGATTTCGGCACCGGCGCGTGTCACGATGGCCCAGTCGCCTTCCTCCAGATAGGTGATGCGGTCGGTCAGCGGGGCGAGGGCGATGGCGTCGGAGCCCACGAACATCTCGCCGTCGCCATGCCCGATCGCAAGAGGAGAGCCCTTGCGCGCGCAGATCAAGAGATCCTCTTCACCTTCGAACAGAAGGCACAGGGCGTAGGCGCCTTCCAGCCGGCCAATCGTCTTCTGTGCGGCGTCACGCGGCGTCAGGCCCTGATCGCGGAAGTAGCTGGCCAGCAGCGCAATGGTTTCCGTGTCCGTGTCGGTGTGATGTCCGATCTGGTGCGCGGCGAGGAATGCGCGCAACTCGCGGAAGTTCTCGATGATGCCGTTGTGCACGACAGCCACGCCGCCCGACCGGTGGGGGTGGGCGTTTTCGACGTTGGGCGCCCCGTGCGTCGCCCAACGGGTGTGGCCGATGCCGATCTTGCCGGCCAACGGATTGTGGACCAGATGGTCGGTCAGGTTGACCAGTTTGCCCACGGCGCGCCTGCGGTCCAGCACGCCATTGTTGACGGTGGCAATGCCGGCGCTGTCGTAGCCGCGGTATTCAAGCCGCTTCAGCGCCTCGACCAGTTGCGGGGCAGCTTCGTGATTGCCGAGAACTCCGATGATGCCACACATGGCTCAACCTTTCCTTTTCGCGGCCTTTGCGGCACGCAACCTGTCCATGATCCGTTTGCCCATGCCGGGCTTGTTCACCTGCTTGGCGCGGCCCAGGGCCAGATCGCCGGTCGGCACGTCTGTCGTGATGACCGACCCGCTGCCGGTCATCGCCCCTGCACCCACCGTCACCGGGGCGACCAGCATGGTAGAAGAGCCGATGAAGGCACCGTCGCCGATGGTCGTATGATGTTTGAAGTAGCCGTCGTAGTTGCAGGTGACCGTGCCCGCGCCAAGGTTCGCGTCTGCCCCGATGGTCGCATCGCCCACGTAAGACAAGTGGTTTACCTTGGCGCCTTCACCGATCACGGCCTTCTTGATCTCGACGAAGTTGCCCACTTTGGCGTTCTCGGCCAGTTCCGTGCCGGGTCGCAGGCGGGCGTAGGGGCCGACGACCGCACCCCGGCTGACGTGGCAGTCCTCCAGATGCGAAAAAGCGCGGATCGTGGCGCCGCTTTCGACCGTCACGCCGGGGGCGAAGACGACGTAGGCCTCGACGATGCAGTCGCGTCCGAGGGCGGTGTCATGGGCCATCATCACGGTGTCGGGCGCGGTCAGGATCGCACCATCTTCCAGTGCGGCTGCCCGCGCGCGGGTCTGGAACAGGGCTTCGGCCTTGACCAGTTCGGCACGGGAATTGACGCCCAGCGTTTCGGCCTCTGCGCAGCGCACGACACCGGCGGACAATCCGCGGGCGCGGGCGATTTCGACGATGTCGGTCAGGTAGTATTCGCCGGAGGCATTGTCGTTGCCCACCGCGTCGATCAGATCGAACAGGGTGGTCGCATCCGCGGCGACGACGCCGGAATTGCACAGGGTGATGGCGCGGGTGGCCTCATCTGCGTCCTTGAATTCGACGATGCGCTCAAGCGCGTCGCCTTGCGCGACAAGGCGTCCGTAGCGTCCGGGATCGGCGGCCTCGAACCCAAGGACGACGACATCATGGGTCGCCCGAGCGGCCAGCATCGCGTCCAGTGTCTCTGGGCGGATAAAGGGCGTGTCGCCGTACAGCACGATCGCGTCGCCTGCAAAACCTGAAAGGGCAGGGCGGGCCTGTGCGACAGCATGGGCGGTGCCAAGCTGTTCGGACTGGCGAACAACCTGCACGTCGGGATTCCAGTCCTGTGCGGCGGCTTCGACCAGATCGGCCTGATGGCCCGCGACGACGACCTGCCGGTCAGGGTCAAGCGTGGCCCCTGCCTTCATCGCATGCACCAGCATGGGTGCCCCGCCGATGGGGTGCAGGACCTTGGGCAGATCCGACTCCATGCGCGTGCCCTTGCCTGCGCCCAAAACGATCAAAGCGTTTGCCATATCTACCCGCTGCCCCAGTTCACTTTTGCGAGGGGTTGTATTCGCTTTTGGCGGCGACACAAGCAGCGGGGCTTCACTTCACCCTACACCACGTTACAAGATAGGGAAAACGAGGGGCGCATGCGGACAGTCATTTTCGATCTCGACGGCACATTGGCCGACACCAGCGGCGATCTTTTGTCAGCGGCCAACGCCTGCTTTCGCGATCTGGGGTTGGGCGATCTTCTGACGCTGGACCGTGATGCGGGCGTCGCGCTCAAGGGCGGGCGGGCCATGCTGCGGCGTGGGTTCGAACGCAGCGGTGGCCATGGCGAGGACGAGGTCGACCGGCAATATGCGCGGCTGCTGGACTATTACGATCAGGCCATCGACACGCACACCATTCTCTATCCCGGCGCGATGGAGGCGGTGCAGCATCTCAAATCGCAAGGCTACGCGGTGGCGATCTGCACGAACAAGCCCGAAGCCCTGGCATCCAAGCTGTTGACGCGCATGGGGATTCTGGACGAATTCGCAGCGATGCTGGGCGCCGACACGCTGACGGTCCGCAAGCCCGACCCCGAACACCTGCGCGAAACCGCGCGGCGGGCGGGCGGCAGTCCCGACCGGATGGTGCTGATCGGAGATACCGAGACGGATCACAGCACCGCCCGCAATGCCGGATGCCCGTCGATCCTGGTAAGCTTCGGCCCCGGCGGGGGGGACGACGTCGTCGCACTCGCCCCCGATGCGCTGATCGGGCATTTTGACGAACTGCCCGCCGCTGTGACCCGTCTGATCGGCTGAGAAACGCATTGACCGGCGGGCAGGGGGACGGGACAGTCACGTCATGACAGAGGTTTTCACCGGCACCTTCACGCAACAGGAACCGATCCCGGAAGAGGGGATCGCCGCGGCGCTTGACGTCATGCGTCACGGTCGGCTTCACCGCTACAACACCGCCAAGGACGAAGTGGCCGAAGTCGCACTGCTGGAAGAGGAATTCGCCGCTTCGGTCGGCGCACCCTACTGCCTGGCCGTCGCATCGGGCGGCTATGCACTGGCCACGGCGCTGCGGGCCTGCGGGGTCGGCGCGGGCGAGCCTGTGCTGACCAATGCCTTCACGCTTGCCCCGGTACCGGGCGCGATTGCCAGTGTCGGTGCGGTGCCGGTCTTTGTCGGCGTGACCGAGGATCTGACGCTCGATCTGGACGATCTGACAGACAAGCTGGGGCAGGCGCGGGTGCTGATGCTGTCGCACATGCGCGGGCATCTGTGCGACATGGACCGCCTGATGACGCTGTGCGATGCGGCAGGCGTCGTGGTGATCGAGGATTGCGCCCATACGATGGGGGCCACGTGGAACGGCACGCCGTCGGGGCGTTTCGGGCGGTTCGGCTGCTATTCGACCCAGACCTACAAGCACATCAATTCCGGTGAAGGCGGGCTGCTGGTGTCGGACGATGCCGAGGCGATGGCCCGCGCCATTGTCCTGTCGGGCAGCTACATGCTGTTCGACCGTCACCGCGCCGCACCGCCTGCTAAGGTCTTCGCCGAGATCAAGTACCAGACGCCCAACATCTCGGGGCGGATGGACAACCTGCGGGCCGCGATCCTGCGTCCGCAGTTGCGCGACCTGCCTCTTCAGGCCGAGCGGTGGAATGCGCGATACGCGGTTCTGGCGGAGGGTCTTCGAAACCTGCCCGGCCTCGAGCTGCCCCACAGGCCCGCCGCCGAAGGCTTCGTGGCCTCGTCCTTCCAGTTCCTGCTGCTGGACCGGCCAGCGTCCGAGGTGCAAGGATTTCTGGCCGCCTGTGCAGCACGTGGGGTCGAATTGAAGTGGTTCGGCGGCGCCGAGCCTGCAGGCTTCACTTCGCGCTACGACAGCTGGCGCTACGTCACGGCCAGCCCGATGCCCGCGACGGATCGGATCCTTGCGGGCACCATCGACATGCGCCTGCCCCTGACCTTCAGCGAAGAGGATTGCGCCACCATTGCCCGCATCCTGCGGGACGAGATCATGCGTCTGCGCTAGAATGTCACGTCATCCTCTTCCGCGCAGGGTGAGAAGATGGAGACATTCGCCAGGACAAAGGACGAACGACCGTTGAGACGCTGGACACTCTTTCTGCCCGTTGCCGCCTTGACGGTCTTTGCCGGCTATCTGGGGTTGCGGATGGGGCAGCCGCCAAGCGAGGGCGAGATCATCGAACGGTCAGCCGCGCTTTACCTCAGTCGTGCGCCCGACGGGGCCCGTGCCACCGATTGCGTCGGGCGACCGGGCGAGCCGCCGGTGCGGATCGTCGTGACCTGCGCGCATCCCAACGGTGCCACCTTTGAAATCATGGTGGACGCGCGCGGCCAGCCGGTCTTTCATCGACGACTGGAGGACCCGTCTGCATGATTCGAAATACCCTTTGTGCCATGGCTTTTGCCGCGGTCTGTGCGCCGGCCGCGGCGCAGGATCTTGCCTTCTCGAGCGACGACACCGAAATCTGCCTGTCGGGCGGCAACGCGCCCGATTTCTGGAAAACCTGCATCGGGCAGGCTGCCAGCCGCTGCATGACGCTGTCGCCGTCCGGGGACACGACCAGCGGCATGAACGGATGTCTGGCGCTGGAACTGGACTGGTGGGACGCCAAGTTGAACACGGAATACAAACGGCTGATGTCCGAGATAACGGAGTTCGACAACGCAGCCGGTTTCTCTGTCGCCGACGGTCTGCGCGATATGCAGCGGGCTTGGATCGGCTATCGCGATGCGATCTGCGGCTTCGAGGCCGCCCAATACGGGACGGGCACCTTGGGATCGACGATCACCTACGATTGCTTGATGCAAAAGACAGCCGAACAGGCGCTTTATCTGCAGCAGACCGCTTTCGTGTTCTGATCTGCGAAATCAACATCTCACACGGTTGATGAGGCCCGCCTCGGTTGACCGTCCCGCCACCTCGGGGTAGACAAACGTCAATCTATACGCCTGACAAAGGGGCCGTCCGTGCAAGAGCTTGCCACCCAATATCTGCCGATCATGATTTTTCTTGGGCTCGCCATTTTTCTGGGGCTTCTTTTGATCGGGGCGGCTGCCGTCGTGGCTGTTCGCAACCCTGACCCCGAAAAGGTCAGCGCCTACGAATGCGGGTTCAACGCCTTCGATGACGCCCGGATGAAATTCGACGTGCGGTTCTACCTCGTGGCGATCCTGTTCATCATTTTCGATCTGGAAGTGGCGTTTCTCTTCCCTTGGGCCGTGGCTTTCCAGGATATATCGATGACCGCCTTCTGGTCGATGATGGTGTTCCTGGGTGTTCTGACCATCGGTTTTGCCTATGAATGGAAAAAAGGCGCGCTGGATTGGGAATGACCCACCGTCGCAGAAATTTGTGAATAAGCGCACAGGCCGCCGCACGGGCGGCCTTTTTCGTGCCCCGATGACGCAAGTTTGAGCCCTGCCGCGGCCCCCTGTCGCCTTGACGTTCGGCAGGGGGAGACATACTCCATACCTATCGGGCGACACCGTGCCCGGCCAAGACAAGGGAGCCTTCCTCATGGGCATCGCCACCGGAGTGAACGACGCTGGACCCGACCGCGAGGTCGCGACGCAGACGCTGAACCGCGAGTTGCAGGACAAGGGGTTCCTTGTCACCTCGACCGCCGACATCGTGAACTGGGCGCGCACCGGCAGCCTGCACTGGATGACATTCGGTCTGGCCTGCTGCGCTGTCGAGATGATGCACACCTCCATGCCGCGCTACGATCTCGAACGTTTCGGCACCGCGCCGCGTGCATCGCCGCGCCAGTCGGACCTGATGATCGTCGCGGGCACGCTGACCAACAAGATGGCGCCCGCGCTGCGCAAGGTCTACGACCAGATGCCCGAACCGCGCTACGTGATCTCGATGGGGTCCTGCGCCAACGGTGGCGGCTACTACCACTACAGCTACTCCGTCGTGCGTGGGTGTGACCGGATCGTCCCCGTTGACGTCTACGTGCCGGGCTGCCCGCCGACAGCCGAGGCGCTGCTTTACGGCATCCTGCAGCTGCAACGCAAAATCCGCCGCACCGGCACCATCGTCCGCTAAGAGGGTCCCATGTCTGACGCACTCGAAGAACTCGGCACGCACCTCGATCTCAAGCGCAACGATTGCGTGCTGGGCTGGGAGGTGTCGCATGGCGAACTGAACGTGACCGTCGCCTTGTCCAACCTTGTCGGCTTCGTCGACTTCCTCAAGACCGACGCCAATTGCCTGTTCAACTCGCTGATCGACATCACGGCCGTGGATTATCCGGCGCGGGCCAAGCGCTTTGACGTCGTTTATCACTTCCTGTCGATGTATCAGAACCACCGCATCCGTCTGCGCGTGCAGGTGCGCGAAGACGATATGGTGCCGTCGATCATCGGCGTGCACCCCTCGGCCAACTGGTTCGAGCGTGAAGTCTTCGACATGTTCGGCATCCTGTTTTCCGGCCACCCGGACCTGCGCCGCATCCTGACAGACTACGGCTTTCGGGGGCATCCTTTGCGCAAGGATTTCCCGACCACCGGCTATACCGAAGTGCGCTACGACGAAGTGCAAAAGCGCGTGGTCTACGAGCCGGTAAGCCTTGTGCAGGAATACCGCCAGTTCGACTTCATGTCGCCTTGGGAAGGGGCCGACTACATCCTGCCGGGCGACGACAAGGCCAAGGAAGAGGCGAAAGGGTAGGGGCGCGATGCCTGACCCCATCATTCTTTACGGCATGGGTGCGACAAAGGCCGGGACCAGCTGGCTTTACCGGCACCTGCACGATCACCCCGAGGTCGCGATGCGGGCTGTCAAGGAAGCCCATTACTGGGACACTTTCGCCCCGCAGCGACGCGTTGACCAGCTGCACGCCTTCGGCAACCGGCTCAAGGAAATGCGCCAAGGCCTCGTTAAGGCGAAGGCTGCAGGAGAGCAATGGCGCGTGCGTAATCACGCGCGCCGGATCGAGGACATGGAGCGGTTGATCGCGGTGCTCGAAGAGGATCGCACCGACGACAGCCGCTACCTTGCATGGCTCATCAAGGGCACCGGCGAGGCCAAGGTCGTGGGCGAGATCACACCGGGCTACGCGGGCATCGGCCCCGACCGCTTGGCGCGCATGCGTGATCTGCTGCCGACGACACGGTTCATCTACCTGCTGCGCGATCCCGTTGACCGGCTGTGGAGCCATGTGAACATGCACGCCAACCGCACGAAACAAACGCCGGATGCCGTCTTGCGCTCTGTTCTGGACGGGGGCGAGCGACATATCGCGCGGATGGGTGACTACATCACCGTGATCGAGCGGCTGCAAAGCGTCATCCCCGAAGACCGGCTGCTGATCGGCTTCTGCGAGGAGATGTTCGCAGGGCCGGGGCTGGAGCGGATCAACACGTTTCTCGGCATTTCGCAGCGCCCCGGACCGGACGAGGCCGTGAACGAAAGTGCCGCACAGGAAATGGACGAAACTTTACGTCCACGGGTGGCGGATTACCTGAGAGACCAGTATCATTGGACGGCCCAGCATATGGGCCCACTGCCACAACGGTGGCAGGACAACCTGCGAAGGGCGAGCACATGATGGACGGCGATATTCGCGTCAACACCTACGACGACGGCACGACGGATGCTTTGACGGGCGAGCAGAAGATTCGCAATTTCAACATCAATTTCGGGCCGCAACACCCGGCGGCCCACGGTGTTCTGCGGCTTGTGCTCGAACTCGACGGCGAGATCGTCGAGCGTTGCGATCCGCATATCGGGCTGCTGCATCGCGGCACCGAAAAGCTGATGGAAAGCCGGACCTACCTGCAGAACCTTCCCTATTTCGACAGGCTCGATTACGTCGCCCCGATGAACCAGGAACACGCCTGGTGTCTGGCTATCGAACGGCTGACCAATACGCCCGTGCCGCGCCGTGCGCAGCTGATCCGTGTGCTCTATTCCGAAATCGGCCGTATCCTCAGCCACCTGCTGAACGTCACGACGCAGGCGATGGATGTGGGCGCACTGACCCCGCCGCTTTGGGGTTTCGAAGAGCGTGAGAAGCTGATGATCTTCTACGAGCGGGCCTGCGGCGCGCGGCTTCACGCCGCCTACTTCCGCCCCGGCGGTGTGCATCAGGACCTGCCCGACCAGCTTGTCGAGGATATCGACACCTGGGCGCAGGCCTTCCCTGCCGTGCTGGACGATATCGACGGTCTGCTGACCGAAAACCGCATTTTCAAGCAGCGCAACGCCGACATCGGCGTGGTGACGGAAGAAGAGATTCAGGAATGGGGCTTTTCCGGCGTCATGGTGCGCGGGTCCGGTCTGGCCTGGGACCTGCGCCGCAGCCAGCCTTATGAATGCTACGACGAATTCGAGTTTCAGGTGCCCGTCGGCAAGAACGGCGATTGCTATGATCGCTATCTCGTCCGCATGGAAGAAATGCGCCAATCCACACACATCATCCGTCAGGCCTGTGAAAAGCTGCGCCAAGAAGGCGGTGGCGACATCATGGCGCGGGGCAAGATGACCCCGCCGACGCGCCACGCGATGAAAACCGACATGGAAAGCCTGATCCATCACTTCAAGCTGTACACCGAAGGCTTTCACGTCCCCGAGGGCGAGGTTTACGCCTGCGTCGAGGCGCCCAAGGGCGAATTCGGCGTCTACCTCGTGGCGGACGGCACCAACCGGCCCTATCGCGCCAAGCTGCGCGCGCCGGGCTATCTGCACCTGCAGGCCATGGATCACATCTGCAAAGGTCACCAGCTGGCCGACGTTTCCGCCATCATCGGCACGATGGACGTCGTCTTTGGTGAGATCGACCGCTAACCGTTTCAACTTCAGGAGGTCTCATCATGAAACCGCTTTTCGCCCTTTCCGCTGTCGCTTTACTGGCCGCCTGCAACGCCGATCTGCGCGATCTGTCGCAGCCCGAAACCGAAGAGACACCGGCCGCCGCTGCGGCACCGACGCCGCAACCTGTCGCGATGACCGCGAAAGAGCGGCTGGTGAACGCGATCGAGTCGAACGGTTGCACACTGACGGCAGAGAACGTGCAGTCCGTGCTGACCGACGCCACGATCAGCTCGGCCGAACTGTCCAATCTCGCTCCTCAGCTTGAAGCCGAGGGACGCGTGCGGGTTTCCGGATCGGGTGCCATCAGCGTGCTGACCGATACCTGTTCCACGCAGGCATGACCATTCGGGCGGTGTTGCCAACCGGCTTTGGAAGGCAGATACCGCCCCTGACGTTGACCGTCGCGCCCGTCGGCGCGGCCACACTGACCGGATGACTTTCTGATGCTACGCCGTCTTTATCACGACCAGCCCGAGACTTTCGCCTTCACACCCGCCAACCAGGCTTGGGCCGAGGCGCAGATGACGAAATATCCCGAAGGCCGTCAGGCATCGGCGATCATTCCCTTGCTCTGGCGCGCGCAGGAACAGGAAGGCTGGCTGACCCGCCCCGCGATCGAAGGCGTGGCGAAGATGCTGGGGCTTGAATATATCCGGGCGCTCGAAGTGGCCACGTTCTACTTCATGTTCCAGCTTCAGCCGGTGGGCTCCGTCGCTCACATTCAGGTCTGCGGCACACTGTCCTGCATGATCTGCGGTGCCGAAGACCTGATTTCCGTGTGTCAGGAAAAGATCGCGGCAAAGCCGCATGCGCTGTCTGCCGACGGCAAGTTTTCTTGGGAAGAGGTCGAATGCCTCGGGGCCTGCGCGAACGCGCCGATGGCCCAGATCGGCAAGGATTACTATGAGGATCTGACCACCGAACGGCTGGCCGAGATCATCGACGAACTGGCCGCTGGCAAGGTGCCGACACCCGGCCCGCAAAATGGCCGTTATGCGTCCGAACCGCTCAGCGGGCTGACCAGCCTGACCGACCACGATAGCGGCAAACCCCGCTATAACGCCTCGGCCCAGCTGGCGACCGATATCGGTGACACGGTCAAACGCATCGATGGGACCGAGGTGCCGCTGTTGACGCCGTGGCGCACTGCTGGCGCCGCCGATCCCGACCCGACCGCCGCCGCGCGTGACGAAAAACTGTCCCCGCAAGGGCCGGACGGGGCGCAGGGCGGACGTGTCGCAGGGGACAAGGCTGCACCGCGCGACAGGGGCGAAGCCTCTGACAAGGTGTCGGAAGCACCGGGCGAGGCGCCTGACGTGGAAGCCACCGGCAAGCCGGAAGAGGGGACGCCCAGCAAGGGTGCCAAGCTCAAAACCGACGCGACGCCCAAGACGAATAGCGACAAGCGCGTGAAATCGGCCCATGAAGATGCCCCCGACAGCCCTGATGCACCGGCCGGCACCGTCAGCGGTCTGCCGGAAGGAACCGAGGAACGGGAACCCGCCACGCTGAACGCACCGCGCGAAGGCGGGGCCGACGATCTCAAGCGGATTTCCGGCGTCGGTCCGAAACTGGAAGAGACACTGAACGAACTGGGTTTCTACCATTTCGACCAGATCGCCGGTTGGGGTGATGCTGAAATCGCCTGGGTCGACGCGCGCCTGCGTTTCAAGGGACGGATCGTGCGCGACAACTGGGTGGCGCAGGCTGCCGAATTCGCCAAAGGCTGAAATCCGCCGCTGCGGCGGATTACGTTAAAACCCTTCACCTGAACGTGATTCTCCTCTTATGGTCTTGGCCGAGGGGCTGGCCCTTGGTGTCCGCGTCTGCGGCATCGGGCCTTGCCCTGACGAGATGTCGCAACTGTGCGACGTAAAGTAAGGAGCCCGAAGAATGTTCGACCCGAAATCTGCACCGAAGGAAGAGGGGATCGTGGTTATCGCGGTTCTTTTCGGTTTCATCGGCGGGGGCGTCGCCCTCGTTCTTTACGACTACCCATGGACGGCTGCTGCCGTGATCGCGGTTCTGGTTGCGACCGTCGTGGCCTTGGTCCTGTGGCTGGGCTGGCGCGAACCGGCCAGCAAGGGCCCGGTCGGTCCTGGTCGGGCCGGCAGCAAGGACGATACGGCGGCGGATGCGACTTCGCACGAGCGTGACGCCTCGGCGG
>JAIVHI010000273.1 GCA_020201155.1 Loktanella sp. | reverse complement strand
AGATTCCGACAGCATCATTTCGTAGGCTGTCATGTTCTCTTCGCGCTGGGGGACGTTTTCCAGATCGAGCCGGATGCCCAGCCCGCCTTTGTCGCCCATTTCGACCGCGGAACAGGTCAGGCCTGCAGCCCCCATGTCCTGAATCGAGATCACGGCTCCTGTGGCCATCAGCTCCAGCGTCGCTTCCATCAGGCGTTTTTCGGTGAAGGGATCACCGACCTGCACGGTGGGGCGTTTGTCCTCGATGGTGTCGTCGAACTCGGCTGACGCCATCGTCGCCCCGCCGACCCCGTCGCGTCCGGTCTTGGCGCCAAGGTAGACGACGGGCATGCCGACGCCGGAAGCGGCGGAGTAAAAGATCTTGTCCGCATCGGCCAGACCGGCGGCAAAGGCGTTGACCAGACAGTTGCCGTTATAGGAGGAATCGAACCGCACCTCGCCGCCGACGGTCGGCACGCCGAAACAGTTGCCATAGCCGCCGACACCCGCCACGACACCGGAGACGAGCGACCGGGTCTTGGGGTGATGCGGGTCTCCGAACGACAGCGAGTTCATGGCGGCGATGGGGCGTGCGCCCATGGTAAAGACATCACGCAGGATGCCACCGACGCCGGTCGCCGCGCCTTGGTAGGGTTCGATGTAGGATGGGTGGTTGTGGCTTTCCATCTTGAAGACAACAGCCTGCCCGTCACCGATATCGACGACGCCCGCGTTTTCGCCGGGACCGCAGATGACCTGCGGGCCGGTCGTCGGCAGGGTGCGCAGCCACTTCTTGGAGGATTTGTAGGAACAATGTTCGTTCCACATCGCCGAAAATATGCCCATCTCGGTGAAATTCGGATCGCGGTTCAGGATCCTTTTCACCTCGGCCCATTCGTCAGGCGTGAAACCGTGCGCGGCGATGAGGTCTTCGGTGATGATCGGGTCTGACATGGATTTCCCTTCGGGCAGTCTCGTCCGGCTTTTAGGCGAGGATGCGGTCAAGGGAAAGAGCACTGGAATCGACTTGGTTTTTCAACCGAGCGGGGCGCAAAAAAAAGCCGGGCCAAAGGCCCGGCGAAGTCCAACAGGGAGGTTTGAAGAAATGAGTCTAAGACATCATCTGCTTCAACATTTCAGATAGTGCCGCTACTTTAGGCGTTCAAGAAAAAAGGCGACCTATCGTTGCATTGCCGCTATGCGTGTGTCGCATGGCGGTCACAGGCAACGGCGCCAAGGGTTGCCTTGCCGCCACTGCACGCACCGACGGTCGCACGATACCGGCTATTCCGCCGCGTTGGCTTTCGGGGCGCGGTTCTTGCGGCGCTGTTCCTGAATCTCTTCCTGCACGAAGTCGCGGAAGGCGGTGATCCGCTTCGATTGGCGCAGTTCTTCGGGGTAGGCGAGGAAGGTCGGCACTTCACCCGATTCCAGATCGGGCAGGACGCGCACCAGCTCTTCGGTATCTTCGGCCACGTAATCAGGCAGAACGCCGATCCCCAGATCGTTGATCGTGCCCTGCAGCACGCCGAAGTAGTTGTTCACGGTAAAGAGGCTGGGAACGTCGTAGGTCAGAAGATGGTGGGTCAGCGACAGACCCGCCGAAACCTGGATCGAGTTCGGGTTCTGGCAGATCAGCCGGTGACGCGAGATGTCCGAGATACGCTCGGGCGCGCCGTTGGCGGCGATGTAGGTCTTGCTGGCGAAAAGCTGCATCCGCACCGACATCAGCCGCTTGCGGATCAGGTCGGCCTGACTGGGCTCTTTCATGCGGATGGCGACATCTGCCTCGCGCATGGGCAGGTCGAGCACGCGTTCTTCGAGCATCAGGTCGATCTTGAGATCGGGATACTTGGCGTAGAGTTTCGACAGGCGCGGGGCGAGCCAGAGCGTGCCGAACCCCGTCGTCGTGGTGACGCGCAACTCACCAAAGACTTCTTCTTCGCTGTCCTTGATCCGTGCCGCGGCAGCCTCGAGCCGTTTGTTCATCGACCGGGTCGCGTCGAACAGCAGCTCGCCTTGTTCCGTCAGAATCAAGCCCCGCGCATGCCGGTGAAAGAGCGTGGTATTCAGCGTCTCTTCCAGTGCGCGCACCTGACGGGACACGGCGGATTGGGACAGGTGCAGCGTGTCACCGGCGTGGGTGAGCGAGCCTGCATCGGCGACCGCGTGAAAGATTCTGAGCTTGTCCCAGTCCATGAATAGCCTGTCGGTTCAAAAGGTGGCGGTCTTGAGTGCTTATCCTACGATAGCTTATCGCTATTACAAATAGGTGACGTGCAGGGGAATTACCACTGACAGGTCAGCAAATATGACCTAAGCTTTCATGGCAATTCGCTTTGGGAGGAGCGTCATGGCTCATCAGGATATCAGCCTGAACGATCGGTACGATCTGGACAAGGACATCGTGCTGTTGAACGGCACGCAGGCGCTGGTGCGTCTGATGCTGATGCAACGGGCCCGGGACGCGCGGGCAGGGCTGAATACGGCGGGCTACGTGACAGGCTATCGCGGCTCGCCGCTGGGGGCCGTCGACATGCAGATGACGCGGGCGCAGAAGGTCTTGGAACCGGCGCAGATACACTTTCAACCGGGGCTGAACGAAGACCTTGCCGCAACCGCCCTTTGGGGCAGCCAGCAGGCCGAATTGCGGGGCGAAGGGAAATACGACGGTGTCTTCGGACTGTGGTACGGCAAGGGTCCGGGCGTGGACCGGTCGGGCGACGTGATGCGCCATGCCAATATGGCGGGCACATCGCCCCACGGCGGCGTTGTCATGGCGATGGGCGACGATCACACGGGCGAATCCTCGACCACGTTGCATCAGTCCGACTGGGCGATGCTGGATGCCTATATGCCGATCGTATCCCCCGCCGGCGTGCAAGAGATCATGGACTACGGCCTCTATGCCTGGGAACTCGGCCGCTTTGCCGGGGTCTGGGTCGGTCTCAAAACCATGAAGGACACCATCGAGGTCACAAGCGTGGTCAACGGCGACCCGCACCGTCTGACCTTTACCCGCCCTGATCTGGACTTGCCCGAGGGTGGGTTGAACATTCGGCTGGTGGATACGCCGCAGCTGCAGGAAGAACGGATCATCGACCACAAGCGTCGCGCGGCCGAGGCGTTCAGCCGCGCCAACCGGATGGACCAGCGCAAGATCGGCAGGGCCGGTGCCAAGGTCGGCTTTGTCGCGGCGGGCAAGAACTGGCTCGATCTTGTGCATGCCTTTTCGCTTCTGGGGATCGACGCCGCCGAAGCGGACCGGCTTGGCATCACCGCCTACAAGGTCGCGCAGGTCTGGCCTATGGATATGGCGTCGTTTCACGCGTTTGCAGAAGGGCTCGATCTGATCGTCGTGGTCGAGGAAAAGCGCAAGCTGATCGAAGGGCAGGTGAAAGAGGCGCTGTTCGACGACCGGACCGGGCGCCGCGTCTACGGCTGGCACAAGGGAGTGGGGGAAGGCCGCAGCGAAGTTGTCTTTCCGACCAAGGCCGACCTCAACCCCCTGTGGATCGCCGAAAAGATCGGCGGCATCCTGCAGGACGAAGGCTGCGGGAGCGATAGCATCAGCGCGGGTCTGGCCGAAATCGCCGCTTCGCATCAGGCCGACAATGCACCGCAACTGGCGGCGCGGCTGCCTTACTTCTGCGCGGGCTGCCCGCACAACACCTCGACCAAGGTGCCGCAAGGCAGCCGTGCCTACGCAGGCATCGGGTGCCACTACATGGTTCAATGGATGGACCGCGACACCGTGGGTTTCACCCAGATGGGCGGAGAAGGGGCCAACTGGGTGGGCGAGGCGCCGTTCTCGACACGTGGCCACGTGTTCCAGAACATCGGCGACGGCACCTACAACCACTCTGGCGTGCAGGCGATCCGGTTCGCGCTGATGGCGGGGACGACGATCACCTACAAGATTCTCTTCAACGATGCGGTCGCCATGACCGGCGGGCAGGGAAATGACGGTGACCTGCAGGCCGACCGGATCGTGCGTGAATTGCTGGCGATGGGGGTGGGGGATGTCCGCGTCGTCTATGACGAAAAAGAAGACGTGGACCGGGCTCGGTTTCCCAAGGGCGTGCCGATCGAGGGACGCGATGCACTGCCGCGCGTGCAGGATGAACTGTCAAAGGTCGCAGGTGTCAGCGCCATCGTCTATATCCAGACCTGTGCTGCCGAAAAGCGCCGCCGCCGCAAGCGCGGCCAGTTTCCCGACCCAGACAAGCGCGTGTTCATCAATACGGATGTCTGCGAAGGCTGTGGCGATTGCGGCGTGCAGTCGAACTGCGTCTCCATCGTTCCGGTCGAAACGGAACTGGGCCGCAAGCGTGCCATTGACCAGTCGGGCTGCAACAAGGATTTCTCGTGCCTCAAGGGCTTTTGCCCCTCATTCGTCACGGTTGAGGGTGCGCAGATCAAACGCGGCGCCACGGTAGATGTGGACACCGGGCACCGGGCGGTTCACATCCATTGCCGACTGGCCGAAAGGCCCGAGGATATCGCCGCGATCCGTGTCGCGGTGGGCGAGGCCGATACGCTGATCGGTGGCGATCTGGTCGTCAGCGCGGGGTCCAAGACACTTGGCCTGATGCGCAGCGGTCGCACCAAGGGCGTGGTCAATGCGCACGAGATCATGACCGGCGACTTCACCCGTGACACAGAGTTTCGTCTGCCTGTCGACCAGTTGAAGCTGAGCCTGGAGGCCCGGTTGAAAGACGGACTGGTGATGTTCGACGCCTCCGAGCTTGCCAAGGTGGTCATGGGGGACAGCATCTTTTCCAATATGATGCTGTTCGGGGCGTCATGGCAGATGGGCGCCGTGCCCTTGACGGCGGATGCGATCCGCCGCGCGGTCGCGCTGAACGGTGCCGCCGTGGACAAGAACCTGCGGGCCTTCGAGCTTGGGCGCTGGGCGGTGCTGAACCCGGATCGGGTCACAACGCTTCTTTCGGCACAGGTGGTCGAACGACCGAAGACGCTTGCACAGCGGATCGCCTTTCGTGAACGGCATCTGATGGCCTATCAGGGCAAGGAACTGGCCAAGCGCTATCGCAAGCTGGTCGACAGTTTCGACGGCGACCTGCGCGAGGCGGTGGCCTTGGGCTACCACAAGCTGCTGGCCTACAAGGATGAATACGAGGTTGCGCGGCTGCTGTCGGAAAGTGCAGCGAAAGCCCGCGCGCATTTCGATGGCGACCTCAAGCTGACATACCACTTGTCGCCGCCGGTGTTTGCCGGACAGGGCCCCGACGGGCGCCCGATCAAGCGCGCCTTCGGCGCAGGAATGGCGCGGCTCTTTCCCCTTTTGGCGCGGCTCAAGGGGCTGCGCGGGACGCCCTTCGACCCTTTCGGATACAGCGCCGAACGGAGGATGGAGCGGGCCCTGATCGCGCAATACGAAGCTGACATGGTGCTGTTGCGCGACGGGCCAAAAGATGTGGCGGCCGCGATCGAACTGGCAAGGCTGCCGCTCGACATCCGCGGCTTCGGACCGGTCAAGCAGGCCAATGCCGCCAAGGCCCGCGACCGGCGCGCAGCCCTTCTGACGCGATTGAAGGCCCAGCGATCTGCCGTTGCGGCGGAATGACCGTCACCGCTCTGTCACGAAAGTGGTCTACGAGAATTCCCGACAGGGGTGAATCGGGGACAGCGGTATGCGGCACATCGCGAACGAAGTATCTTACGCGACATCTGCGCGGGGCAAGCTGGGTCAGCGGTTCATCCGCGGGATGGAAAACGCCACGGGACGGATCGGTCTGATTCGCCGTGCGCAGGCCGCGGACATTCCGGTGACCGGCACGGCCTTCTGGTCCGAGATCATGCGCCGCTACGGCGTCTCGCTCGATGTGGCGTCCGGGACGCTTGACGACATTCCGCGCGATGGGCCGCTGGTCGTCGTGGCGAACCATCCTTACGGCATCCTTGACGGTCTGGTCATGGGACAGATCCTCAGTTGCCTGCGGCGCGGGGACTTTCGCATCATGGCGCACCGGATCTTTCGCGGCACGCCGGAATTGGAGCGTGTGATCCTGCCGATCGATTTCGACGAGACCACCGACGCCGTGCGCAGCAATCTGGCGACCCGTGCCGAAGCCCTGCGCTATCTGTCCGGCGGCGGTGCGGTGGGGGTCTTTCCCGGCGGCACGGTCAGCACCGCGCCGACCCCCTTTTCAACGCCTGCCGATCCGAATTGGCGGTCGTTTACGGCTAAGATGATCACCCGGTCGGGGGCCACTGTTCTGCCGATTTATTTCGAAGGCTCCAACAGCCGGTTGTTCCAGATGGCCAGCCATCTGAACTATTCGCTGCGGATGGGGCTGATGATCCGCGAATTCTACCGCCGCAGTGACCGACCCGTCCGGTTGCGGATCGGTCAGCCTATTCCCGCTGACACGCTGGCGCGCTTTGGCAACGACACACGAGGGGCCATGGCTTTTCTCCGGCAGTCGACCTATCAGTTGTCGCCAAGCTCGGTCGATCCTGATTATCTGGGCTTCGAGTTCGAGACCAGATACAAGGGGCGCACAGATGGCGGTGGGGATTTTCGACAGCGGGCTGGGCGGCCTGACGGTGCTGGATGCGATTCACAAGCGCCTGCCGGATCTGCCGCTGGTCTACCTGGGTGACAGCGCCAACGCGCCCTACGGCGTTCGCACGCCCGATGATATCTACGACCTGACGACGACCGCCACCCAGCGCCTCTTTGATGAAGGCTGCGATCTGGTGATCCTTGCCTGCAATACGGCATCGGCTGCGGCGTTGCGCCGGATGCAGGAACACTGGGTGCCCAAGGGCAAGCGCGTGCTTGGTGTCTTCGTGCCGCTGATCGAGGCCCTGACCGAACGGCAGTGGGGCGACAATTCGCCCCCGCACGAGGTTCGCATCAAGCATGTGGCCCTGTTCGCGACCCCGGCCACGGTCGCCAGCCGTGCCTTCCAGCGCGAGCTTGCCTTTCGCGCCATCGGTGTCGATGTCGAGGGACAGGCCTGCGGCGGCGTCGTCGATGCCATCGAAGAGGGTGACATGATCCTCGCGGACGCTCTTGTGCGGTCGCATGTGGATGCGCTCAAGCGAAAGATGCCGCTGCCGGATGCTGCCGTGCTGGGCTGCACCCATTACCCTCTCATGGCCGATACGTTTCAGGATGCCTTGGGCGCGGATGTGCAGGTCTTTTCGCAGGCCAACCTCGTGGCAGAGAGCCTTGCGGACTACCTGACGCGGCGGCCCGAAATGATCGGCGACGGGCAGGGCGTCAGCTTTCTGACCACGGGCGACCCCAAGCGGGTGTCGGGCCGTGCCACGCAGTTCTTGCGACGCGAGATCACGTTTCAGTCTGCCTGATTGCACGCTAAGGGCCGGTAACTTATCTACATCCCAAAGGATGACAGTATGAAGAACATCGCCATTCTGGGCGCATCTGGCTATACCGGCGCCGAACTTGTGCGCCTTATCGCGACCCATCCGGGGATGCGGATTGCCGCCTTGTCTGGCAACTCCAAGGCCGGACAGTCGATGGCATCCGTTTTCCCGCATCTGCGCCACCTCAAAGACCTGCCCGACCTCGTCACGTGGCAGGACGTGGACTGGACCGGCATCGACCTGTGCTTTTGCGCCCTGCCGCACAAGACCAGCCAAGAGGTGATCGCGGCCCTGCCTGCCACGCTCAAGATCGTGGACCTGTCTGCTGATTTTCGCCTGCGCGACCCCGAAAGCTATGCCAAATGGTACGGAAATGCTCATACCGCCACCGATCTTCAGAAAGAGGCCGTCTATGGCCTGACCGAATTCTACCGGTCAAAGATCGCGGCGGCGCGGCTGGTGGCCGGAACGGGATGCAACGCGGCGACGGGTCAGTTCATTCTGTTGCATGCCGAATTGTCCGAAGGCACGAACGCCTACGGCGTCGGTGGCACGCACCGCCATCTGGGCGAGTTCGATCAGGAGTTTTCCGCGATCGCAGGCCGTGACGTAAGGGTGCAGTTCACGCCGCATCTTCTGCCCATGAACCGGGGAATTCTTGCGACCGCATACGTGAGGGGTGACGTGCAAACCATTGAAAAGGCTTTGACCGAGGCTTATGCGTCAGAACCTTTCATCGTGGTTTTGCCGCGGGGAGAGTTGCCGTCGACGCATCACGTGCGGGGCTCGAATTTCGTTCATATCGGCCTGACGGCTGACCGGATATCCGGTCGCGTCATCGTCGTCGCGGCGTTGGACAATCTGACCAAGGGATCCAGTGGTCAGGCGCTCCAGAATGCCAATCTGATGCTGGGTCTGGACGAGGAGGCGGGACTTATGTTGGCACCGGTGTTTCCATGAGTGGACTGAAGTCGCTGAAAAAACGGCGTAGGGTTCAGGTGATCGGTTTGGCGGGCGTCTGTGTTGCCGCCGTTCTGGCGCTGCTGGCGGTCCTGCCCTCTGACAGCTTCCAGTTCTTCCGCTCGCCCAGTGAAGTGGTCGAAGCCCCGCCGGGCCCGACCGAGCTGTTCCGGATCGGCGGTCTGGTCGAGGACGGCTCGATCCTGCGCGGTCAGGGAACACGGGTCAGCTTCCGCGTGACCGATGGCGGTGCTTCCATTCCGGTGGTCTTCGACGGGATCCTGCCGGACCTCTTCAACGAGGGAGAGGGTATGGTCGGGCAGGGCCGCTACGTGAACGGCACCTTCGAGGCTGTTGAAATCCTTGCCAAACACGATGAGACCTACATGCCGAAAGAGGTCGTCGATGCTCTCAAGGCGCAAGGGACCTACGTGGATCCGGACCTTGAGGAGGCATCGCACGGTGGTGCGATGACGAATTAACCTGTCGCCGGCACAGTGCTTCCACCAAACGGAGGCACCAGATGCAAAGCGTTCAGGTTATTGCCACGGATATCGTCGCCCGCGAGGGCGGCTATGTGAATGACCCGGATGATCCGGGCGGCGCCACCAAGCATGGTGTGACCATCCATACCATGCGGCGGTTGGGGCTGGATCTGACGGGGGACGGCGTGGTCACGGAAGCGGATGTGCGTGCGCTGACGATGGATCAGGCGCGGGACATTTTTCTCAAACACTACTTTTTCGGGCCAGGGATCGACAGTCTTCCAAACCCGCTTCAGGCCAGTGTCTTTGACATGTATGTCAATGCAGGTGCCAATGCTGTCAAGATATTGCAGCGTGTTTTCAATGCGATGCGGTTTGACGTTGCAGTCGATGGAGTGATCGGTCCGCAGACGGCCGATGCTGCACGGCAGGCGATTGCCGCGGCCCCGGATCACCTGGTCGATGCCTACGGCATCGCGCGGCGCAACTATTACTACGGCCTCGCCGATGCCCGTCCGGCCAGCCGCAAGTACGCGCGGCG
>JAIVHI010000094.1 GCA_020201155.1 Loktanella sp. | reverse complement strand
GACTTGCCGGCGCCATTGTGCCCCAGCACGCCCACGACCTCGCCCGGATAAAGGTCGAGCGAGACGTGATCCACCGCGCAGACACCGCCGAAGTGCTTTTCGATATCCAGCATTTCGACAAGCGGGGTTTGGGACGTATTCTGCATGGATCACCTTTCTGCGCCGATGTCTTGCGTCGGGGGCGGCAGGCGCCCCCGACAGGTTCACGTCAGTACAAGACGTTCTGGGCTTCGTCGGTATCGATGTTGTCGGAATCGACAAGAACGACACCGGTGTTGATGAAGCTGTCGACCTCTTCACCGTTCATGATGTCGATGACCGCGTTCACGCCCATCTCGCCCATGGCGAAGGATCCTTGCACGGCTGTCGCCGCCAGCACGCCGTCGCGCACGAACTCCTGAAGGTCTTCGTTGCCATCGAAGCCGAGTGCGGCAATCGATCCGGCCTTTCCGGCCTGCACGATGGCCCGGCCCATACCCACGGCGGTCGGTTCATTGGCGCCGAAGATCCCGACCATATCGGGATTCGAGGCCAGCATGTCGGTGGTCTGGTTCAGCGCCAGCGCCATCTGGCTTTGCGAATAGAGCGGGCCGACGATTTCAAGGTCCGAGTTCTCGGTCAGGTAGTCCGAAAAACACCCCACGCGCCCGATTTCGGAGCCGACACCGGCCACATAGGACATGATCCCGACCTTGCCTTCTGTTCCGGCCTCTTCGATCATCCGCTGGGCCACGGCTTCGCCTGCCGCACAGTTGTCGGTGGACAGGAACGCCTGATAGGTGCCCTCTGCCCCGTCCTCCAGCGCGCTGTCGATGATCACGACGGGGATACCGGCTTCGAAGGCGCGCTTGACCGACGGCGCAAGAGAACTGGGGTCCGACGGGGCCAGTACGATTCCGGACACACCCCGGTTGATCGCGTTCTCGACCATGTTCACCTGATCGGCGATGGCGCTTTCGGTGGCTGGACCGTCGAAGGTGTAGGTGTGCTCTGACTGCGCGTCGATCGCGGCCTCCGCTCCGCGGTTCACGTTCTGCCAGAAGTTCGAACTGGTCGTCTTCACGATGACGGCAATTTCACCCGCCTGCACACTTCCTGCCGCAAGCGCGAACACCGATGTGAGCAGTCCCATTTTAATCGTCTTCATCTCATTCCTCCTCTGCTGAGATTTTCGTCGTCGTAGGTCGTCCGGGTGGTCGCCCGCGGGTCGGGCGACCGAAAGGGGGCATGTCAGGTCCGGTTGCGCATCTGGTCGATCCAGACGGCACCGATCACCACCACGCCGATGACAATCTGCTGAATGAAGGCGGACACACCCGCCATGTTCAGGCCGTTGCGCAGGATGCCGATGATGAAGGCACCGACCATCGTCCCCGAGATCGTCCCGACGCCGCCCGAAAGCGAGGCGCCCCCGATCACCGCTGCGGCGATCGCGTCAAGTTCGTACATCACGCCTTCGCTTGGCTGTGCCGTGACGAGGCGGGACATCAGGACATTCCCGGCCAATCCAGCCAGCGCACCCGACATCGTATAGGCATAAAGCTTGGTCATATCGACACGGACGCCCGACAGACGCGCCGCTTCCTCGTTCGAGCCGGTGGCGTAGATGTGGCGGCCAATCTGGCGACGGCGCAGCAAGTAGGCAAAGCCGATGGCGACGATCAGCAACAGGACCGCAGGATAAGGAATGCCGGGGAAGATGACTTTCGGGAAACCGTTGTCCTGCATCTCGACCACGCGGAAGAGCGTCCCGTTGCCAAGCGTGCCGAATGCGCTGCCCAGTTGCGAAATCGGGGCCGCGCCAGTCAGTTGCAGTGCCAATCCACGGGCCATCAGCATCATGCCCAGCGTCGCGACGAAGGGCGGAATCCGAAGGCGGGTCACTACGAAACCGTTGACCATGCCGCAAGCGGCACCGACAAGCACGCCAAAGGCCATCGCAGGCGCCACCGGAAGCCCGGCCTTGATCGTCATTCCGGTCGCGACGCCCGACAGCGCAAGCACAGACCCCACGGACAGGTCGATTCCGCCCGTGATGATGACCATGGTCAGGCCGATGCCCAACAAGCCGATTACCGATGTCTGCAAAAGGATGGTCAGGCTGTTGTTGACCGAAAAGAAGGACTGGCTTGCCATCGAAAAGCCGAGAATGAGAAGCACCAGCGTCAGCAAGGCGGAAAGCTGATGCAGCTTCGCGGCATCCGGCATGACCTTGGCGAAGCCCAGATAGCTTTCGGATTTTCCTGCGTGCGCCATACGCCCCCCTTCGCATGTAGCATTTAATTATTAAATACATTGATTGTGTATTGCAGAGTTTCTGTCAACCGTTTTTAATAATTCGAAACATATACCGTTTTCGACCAGAGTGTTCAGGTCGGAAAACCAGCAGGAGAGTGACTGCCATGGCACGAAGCGACACGCGCTACCGAGAGGCTTACAACCGCATCCTCGCGTACTGCGAGACGCTGCCTCTGGATGCGCAAATTCCCTCGGAAACCCAGTTGGGCGACATCGCGGGGGTCAGTCGCACCGTGATCCGGCGCTGCCTGTCGCGTCTGGCCGAACTTGGGGTGATCGTGTGGAATGGCCGCGACAAGCGCCTTTTGCGCATGCCACGCCCGGAAGACCGCATCGCCGTCCCAGAGGCCGGATCCCACTCGGCCGATCTTGAGCAACGGTTTCTCGACTGGGTGCTGCGCTTCGACGTGCCCGCGAACACGGCGCTTTCTGTCGCCGAGCTGTCCCGCACCTTCGACGTTCCCCAGCACGAGCTGAAAGAGTTCCTTGCGGGCCTCAGCCGGTTCGGACTGGTGCAGCGCCGGCCCGAAGGGGGCTGGCGGCTGCTGGGCTTTACCAAGGGCTTCGCGATCGAGCTTTCGGACTTTCGCACGATACTGGAACTTCACGCGGTTTCGCAGGTCGCCGAAGCGCCCGTGGACCATCCGGTCTGGGCCCAGTTGGCCAAAATTCGCGACGATCACGTCCAGCTACGCGCCCATATGGACAGCGACTTTCACGAGTTTTCCAAGCTGGACGAACGCTTCCACCAAGCCGTCAATTCAGTGGTGCGCAACCGCTTTACGGTAGAGTTCCAAAAGGTGATCTCGCTTATCTTTCACTATCATTACATGTGGGACAAGACAGAGGAAAAAGACCGGAACGCGGCCGCCATCGAAGAGCATCTGGCCATCATCGACGCCCTTGAAGCCCGCGATGCCGCCGCCGCGCGGAATGCGGCGCAGCGCCACCTGCGCACATCGAAGACGACGCTGCTGTCATCTCTACGGCAGCACGATCTGGGCTGACGTCTTCAGGCGATGGCGGGTTCTGCACCGGCCGGCAATGGCTGTGCCAGCGCATCGAGATTGCGCAGCAAGGACGCGGGCTTGGCCGTTCCCAGCAAGACGGACGCCGTGGCGGGATGCCGGAAAGCGAACTGCAGGGCTGCGGTTGCAAGCGGAAGGCCGTGTCTTTCGGCGCGGTCTTGCAGGGTTTGCACACGGTCGCGCACATCCTGCGGGGCGGGTCCGTAGTCGTAGGTGGCGCCGTCGACCGGACCGGTCGCAAGGATGCCGGAATTGAAGATACCGCCCAGGACCAGACTGGTTCCCGCGGCGTCGCATGCGGGGACCAGTCGGTCTTCGGCAGAGCGATCCAGAAGGGTCAGCCGACCGGCCAGCAGGATCACGTCAAGCGGGCCTGCGTTTTCCATCACGTCGAGACAGACCTGACATTCATTGACGCCAAGCCCGAAAGCCTTGATGCGGTTGCGTTCTTTCAGGCGCACAAGCCGGTCGTAGCCGGACTCGAGAAACGCGGCCATATGGCCTTTGTTCGCTGCCGCTCCATGCGTGTATTCGCCGATGTCGTGGACATAGAGAATGTCGATATCGGTGCGTCCAAGCCTTTCGCAGCTTTGCTCGAAACTCTCTTCGATCCCGTCACCGGAATAGTCGTAGCGCACGTCGTTCTGCGCCGGATTGACGTAGCTGTCGGCTTCGCCGATCGGGGCCTGCGCCGGCGACAGAACGCGTCCGACCTTGGTCGAGATCACCACGTCATCGCGCCCCGCAAGGAAGCGGCCCAGCCTTTGCTCTGAAAGGCCGCGACCATAGTGCGGGGCGGTATCGAAATAGCGGATATCGGCGTTCCAGGCTGCGTCCAGAACCGCCATCGCCTCTGCCTCGGACACCTCGCGGTAAAGGTTGCCAATACTGGCGCAGCCGAAAGCCACCTCTGTCACGGATAGGTCGGTTTGTCCGATTTGACGCGTTTTCATGTGGTTTTCCCCTCAATCGCAGCCGTCAGTTGTGGTTTGCCGCCTGTATCGCCGTTCGCCCTTGCCCACTTCAGAAAGGCGACGATACGGCGCTGCAGCTTTTCGTCATGGTTCTGGGCGATATCGTCGAGCTTGTGATCCAGAAACGGGTTCGCAAACCGCTCTTTCGTCGTGGCGATATACGCGGACTGCGACACCATCCAGCTGTGACCGAGGTTGAGGATGAACAGTTTGCGGCGTTCGATCAAGCCAAGGTCATCGACGACCTCCATGCACGGATGCGTGCAGGGCATGGCAAGCCGCGGCTCCGCCTCGATAGCCCAAAGCGCATAGGGCTCGGTCACGGCACCTGCAGGCTTCAAAGGCGCCGATACGATGCGATCAACAAGTGAATTGACCCACACGACCTCTTCCGCCAGCCACTCGCGATAGGGCGCGTCCATCTTTCGCGCGGCGGCAAGGACCAGATCGCGCAGTTCAGCGCCATTGTTCTGCACCAGCTCGGTCGGCATGATCTGTGGCGCGGCACCGCCGGCCTCGAAGCGCGAACGCATAAGATGCGCGAGCTTTGCGGGGTAGGACATGGCGCTGTCGAACCTTGCGCCTGTATCCTCGGGTCTGGGCTGGAATCCGGCATCGGCGGTGTTGGACAGAACAAAGCGCGCTTCCTCTGCCATGATCCGCGTCACCTCATCCAAATCCCGTCCGATGGACAGCCCCCGCGCGACCGAGGTCACGTGACGGGTCTCGGACACCTCTCGCCCGTCTGAAATCCCCTCGATCCGCACGTCGTATCCATCCACCATCGCCGACAATCGCCCAGCGCGCGCCAGATCACCGCTGGTCTGGACCACCGTCACGGGGCGCGCACCCGGCATGGATTCCGAGAGGAAAAGATCGGCATGCGCCTGCAGAAAGCGGCTGGTCCCAAACTGAAGAACGGGCGTGTGCGGCATTGACGGATCCTTCTGAATTATGTTTGTTATTATTTAGAACACAACGGTCTGCAAGGAAAAATCCGTGATCATCGACGCCCATCACCATTTCTGGCGCATCAGCCGTGGCGACTATTCCTGGATGGATGACAGCGTCGCCTCTATCCGCCACGATCTGCTGCCCGGCGACCTGCAGCCCATCGCGCAACGCAACGCGGTGACCGGCACCGTGCTGGTTCAGGCGGCGCCTACGCTTGCCGAGACGGAATTCATGTTGTCGCTTGCGGACAGCACGCCACTGGTCAAGGGCGTGGTCGGCTGGATCGACCTGACGGCTGACGTGCCCGAACAGCTTGCGCGGCTGTCCCACCCTGCCCTGCGCGGCGTGCGCCCGATGTTGCAGGACATCCCTTGTCGCGTCATCCACAGATCAGCTGCAAGCTGTCGGGACTTGCCAATGAATACGGGCCGGGCTGGTCGGCGGACTCATTGACCGGGGTCTTCGACCACGTTCTGTCCTGCTTCGGTCCTGACCGGCTGATGTGGGGAAGCGACTGGCCGGTGCTCAATCTGGCAGGCGATTATGACCAGTGGCTGAAGGCGGCGCAAAGTCTGGCCGCCGGGCTGTCCGAGGACGAGCGCACCGCGCTTTTCAGCAAGACGGCGACAACGGTTTACGCATTGGACATCTGAAAAGGGGACACGACATGCAACGTATGGGCTTTGTCATCGGACTGCGGCCAGAGCATCTGGACGACTACAAACGCCTGCACGCAGATGCCTGGCCCGGTGTGCTGGACCGGCTGCGGCAGTCCAATATCACCAACTACTCGATCTTTCTGCGAATGCCGGAAATGTTGATGTTCAGTTACTGGGAATATACGGGCACCGATTTCGAAGCGGACAACGCCGCGATTGCCCGCGACCCCGTCACGCAGGATTGGTGGAAGATTTGCGGGCCCATGCAGCGCCCCCTCGATAGCCGTGAAGAAGGGGAATGGTGGGCGCCGATGGAAGAGGTCTTTCATCTTGATTGACTTGGCGGGCACCACACCGGTTCAGGATGTGGCATCTTCCTTCAACAGCGCGTGATCGACCATATGCAGACGCACGCCGCGGCCCATCTCGTTGTATCGAGAATGGAACCGGCGGCCAGAACAGGCCCTTGCGGACCGGTCCGGACCGAAAGGACAAAGATGCCAAGCCGACGCCTGATGCTTGCCTCGACCGCTGCCGCACTGCTTGCTGCCCCCATGCTGCGCGCGCAGTCCACTCTGGACGCCATCGCGGAGCGGGCGGCGGGCTTTGACCAGCTTTATGCCATTGCCCTGTGGGCCGACGGCGAACCGGCACTGCGCCGCGTCCTGCGGGGTCCGGCAGAGGGGGTCACATATAACGTCAAATCCGTGGCCAAGACTTGGGTTGCGTCGCTTCTGGGTGCCGCCATCGCGCGGGGCGAGGTATCGGGGGTCGATGCGACGATCGGCGAAGTCGCACCGCGCCTTGTGCCTTCGGGGGCCGATCCGGCGGTGGCAGGGATCACGCTCGGCAATCTGGCGTCGATGCAGGCGGGGCTCGAACGAACCTCTGGCGGAAACTACGGCGCATGGATCGCCAGCCGGAACTGGGTCGCGGATGCGCTGGGGCGCGAGATCGTGGCCGAACCCGGCGGTCGGATGCTTTATTCGACCGGCTCGACCCATGTTCTGGGCGCGGTGCTGGCCGAGGCCACGGGTCTGTCGCTGCTGGCGCAGATGCGGGAAAGACTTGGCACCCCTCTCGGCGCCTCGATTCCCTCTTGGGTGCAGGACCCACAGGGGCGCTACCTTGGCGGCAACCAGATGGGCCTGACGCTCGATGCGATGCTGCGCTTTGGCGAAATGCACCGGCAGGATGGGGTCTGGAACGGACAGCGGGTTCTGCCCGCCGAATGGATCGAAGCGGCCATGACCCCGCGCACAAGCTCGCCCTGGTCGGGCTTGGGTTACGGTCTGGGCTGGTTCGTGGGGAACGAGGATGGCCAGCGCTTTGCCCTGGCCCGAGGTTACGGCGGACAGATCATCGCCGTCGGGCCACGCATGGTCATGGCGATCACCTCGAACCCGAACCTGCCCGCACGGTCCCAAGGGTACTTCGGCGACCTGCTGTCGCTGGTCGGCGCCGGGCTGCGCGCAACGGCCTGACGCAAGGGCGATTATCCAGACCTGTCTGATCCGTCGTCCGGATTGCGCGCGACCTTGTCGCCATCATCTGCGGCGGCCCCCGCCACGGCGCGCGACTCGAGCGGCAATGCCTCATCGTCACCTGCCGACAGGGCCGTGGTCTCGGGGGTCGTGCCCCTTCCGGGCAGTGTGACCTGAAAGGACGATTTTTCCGCAACCGGAACCGCAGCACTTTTCGCGATCCGCCACAGCGTGAAGGCGATCATCAGCACATGCGCCCCAGCCGTGGTCAGGAACAGCCCATGCGGGCCGACCCCGGTCATCAAGATGCCCGCGACCAGGGGGCCAAAGATCGACCCGACCCCGAAGATCATCAACAGACCGCCAGAAACCTGAATCGACGTCCCCGGCGGCGCATGGTCGTTGGCATGGGCCACGATCACAGGATACATCGCAAAGATCGCCACCCCGAAGACACCCACAAGCGCGAGGTTCAAAAGCCGCGTCTCGGGTGCGAAGGCCACAAAGACGATATCGGCGGCCAGCGCCACGACAACCGTCGCGACCAGCACCTTGCGCCGATCGATCCGGTCACTCGCATAGCCGATGGGGATCTGCGACAGCGCACCCGCAAGGACAGGCACGCTGACGAAAAGCGCGATACCCGTCAGGACCAGCCCGACCCGGTCGGCATAAACGGCCGCAAGCGTGCCGAAGGCCGCATTGGAAATCCCCACCAGAAACACCGCCACCACTGCCACGGGCGAATTGCGCCAAAGCGCGGGCAGATCGAGCCGCACCGAGGTCAGCGGCGCAGGGGAGGCAGAGGTCGACAACGCGGTCGGCACGAGTGCAAGGCAATAGACCATGGCACCAATAGCGAAGAAGACAAAGCCTGTCGCATCACCCAGTGA
>JAIVHI010000181.1 GCA_020201155.1 Loktanella sp. | reverse complement strand
ATCGTTCTTCATGGCGTATCGTTCCTCTTCTGGAAGTTCTGGCAGGCTTGATCACCCGCCACGATACGCCGCCTTCTCAAACACCGTCACCCATTTCCCGGCATAGCTCCGCAGCGCCAGCAGCGCACCGTTGATTGACTTGTCCTGCATGGGCCAAGGGTGATTCACAACAGGTCGGAAATCTAGTATCGCTGTTGGTGCGTTTGCTATCTAAGGCCGCATATTTTCACTCGGATGAAGCCACCACGGTCACGGGCGGATCGAGAGGGTGTTCCTGCAGGTTCGGGCCGTCGCCGATCCGGTCCACCACGGCAAAGCGACCGGGCGCGGCCAAGGGGGTCAGGACGCCGTGCCATGTGCCGCGGTGGAGGTTGATGCCCTGCTGCCCGTTGGTCACGAAGGCAAGGGGGGGACCCGGCGTTCCGCTTGCTTCAGGCGCGACGATGACGAGAAACGGGTGTTCATGCAGCGGCAGGAAGGCTTGCGAGCCTTCGGGGTGACGTTCCAGCAGGTCGCAGGTGTAGGGCAGGCTGCGTGGCTGTGCATCAAAAAGCGACAGGCCCGCACGCCCGTTGCCGAAATCGAGTGTGGCGCGGTCGTGGTAGCGGCCACAGAGGCCCGCGTTGATGATCTTGTCGGGATCGCCGAGACAATCGAGCACGTCGCCGAAAGGCGCGAAAGAGGCTGAGGTCAGAGGGGCTGCGGCGATATTCAAAGCATGTCCCGCAGGCGCAGTTCGGCGATGCGTTCGACCTGTCGGCAGGCTTCCTTGAATTCGGTGTCGCGATCCTGTTGCAGGCGGCGCTCGAAGGCGCGCAGGATGTCGTCCTTGGTATTGTCGCGTACCGCGATGATGAAGGGGAAACCGAATTTCTCGGTATAGGCGGCATTCGCCTTTTCGAACGTTTCGCGTTCGGTGTCCGTCAGTGCATCAAGCCCGACCGAAGCCTGTTCCGCCTTGGACTGGGCCGTCAGCCGCTTTGCGGCTGCAAGTTTGCCGGCCAGATCGGGGTGGGCGGTGAGTACGCCAAGGCGCCTGTCGTCAGGGGCGGCCCGGAAGATGCGGGTCAGGGCGTTGTGCAGTCCGCCCGGCGTGTCATGGGCCGGGCCGAGTTCGAGCGCATGGGCGCCTTCGGCAATCCAGGGTGAATGTTCGAAGACACCGCCGAAGGTCTTGATGAAAGTGTCACGGTCCATCTGCGACGGGCTTGTCCGGCGGGTGGGTGGGTGGTGTGTCCGCCAGTGATCCGCGATCTGCCCGCGTGTGGCGAACCAGACACCGGAATGGCCTTTTGCGTAGTCGATGAAATCGCGCAGCGCCTCGGCCCGGCCCGGACGCCCGACGAGCCTGCAGTGCAGACCGACCGACATCATCCGCCCGCCTTCGCGGTAGAGCCCGTCGAAGGTCGCCTTGAGGTAATCGTAGAATTGCGCAGGGGCGTTGAAGCCCTGCGGCGTGGCAAAGCGCATGTCGTTGCAGTCGAGCGTGTAGGGCACGATCAGATGATCTTCGCGTCCGAACCTGTGCCAGTAGGGCAGGTCGTCGGCGTAGCTGTCGGCGAGCCAGTCGAAGCCCGCTTCGGCGCCAAGGCGCAGCGTGTTCATGCTGGCGCGCCCTTGATAGAAACCGCGTGGCGGCGAACCCACGACCTGCGTGTGCAGCCGGACCGCTTCGGCGATATGGGCGCGTTCGGCGTCTTCGGGCATATCCTTGTACTCGATCCACTTCAAACCGTGGGTCGCGATTTCCCAGCCTGCGGCCTTCATCGCGGCCACCTGATCCGGCGAGCGGGCCAGCGCCGTGGCGACGCCGAAAACCGTCACGGGCAGATCCCCCAGCATCCGGTGCAGGCGCCAGAAGCCGGCACGGCTGCCGTATTCGTAGATCGTTTCCATGTTCCAGTGGCGCTGGTCCGGCCATGCGGCTGCGCCGACGATCTCGGACAGGAAGGCCTCGGAGGCGGGGTCGCCGTGAAGCGTGTTGTTTTCGCCGCCTTCCTCGTAGTTCACGACCAGATTTATGGCGATTCGCCCGTTTTCGGGCCATCGGGCGTCCGGTGGCGTGGCGCCGTGGCCAATCATGTCGCGTGGATAGCGGGGGGCATCTTGTGGCATGGGTCGTCCCGTGGTCAAACTGACGCGAGACTAGGGGCATAGGGCAAGGGGCCGCAAGATGGCGCAAGGATTTCTGACGACGCATGTGCTGGACACCGCGCGTGGCTGCCCGGCAGAGGGTATCCGCATCACGCTGGTACGGATCGACGGCGAGATGCGCGAAGCCGTGGCCGAGGCCGTGACGAACGCGGACGGGCGCACGGACAGTCCGATCCTGCCGCAGGCGGAGTTCGCCACGGGCAGCTACGAACTGACCTTTCACGCGGGCGACTATCTGCGCCGGACGGGGCAGGCCACGACCGAACCGCTGTTTCTGGACGAGGTGCCGATCCGGTTCGGCATGGCGCAGGACGATCATTACCACGTGCCGCTGCTGCTGTCGCCGTTCGGCATGAGCACCTATCGGGGAAGCTGATGTACGACGCTGCAATTCTTTGGGACTGGGCCGCCTTTGCCGTGCGCTGGCTGCATGTGATCACGGCCATCGCCTGGATCGGGTCTTCGTTCTATTTCATCGCTCTCGATCTTGGACTGAACCGCGACATCAAGGGGCCGGCGGATGGCGAGGAATGGCAGGTTCATGGCGGTGGCTTCTATCACATCCAGAAATACCTGGTCGCGCCCGACGCCATGCCCGCCCATCTGACGTGGTTCAAATGGGAAAGCTATGCGACCTGGCTGTCGGGGTTTGCCTTGCTGGCCGTGGTCTATTGGGTCGGGGCAGAGCTTTATCTGATCGACCCCGCGAAGGCCGATCTGTCGATCTGGCAGGCCGTTCTTGTCTCTGCCGGGTCACTGGCGGTCGGCTGGGCGGTCTATGATGTCCTGTGCAAGTCGCCGCTGGGGGAACGGCCAACCGTCCTGATGCTTTTGCTGTTCGTCGTCTTGGTGGTCATGTCCTGGGGCTACAACCAGCTGTTCACGGGACGTGCCGCGCTGCTGCATCTGGGGGCTTTCACGGCCACGATCATGACGGCGAATGTCTTTCTGATCATCATGCCGAACCAGCGGATCGTGGTGGCCGACCTCAAGGCGGGGCGCAAGCCAGACCCCAAGTACGGCAAGATCGCCAAGCTGCGGTCGACGCATAACAACTACCTGACCCTGCCGGTCATCTTCCTGATGCTGTCGAACCACTATCCGCTCGCGTTCGGGACGGAATACGCATGGATCATCGCGGCGCTGGTCTTTCTGATGGGCGTCACGATCCGGCACTACTTCAACTCGATGCACGCCCGCAAAGGTCAGCCCACCTGGACCTGGGCCGCGACCGTGGTGATCTTCATCGCGATTGCCTGGCTGTCGACCTTTCCGGGTTATGAAACCTATGACGAGGCCGAGGCCCGCGCCATGACCCCCTATGAGACGCGCTTTGCGCAGGCCGAAGGCTTTGAGGACGCGCATCAGATCGTGACGGGGCGGTGTTCAATGTGTCACGCCCGAGAGCCTGCGTGGAACAACATGCAGTGGGCGCCCAAGGATGTGTTTCTGGAAACCGAAGCCGATGTCGCCCGCCATGCGCGGGACATATACCTGCAGGCGGCCATCACCCATGCGATGCCGCCTGCAAACCTGACGATGCTGTCTGATGATGACCGGCGCACGCTGGCTGCGTGGTATCGCGCCGGTCGGTCGTGATCAGGTGGGCGCGCGGTTGGCGCCGACGAACCAAGTGTCTTTTTCCAGCTTGCGGCTGACCTCGGTGAGAAGATCGGCCGTGTCTTCGTCGGTGGCGTCGTTCATTCCGGTGCGGACCTTTGCGGCAACCTCTTCCATGCGCTCTGTCAGGGCTGCGACATGCTCTTCGATCGCTTCCAGCTCTACTGGGTAGGCTTTCATCGCGGTGCTATCGGCCACGGCCTCGACCGTACCGGCCGGAAAGCCGCCCATGATCGTGATCCGTTCGGCCATCAGGTCAGCGCTGTCGCGCAGGTTGTCGGCCACGACGTCCAGAAGCTCGTGGACACCGATGAAGCCCGGACCCTTGAGCGTCCAGTGGGCCTGCTTGACCGCCAGCGTGAGGGCGATGGTGTCGGTCAGTGTGCCTTGAAGAATGTCGATGTTCTTTTGGCGATCCTGGCCGTCAAGGCCACCTGTGAAATGCTTTGGCATGATATGCTCCTTTTAGTTCAACCGCGCTCTGCGCGGCTTTCGCTACCCAATGCGCAACCAAGGTTAAATGTTCCTTATGCCTCGGCATGACAGCCCATGTCGCTGGCATGTTATCGCTTAGCGCGTGAACTTCGACGACACCGGTCCTATGTTACGGGCAACGGACTGTCCCGGACGGACGAAAGGCAAAGATATGACCACACGACGCACTGTTTTGACTGGCCTCGCGGCGCTTGCTTTCACGGGGGTGGCGGGTCGCGCTCAGGCTCAGGCCATTCCCTTGGCTGAAGTGTCGAATTACCTGAACCGCATGACCACGGCCACTGGCGGTTTCACCCAGATCAACAATGATGGGACCTTGTCCACGGGACAAATCTACATCAAGCGACCCGGACGTATCCGGTTCGAATACAATGAGCCCGACAACAGCCTTGTGATGGCGGGCGGTGGACAGGTCGCGATTTTCGATCCGCGGTCCAACGTGGGGGTCGAACGCTATCCGCTTTCGGAAACGCCGCTGAAGATCATCCTCGAGCAGAATGTCGATTTCACCCGCCAGCGCATGGTGACGAACCATGTGTCCGACGGCACGAAGACGACCGTGACCGCGCAGGATCCTGACAATCCGCAATACGGGAACATCCAGATGGTCTTTACCGCCAATCCGGTCGAGCTGCGTCAGTGGATCGTGACCGACGATCTGGGCGAACAGACGACAGTGGTGCTCAACGACCTGCAGCAGGGCGCAAGCATCGGCGACATTCAGTTCAATATCCAGAACGCCATGCGGCAGCGGGGCCTGTAAACATCGCCACGAAACGATGAACGGCGGCCGGTGGCCGCCGTTTCGCTATTTCACCGCTTCCCGCAGGCCCGCAGCTGCTGGTCATAGAGAACCCCGCGCTGGTGGACCTCGTTGGCGACGCGGATCAGCCACGACTTGGACCGCCACGTACCGCGCTTATAGCCGGACCGCCCGTCATGATAAGCGAGGTACTGATTGCGGGTGTCGTTCAGCGGCACGCCGGTTTCCGCAACGGTCAGGGTCATGTACCACCCCATGAAGTCGGCGGCGGCGTGAATATCGGTGCGGTCCGCACGGCGCCCGGCCACGTCCCTTTGATATTCCGCCCAAGTGCCATCAAGCGCCTGGCTGTAGCCCAGAGCGGAGGACTGGCGGCCCACCGGGATGACGCCCAGAGCGTAGCGATGCGGTGGACGGTTGTCCCCGATGAACTTGCTTTCCTGATAGATCATCGCCATGAGCGTCGGCGTCGGAACACCGTACTTCCGCTCGGCATTGCGGAAGGCGCGTGCGTATTGCGGCCTCTCCGTCAGGATATCGCAGGCGTTTTCAAGATTTCGGGGCGCAGAAAATTCACGGCTGCCGCAGCTGCCCAGGACGACCAGAATAATCAGTGCGCGAAAGATTTTGCTCATCTGCCTCTCGCTTCGTTTGTTATTTTGAAATCAGTCTAGCGGAAAACCACGCCTCTGAAAACGGTCTTGGCGTCTTGATGGTGTCAGGACCGCCGAATGAGCGGTAAAGTGACCACTGCCTCCCGGTGTCGAGCCGGAACGGGCAGGGCTTTGGAAACAGTTGCACAGACTGTTTCCCGATTTTTTGCTCACTTCGATGGACTCGCCACCTTTTCGGCGTTTATCAGGAGGGCGGGGGTACTTTGATGCTGAAGACGCGCGCGAAATACTATCTTGGCCAAGTCGTACGCCACCGGAAGCATCCCTTTCGGGGGGTCGTGTTCGATGTGGATGCGACGTTCGCGAACACCGACGAATGGTACGAGTCCATTCCCGAAGACAGCCGGCCCGAAAAAGACCAGCCGTTCTATCATCTTCTCGCTGAAAACGATCAGAGCTATTACGTGGCCTACGTGTCCGAACAGAACCTCGTTGCAGACTACTCTGGTGAACCCGTGGACCATCCGGATGTCCCCGACCTTTTCGGTCCGTTCGAAGACGGCCAATACCCGCTGCAGGTGCAGTTGAACTAGGCACTGCCTCCCATATGGCTGTCGCGCCAGATGCCGTCGCGCAGGCGCCACAGGATGACGGCCAAGCACGGCACGAGCCAGATCGCAGCCCAGAACACCGTCAAAAGTCTTGTCCGCTTGGCCAGCATCCGCGCCTGCGGCGGCAGAAGCGTTTCAGCCAGTCGGTCAATAGCCCAGCGCGCAACCGTCCTTGCGGGGGTCGGACCCCCCCTCGAGTACGCCGTCCTTGCGTCGCAGGATCGCCTGTGCGCCACCGATGGCGCCGTCTGGCACGATCACGTCGTGCCCCAGATCGGCCAGTTGCTGGCGCACGGCGTCGGTATAGCCGCGCTCGACCTTCAGGTGGCCTTGCTCCGCAAAGCTGCGGGGCGCGTCGATGGCCTCCTGCGGGCACATGCCGAAGTCGGTCAGGTTGGTCACGAAGCGCGCGTGGCCTGCGGATTGATACTGACCACCCATCACGCCAAAGGGCATGATGACGCGCCCGTTCTGCCGCAGGATGCCGGGAATGATCGTGTGCATCGGCCGCTTGCCCGGTCCGGCTTCGTTCGGGTGACCCTCTTCCAGCGTAAAGCCCGCGCCCCGGTTCTGGAACAGGATGCCGAATTTGTCCGAGGCGATCCCGGACCCGAAGCCGTGGAAGATCGAGTAGATCAGGCTGACGCTCATGCCCTCGCGATCGACAACGGTGATATAGACCGTGTCCTTGTGCACCGCTTCGGCGCCCAGAGCAGCAGGGGGCAGCACGCGGTCCTTGCCGATCAGCGCGGCAAGGCCCCTTGCCGTCTCCATCGACAGCATGTGATCCAGCCGGGCCATGTGATCGGGATCCGCCATGAACCGCTGCCGCGCGTCATAGGCCAGCTTGGTCGCTTCCGCCTCCAGATGCGCGCGCTCTGCGCCAAAGGGGGCAAGGTCGCCCAGATCGAAGTGCGACAGGATATTCAGCAACAGGATCGCGGTGGCCCCTTGGCCGTTGGGCGGATGCTCGCACAGCTCGAGCCCGCCGTAGCCGCCGCTGATCGGGTCGGTGTAAGTGCTTTGGTGGGCGGCGAAGTCTGCCAGCGTATGGCTGCCCCCGGCAGCCTGCAGCGAAGCGACCATGTCCTCGGCCACTTCGCCCTCGTAGAAGGCGTCCCGCCCGTCGACCGCGACGCGGCGCAGCACGTCGGCTTGTCCGGGCGCCATGAACATCTGCCCCTCTTGCAAGGGCTGCTCTGCGTTGGCGAAAAACTTGCGCGCCGCACCTCGAAGCTTGCCGCTGTCCTCGGCCAGATCCGTGGCGACGCGCGATGCGATGGGAACGCCGGCTTCGGCATAGTGAACGGCGGGCGCAAGGCTCGCGGCAAGGCCAAGGCGCCCCCAGTCGGCGGACAGGCGGCAGAAAGCATCCATCGCCCCGGGCACGGTGACCGCATCGGCGGATTCGGGCGCGATGACGGCGCCTTTCTTGCGCAAATGTCCGGCATCCAGCCCGGCGGGGGCACGGCCCGATCCGTTGAGTGCGCGCACGCGATCCTCTCCGGGGGCATTGAACAGGACAAAGCAGTCTCCGCCGATCCCCGTCATCTGAGGTTCGCAAACCCCCAGCAGCACGGCCCCGGCAATGGCAGCATCCACGGCGTTTCCGCCCGCTTCCAGAATTTGGACGGCCACCTTCGCGGCAAGCGGGTGCGAGGTGGCACACATTCCGTTGGTGGCCAGAACCGGGGACCGCCCCGGCAGATGAAAGTCGCGCATGTCTTTGTCCTCCGTTGAGGATCGGACACTAGGCGATTGTCGTTGATGTGCAATGGGGTACCCGACGCCGTGCAACTGGGTGGGGGCTGGAAATACACGACGCCGGGTGAAGCTATGCAGCTACGATTTACAGTTTCAGCGATCCATATGGCCCCAAAGTGACCCAAAGGCGGCAAGGTTGAGGCTTTTCCTTACGCAGTCGGGGGCGTAGCCTGATCCGACCCCTTCATCTTGCCCCTAAACTCCACGGGGGTCCGGGGGTGTGAAACCCCCGGTCCGATCCCAACCAGAAGTGCCACCATCATGAATTACGACACCCTCGCCCAAACCATCGCCTCTTTGATCGAAGGCGAGACGGATGCGGTCGCCCTGATGGCCACGATCGCCTGCGAAGTGCATCACGCGGACGACCGGTTCGACTGGACCGGATTCTACCGTGTCACGGCGCCCGGTCTGCTCAAGATCGGCCCCTATCAGGGGGGTCACGGCTGCCTTGTCATTCCGTTTTCGCGTGGTGTCTGCGGTGCGGCGGCGCGGACGGGGCAGGTGCAGCTGGTGCCGGATGTCGAAGCCTTTCCCGGCCATATCGCTTGCGCGTCGTCGACCCGGTCGGAACTGGTCCTGCCGGTCCGCGACGCGGCGGGAGAGATCATCGCGGTCTTCGACATCGACAGCGACCGGCCCGATGCTTTCACGTCCGAGGACGCGGCCCAATTGCAGGCCATTCTCGACGCGGCCTTCGCAAAGGTGTGACATGGTGTGTCGGGGCTGATTAGCGGCTTGGCGCGCCCCCGCTTCGCGGGTAGAGCGCCGCTAGGCCAGGCAGGGGTCAGGCGGACCGCCGGACCTCCAGTTGGCTGCACGGGACAGCAAGGCAGAGCGAATGAGCGAAATTACCCTTCTCGATGGCGGCATGGGACAGGAACTGGTGCATCGTGCAGGTGACCGCCCGACACCGCTTTGGTCCACGCAGGTGATGATCGAACATCCCGGTCTCGTCGCGCGGATTCACCGGGATTTCACGGCAGCCGGAGCAACCGTTGCAACCGCGAATACCTACGCGATCCACCACGACCGCTTGGCGGGCACACCCGTCGAAGGCCGATTTGCCGATCTGCACGCCATGGCACTGGCCGAGGCTCGGGAAAGCGGGGCCAAGCGCATCGCCGGGGCCATCGGGCCGCTGATCGCCAGCTACCGGCCGGACCTGCACCCCGCAGCGGAGGTGGCCGTGCCGCTTTACGAAGAGGTCGCGCGCAAGCTCGCTTCGCAGTGCGATCTGATCCTGTGCGAGACGGTCGCGTCGGTGCTGCACGCAAGGTCCGTGGTGCAGGGGGCCAAGGCTGCGGGTCTTCCGATCTGGCTGGCGCTGACAGTGGACGATCGGGACGGCAGCAAGCTGCGGTCGGGCGAGCCCGTGGCGGATGCGCTGGGCCTTGACGGTGTGAGCGCGGTTCTGGCGAACTGCTCTGCCCCCGAAGCGATTCCGGCAGCGCTCGCGGTTTTTGCGGCGGGGAACGTGCCCTTCGGCGGCTATGCCAACGGGTTCACCCATATCAGCGACGGTTTTCTGGAAGACAAGCCGACAGTGGACGCGCTGACCCGTCGGCACGACTTCACGCCCGAACTCTATGCCGATCAGGTCATGGGCTGGGTCGATGCGGGTGCCACCATCGTCGGTGGATGCTGCGAGGTCGGACCGCTCCATATCGCGGAAATCGCAGCCCGTCTGAAAGCGGCAGGGCACCAGATAGTCTAGCGTTGATCTGCATTTCTTTTGGTGGGCGCACCTTCCGGGTCGCACCCCGGCAAGTAGCGCCAAGCGCCACGTCAAAGGCCGTCGAGCAGCCTTTCGCTGCCCGCAAGGGGGTTGGTCCTTGACGCCGCTTCGGTCATTGTGCCTAAAACCGCGAGTCCTTCGAGGAAAGATCACGTTATGGAAAAGATACCCCTGACCCGCGCCGGCTATCAAAAGCTGGATGCCGAATTGAAGCATCTCAAGACGGTGGAACGCCCTGCCATCATCCGTGCCATCTCGGAAGCGCGCGAACACGGCGATCTGTCCGAGAATGCCGAGTATCATTCCGCCAAGGAAAAGCAGTCCTTCATCGAAGGCCGCGTGAAAGAACTCGAAGGCGTCATCTCGCTCGCCGACGTGATCGATCCGACCAAGATGAAAGGCGCGGTCAAGTTCGGGGCCACCGTCAATCTGGTGGACGAGGACACGGACGAAGAAAAGACCTTCCAGATCGTCGGCGAATACGAAGCCGATATCGAGAAGGGTCTGCTGAACATCAAATCGCCGCTGGCGCGCGCCCTGATCGGAAAGGACGAAGGCGACAGCGTCGAAGTCCGCACGCCCGGTGGTGACAAGTCCTACGAAATCCTTTCGATCGCTTACAAGTAGACATCATGGCTGACAGCCGTCCTGACCTTCATCTGATCGGACCGCGCCTTGGTGCGGCCGAACGGATCGCCTTCGTGATATCGGTTGTCTGGATCGTCGTGGTCGGCTTGCTGTTTCTGATGATGCCGCCGGTCCGGCCAGAGGGGGATCCGATCGACAGCCTGCGCGTGGTGCTGATCGTGATCGCGATCTTCCTGCCGGTGGCGATGGTCTGGCTTGGTGTCGTTGCCGCAAGGTCCGCGCAGATCATGCGCGAGGAAAGCCACCGCATGCAAAAGGCGGTGGACGGCCTGCAGACGTTTTTGGCCGACAAGGCCGGGGCGGGCGGCAAGAGTGGGCCGTTGGTCGAAAAGAAGCTGGACGAGATCGTACAGACCGCCAAGAAGACGGAAGCCGCTTTGGCGACCTTCGCCACATCGCGAGCCGATGGTCCGGGGGGGTCGATGTCGTCGGTGCGGTTGACCCGCAAATCCGATGACCAGCCCAGCCTTGCCTTCGAGACCAAGGCAGAAGACATGACGCCGCCCCTGTCGCGGATCAATCTGGTGCGCGCGCTGAACTTTCCCGACACCGATCAGGACAGCGAAGGCTTCGCGGCCTTGCGTCTGGCCTTGAAGGACCGCGTGGCCAAGCAGTTGGTGCAGGCGGCACAGGACATCCTGACCCTGCTCAGCCAGGACGGCATCTACATGGACGACCTGCGCCCCGACCGCGCCCGCCCTGAAATCTGGCGGCGGTTCGCGCAGGGCGAAAGGGGACGCGCGATGGCGGGCCTTGGCGGTGTGCGGGACCGGTCATCGTTGGCCCTGACGGCGGGCCGGATGCGCGAGGATACGATTTTCCGCGATACGGCGCACCATTTCCTGCGCAAGTTCGATCAGATGCTCGCATCCTTCGAAGACGGGGCGTCCGATGCCGATCTGATCGCGCTGTCCGAGACCCGCAGCGCCCGCGCCTTCATGCTGCTGGGTCGCGTCACCGGAACCTTCGACTAGGTGCTGGACGTTTTCCTCAAGGTTCTGCCCTTCTTTGCCATCGTCGGGCTTGGTTATGGCGCAGCGCGGCGGGGGTTCTTCACGGCCGAGGCGACGGCCTATCTGACCAAGTTCGTCTTTTACTTCGCCCTTTCGGCCATGTTGTTCCGTTTCTCTGCGAACCTGTCGCTGGGCGAAGTCTGGGATGCGTCTTTCGTGCTGGCCTACCTGTTGGGGACCACGGCGATCTACCTGCTGGCCACGGGCGTCGCTGTCGCCCGCAAGCGCCCCGTCACCGAAGCGGCGGTCGAGGCGCAATGCGCCGTGATCGGCAACGTGGGGTTTCTGGGGATACCGATGCTGGTCCTGTTGCTGGGCGAAGCCGCGATCGGGCCGGTGATGCTGGTGCTGGCGGTCGATCTGATCGTCTTCGGCAGCCTGATCGTCATCCTGATTACCGGCAGCCGTGACGGGCGGGTGCAACTGGGCACCCTGAGGGTCGTCGCGCTGGGTCTGGTCAAGAACCCGATGATCGTCTCCATCGTGCTGGGCCTTGCCGTGTCGAGCCTTGCGGTGCCGATCCCCGCCCCGGTGAACGAGTTTCTGACGATCCTCGGCGGTGCGGCCACCCCCGGTGCGCTGTTCGCCATCGGGGCGTCGCTGGCGGGAAAATCGGCAGAGAGGCTGTCTGTCGCCGTCTGGCTGACAAGCTGCAAGCTGGTCCTGCACCCCGCCGCCGTGGCCGTCTGCGCGCTGTTGGTCTTTACCGTCGAACCCTATGCCGCTGGCGTGATGATCGCGGCGGCGGCGCTGCCGGTGGCGGGCAACGTCTATATGCTTGCACAGCACTACGGGGTTGCGCCTGCCCGCGCCTCTGCCGCGATCCTTGTGTCGACCGCGCTGTCGGTTCTGACCGTCTCGGGCGTCATCGCTTGGGTGACAATGCTCTGAGGCGCTGCTAGCCATTGTGCAAACGGAGTTTTGACCATGGAAACCAAATCTGAGAACCGCTGCTATGGCGGCACGCAGGGCGTCTATAGCCACGCCAGCGACAGCACCAACTGCGACATGACCTTCGGTTTGTACCTGCCGGAAGAGGCGCAGCACGGCCCCGTGCCTGTGCTGATCTACCTGTCGGGCCTGACCTGCACCCACGAAAACGCCATGACCAAGGCGGGCGCGCAGGTCTGGTGCGCCGAGCAGGGCATCGCGATCTGCTTTCCCGACACCTCGCCGCGCGGCGAGGATGTGGCCAACGATGACGGGTTCGACATGGGTCATGCGGCCAGCTTCTACCTTGATGCGACCGAAGCGCCCTGGGCCCGGCACTACCAGATGGAAAGCTACATCACCAAGGAACTGACCAAGGTGCTGGGTGAGAACTTCAATATCGACACCGACCGCATGGCGATCACCGGCCACTCGATGGGTGGGCACGGTGCGCTGACGCTCGCGCTCAAGCACCCTGACCTCTACCGTTCGGTCTCGGCGTTTTCGCCCATCTGCCACCCCACCGCGTCCGAGTGGGGGCACCGCCAGTTCAAAGGCTATCTTGGCGAAGACAAAGGGGTCTGGGCGGATCACGATGCGACCATGCTGGCACAGTCAAAGGGCTTCGATGGGCCGATCCTGATCGATCAGGGCACCGCCGACCAGTTCTACGACAAGCTGGGCACAGCCGATTTCGCAGCTGCCTGTGCGGCTCAGAAACTGGACGCCACGGTGCGTCTGCAAAAGGGCTACGACCACAGCTATTTCTTCATCTCGACCTTCATGGAAGACCACGTCGCCTTCGCCGCCGAGGCATTGTGGGCCTGATGCCATGATCTACGTCGACGCGGATGCCTGCCCGGTCAAGGCCGAGATCGAACGGGTCGGCACCCGTCACAAGGTGCGGATGTTCGTCGTGTCGAACGGCGGCATCCGCCCCTCGCAGAACCCGCTGATCGAAACCGTGGTGGTCCCCGATGGCCCCGACGTGGCCGACATGTGGATCGCGGACCGCGCGGGGCCGGGCGACGTGGTGATTACCGGCGATATTCCCCTTGCCGCACGCTGCATCGAGAACGGCGCCGAGGTGCTGAAACACAATGGCGAGGCGCTGACCGACAAGAACATCGGCAATGTGCTGGCGACCCGTGACCTGATGACCGACATGCGCGCCGCCGATCCGTTCCGGCAGGGCGGCGGCAAGGCTTTTTCCAAGGCCGACCGGTCGCGGTTTCTGGATGCGCTGGAAAACACTCTGCGAAAGGCTTCGAGGGCGACATGACAGTTCAGACGGTAATTTTCGACATCGGCAATGTGCTGATCGAATGGCAGCCCGAACGCCACTACGACGCGGTGATCGGGGTGGAACGGCGTCGCGCCATGTTCGACGCGGTAGACCTGCACGGGATGAACGACGGCGTGGACCGGGGCGAGCACTTCGAGGAGGCGGTGAAGGCCTGCGCGGTGTCCAACCCCGACTGGCACGACGAGATCATGATGTGGCACAGCGACTGGCTGCACATGGCACAACCCGCGATCCCCCATTCCGTGCGCCTTCTGCGGTCGCTGCGGGCCAAGGGTGTGCCGTGCTGGGCGCTGTCGAATTTTGGCATCCAGACATTCGCGATGGCCGAACCCGAATATCCCTTCCTGACGGAGTTCGACCACCGGTTCATCTCGGGCCACATGGGCGTCATCAAGCCGGACGTCGAAATCTATGCACGGGTAGAGCGTGAAACGGGCGCGGACCCGGCAAGCCTGCTGTTCACCGACGACCGCGCGGACAATATCGCCGCGGCCAAGGCGCGGGGCTGGCAGACGCACCTGTTTCAAGGGCCGCAGGGCTTTGCCGCGCGGCTGGTGGCGGAAGGCCTGCTGACCGAGGAGGACGCCGCATGACCAAGATGATTTCGTTCGAAGAGGGCGAGGCGCGTCTCGACTGGATCGCGCTGACCGACGCACTGGTCGCGGGACACCGCTTGCCCAAGGCCCGCATCGAGGATGTGTTGATCCGGAATGGTGGCAACACACTGCTGAACCGGTCGGCCTGGATCGACGGGCTGGGGCTGGCGGTGAAATGCGCCACCGTGTTCCCGGGCCAAGACCCGATGGTGAACGGATCCGTTTCCCTGTTCGACGGCACGACCGGCGTGCTGGACGCCTTTGTCGAGTCGCCTCCGATCTGGAAACGGCGGTGCGCGAGGCGGATATCGTCACCGCCGCCACGATGACAAGCGAGCCCTTGATCCGCGGCGACTGGCTTCAGCCCGGTCAGCACATCGACCTGATCGGCGCCTACAGGCCCGACATGCGCGAAGCGGATGATGTGGCGCTACAGCGCGCGACGCTGTTCGTCGACAGCCGCGATACCACCATCCCGCACATCGGAGAGTTGATGATTCCGATCGAAAGCGGTGCAATTTCAGCGGCGGATGTGGTTGCGGATTTCTACGATATCGACGCGGTGCGCCGCCGCAGCGCAGAAGAAATCACCCTGTTCAAGAACGGGGGTGGCGCGCATCTTGACCTGATGGTCGCCCGCCACATTCAGGAGCTTTGTGGATGATGCCGGGCGGTCTTGGTTGGGGGCTGATCGCCCTCTGTCTGCTCGTCGTCCTGCTTCCTTTCTGGGTTGAAAGCCGAAGACCCAAGATCGGTCGCGATGCACGCAAAGACGCGCCCGGCTCATTCGTGAAGCTGTCGCAGGGCGTGACCCAGTATCGCTGGCAAGGTGCCGCGCGCGGCCCCGTGCTGGTCGCCATCCACGGGCTGACCACCCCGTCCCAGACCTTCGACAGGCTGGCGCCCTTGCTGGGCGCGCTCGGTTTTCGGGTGCTGACCTATGATCTTTACGGACGCGGTATGTCCGACGCGCCCAAGGGGCGACAGGACCGCGCCTTCTTTCTGCAGCAGTTGCGCGACCTTCTGACCGCCTTGGAGATCGAGGATGGCTTCACGCTGCTGGGGTATTCGATGGGGGGTGCGATCGCCACGGCACTGGCCGAGGAAGAACCGCACCGCGTTCACAGGCTGGTTCTTCTCGCGCCGGCGGGGATGGACATCAATCTGTCGCGGTTCGAAAAAGTCTGCGTCAGCTTTCCGGTCATCGGAGACTGGCTCTTGCTGGCCGCCAGTCTGCGGCGGTCGGTGGCATCCTCGCTGGGGCCGCTGCGGCGCGGGTTCCTGCCCGCCGTGCTGTCCAGCCTGCGCCACATGCTGCGCGAACGGCAGGGCGAGGCGCACCGCGCGCTGGGCCGCTCTGACGTGCCGGTCATCGCGATCTGGGGCCGCGCGGATACGCGCATCCCCATCACCGGACTTGGCCAGCTGGCGCAATGGAACCGCAATGCCCGTCAGCACGTGATCGACGGCGCGGATCACCGCCTTCCGACGAACGCCCCCGATGCCGTGGCCAAGGCGCTGGCCGATATCCTGGGCGACCGCGATTAAGGCCTTGGCAATCTGCTTTTCAAGCCAGTCTGCACCCTTTATCTGCGCCGCATGACCGTGCAAGCCGCCTATGACCGTGCCATCGCCGATGGCCGCCTGAAAGACGACCCGGCCCAGCGGGGCGTTCTGGCCGATCTCGACCGGGTTCGCCAAGAGCTTGCGACCGCGCCCAAGAAGATCGGGTGGTTCAGCAAGCCGCCCGACGCGCCCAAGGGGCTTTACATGTGGGGCGGGGTCGGGACGGGAAAGTCCATGCTGATGGACCTTCTGTTCGCGCAGGTCGAAGCGCCGAAAGAGCGGCAGCACTTTCATGCCTTCATGCAATGGGTCCATTCGCGCATGACCGAAGCCCGCAAGCGTGGTGTGGACGACGCGATCAAGCCGGTCGTGGACGAGCTGACGGACAAGCTTCGGTTTCTCGCCTTCGACGAGATGCAGATCACCGACATCACCGACGCGATGATCGTCGGCCGACTGTTCGAAGGGCTGTTCAAGGGCGGTGTGACCGTCGTCACGACATCCAACCGGCCGCCCGACGATCTATACAAGGATGGTTTGAACCGGGATCTGTTCACCCCCTTCATCGGTCTCATCAAAGAGAGGATGGTTGTCCATGAACTGGTCAGCGCCACCGACCACCGGCAGGGGCGTCTTGCCGGAACGCAGACCTATTTCACGCCGCTGAACAAGGAAAGCAGGCAGGCCATCGATGCGATCTGGCAGGACCTGACCAATGGCGAAGACGCGCCCTTCACGCTTCACGTCAAGGGACGCGAGGTGGAACTGCCGCGCTTTCACAACGGGGCCGCCCGCGTGCCATTCTACACGCTTTGCGGACGGCCCTTGGGTGCGGCGGACTATCTGGCGCTGGCCGATGTGGTGCGGGTCCTGGTGCTGGAAGACATCCCTGCGCTGGGCCGGTCCAACTTCAACGAGGCAAAGCGTTTCGTGACGCTGGTCGACGCGCTTTACGAAGCCCGGGTCAAGCTGATCTGTTCTGCTGCGGCGAAGCCCGAGATGCTTTATCTCGAAGGCGAGGGCAGCTTTGAATTCGAACGGACCGCCAGCCGCCTGCGAGAGATGCAGGGCGACGGTTGGGGCGAGCCCGTCTAGGGAATGACCAGCTCCATGCCGATTTCGATCAGGTCGGGGTCGGGCAGCGTGTCTGTATTGGCCGCGGCGATACGGGGCGAGGCGTCGCGGTCGCCATAGAAAGCCTCGGCGATGATCCGAAGCGTATCGCCGGGTTGCACGACGTAGGTCCGTGGCGCGGCGGCCTGTGCCACTGCGGCTTCGGGAGGTCCCGCGATGGACCTGATCAGCGCTTCGGCGTCCACGCCGCCGCCGGGCGTCGCAAGCGCGGGTGGCACGGCGATGTCACCGTCCGAAATCGCAAGATCGAGCATGCGTTCGATCTCGGCCTCGCTGCGTCCGTCCTGCAGGGCTTGCGTCACCATCTTTTCCAGTTGCCGCCGTCCGGTCCGCATCTCGATTTCCGCGCGGGTCGGGGCAAGCTCGGTCAGGATGCGCTGGGTGGTGTCCAAGAGGGCGCGGTCGGTGGACGGTCTGGCGATCAGGGGTTCGACCACCGGGGCGGGGTCCTCGGCATCCGCGGGGTCCGACACGGTTGCTGCATCGGCAGGCGACGTCGGCCCCTGCGTTTCAGGGGTCAAAAGCGTCTGGTTGCGGCTCACCGTTTCATCGCTGATCGGCAAATACCGTTCGGGCGCTTGCGCAGGTTGGATGATGATCATCACGCAGACGCAGGCTGCGACGACGAAAAAGGCAATCACGCTTTTGACCATGAACTACTCGCAATCGGACCCATTCGGGTTCAGACTTATTGCCGCGACCCGATGATGCAGGTGGTGCGGTTGACATATCAAGATGTAGGGTGACGACGCTGACAGGTCAAAGAGCGTTTCACGCAGGCCGAAAACCGTTGCCGAAAAACAAGAAGACAGGCCAAAAGCCTGCCCCCTCGCCCTGCCAAGATCGCCGGATGCCTGTCTTTGCGCTGACTATCCCGTTGGAAGCGAGACTAAGCGAATCAGTGATTCGGCGTCAATCCTTTATGATGGCCTCGCTCATCAACTGGGCGGGTGTGCATGTTGGTGTGTGCCGTTGACGCAGATATCCTGCGCGTAGTTTCCGGAATTGAACCCGAATCCGGGGTTGCCGCAGTTCATGACGTTGCCATCCGCGTTCCAGCCTTGGCTGTTGGTGCTGGCAAAGCTGCCACCGGTCAGAAATTGCATGGCGATGGGGTCGAACCGCAAGTGAAAGGTCGTGTCGGGGGTGCGCTCGCGCATGTCCCAGTTGCCGATGGGCATCCCATTGTAGAATCCGCTGATCCGAAAGACCGTCACGTCGTTTTCGGTGATCACCGCGTTCGACATCTTCTGGTCGGGGACCTGCATACGACCCGACAGCGAATAGCCGTTGGCACCGACCCAGCAAAACCTCAGATCGGCGGCCAATGAAGGGCTGGCCAGACCTGCGGCCAGAAGAACTGCCAAAGACAAGCGCATCGGGCTATCCTTTTTCAGCCAACTTTAAGCTAAACTGGCAATTGGGAGTCTTCGTGACAACAGCAGATCGTCACTGTGGTCCTGCGACCGCCAAGGTCAGCCGCCGTTCAGACGCAGCACGTGCCCCGCAAGGTAAAGCGACCCGCAGATCAGGATGCGCGCGTCCGGTGCGCCGGCTGTGATCGTGTCGATGGCCGTCTCGACGCTGTCGGCGGTGTGGGCGACAAGTCCCAAGCGATCCGCGATGGCCACGACATCCGCCGCTGGCAATGTGTTGGTCTCGCCGGGGATCGACACGGCCAGAAGCTGTTCGGCCACACTGGCCAAGGGGGCAATGTATCCCGCGACGTCCTTGGTATTGAGCATCCCGCAGATCAGATGGACGGGTCGCCCGTCCTGTTCGCGCAGAGTGGCTGCAAGTGCGGCGCCCGCCGCAGGGTTGTGTCCGCCGTCCAGCCAAAGCTGCGCGGACCCCGCCCTGTCGGCCAGCGGCCCATCGGTCAGCCGCTGCATCCGTGCGGGCCAGAAAGGCCGCGTGACGGCGGCATCCAGTGCTTCACCGGAAAGCCCAAGCTGGCGCAGCGTCGCAATCGCTGTTCCCGCGTTGGTGATCTGATGCGGGCCGGGCAGGGCGGGCAGGGGCAGATCGCAAAGGCCGGTTTCGTCCTGATAGACCAGACGGTCGCCTTCGCGCGCGACGTGCCAGTGCTGACCGGCTGCAAGCAAGGGTGCAGACAATCGCATCGCCTTGCCTTCGATCACCTCTAGCGCGGCATCGTGCTGCGGGGCGACGATGCAGGGCACGCCGCGCTTGATGATCCCGGCCTTTTCGCCCGCGATGGCCTCAAGCGTATCTCCAAGGAACGACTGGTGGTCCAGATCGACCGGCGTGATGATCGTGAGCTCCGGGTCGGCCACGACGTTGGTGGCATCCAGGCGACCGCCCAGCCCGACTTCCAGCAGAACGTAATCGGCGGGCGTTTCCGCAAAGGCAAGCAGGGCCGCGACCGTCGTGATCTCGAAATAGGTGATCGGCTCTTGACCGTTCGCGGCGTAGCAGCGGTCGAGCACTTCGGTCAGGTGGTCTTCCCCGATCAGATCGCCGGCCAGCCGGATACGTTCGTGAAACCGTGCCAGATGGGGCGAGGTATAGGCGTGGACGCGGAAGCCCGCCGCCTCCAGCCCGGCCCGGATCATCGCCTGGGTCGAGCCTTTGCCGTTGGTGCCCGCGATATGGATGACCGGGGGCAGCCGGTCCTGCGGATTGCCGACAGCCTGCAGCAGCCGCCAGACACGATCCAGCGTCAGGTCGATGACCTTGGGGTGAAGCGCCATCATGCGCTGCAGAATCGCGTCTGAGGTTCGGGTCACCGGTGGCGACGCTCCTGAGGTCGGCTCATTTGGTTTGCGCAGCCTCGGGCTCTTCCGGGACCTCGGGTGGCATTGCCGGGCCGATCTCGGTCGGTTCTTCGGGCGGAGGCAGGTCGCCCTTCACCGGTGCGGGCTGGCCGGTCAGCATCCGGATGATCGTCGCCAGTTCGTCGGCAAGATCGATCCGGCTGGTGACGCGGTCCAGCATGCCGTGATCCAGCAGGTATTCAGCGCGCTGGAAACCTTCGGGCAGTTTTTCACCGATGGTCTGTTCGATCACCCGCGCGCCGGCAAAGCCGATCAGCGCATTGGGTTCCGCGATCTGCACGTCCCCCAGCATCGCGTAAGACGCCGTGACACCGCCGGTCGTGGGGTGGGTCAGCACGACGATGTAAGGCAGCCCCGCCTCTTTCAGCATCTGCACCGCGATCGTGGTGCGGGGCATCTGCATCAGCCCAAGGATTCCTTCTTGCATCCGCGCACCACCGGCGGCGGAAAACAGGACCAGTGGCAGCTTGCGTTCCACGGCGCGTGTCGCGGCGGCGACGATCGCGTTGCCGACATACATCGACATCGAGCCGCCCATGAAGCTGAAGTCCTGCACTGCAACGATGGCAGGCGTGCGCCTGATTTCGCCCTCGGCCACAAGCATCGCGTCGCGTTCGCCGGTTTTCCTGCGCGCGTCCTTGAGCCGGTCCGTATATTTCTTCTGGTCGCGGAAATGCAGCGGGTCGGCCACGGGCTCGGGCACCGGCACCTCGGTGAAAGCGCCGCCGTCGAAAAGCGAAGCCAGACGCTCCCGCGCCCGGATCGGCATGTGATGGTCGCAATTCGTGCAGACGTTCAGATTATGCGCGAGTTCCCGGTGGAACAGCATCGTTCCGCATTCGTCGCACTTGGTCCAGAGATTCTCGGGCACTTCCCTGCGCGAGAAAAGCGAATTGATCTTGGGGCGGACGTAGTTGTTGATCCAGTTCATGCCAAGCGCCTGCTGTTCCTGTCAGGCCTGAGATATGCGGCAGGGGTGCGGATTGCAATCGCAGCCGCGCGTCGCAAGATCATTGCGCCTTGTCAGGCGCGGACGTGCAAATTAGACCCTATCCAACTCTGGAGGTCTATTCACATGCTCGACAACAAGCCCGACAAATCCCGTCTGCCCAGCCGTCACGTGACAGAAGGCCCCGCGCGGGCCCCGCATCGGTCCTATTATTACGCCATGGACCTGACGGAAGAGCAGATCGCCCAGCCCTTTGTCGGGGTCGCGACCTGCTGGAACGAGGCCGCGCCCTGCAACATCGCGCTGAACTGGCAGGCCCAGTCGGTGAAACGGGGCGTCTCGGAAGCCTCTGGCACGCCGCGCGAGTTCACGACGATCACCGTCACCGACGGCATCGCGATGGGCCACGAAGGCATGCGGTCATCGCTCGCCTCGCGCGAGGCGATTGCGGATACGGTGGAACTGACCATGCGCGGCCATGGCTACGACGCTCTGGTGGGGCTTGCTGGCTGCGACAAATCGCTGCCGGGCATGATGATGGCGATGATCCGTCTGAATACCCCCTCGGTCTTCATGTATGGCGGGTCGATCCTGCCCGGCAAAGTGCCCGAAGGTGCCGATGTGCCGGAAGACTTCGCGCACCGCGACCTGACCGTGCAGGACATGTTCGAGGCCGTCGGCCGTTACCAGAACGGCGAGATGACCGACGCGCAGCTTGCGGTTCTCGAACGCGTGGCCTGTCCGTCTGCCGGGGCCTGCGGTGGCCAGTTCACCGCCAACACGATGGCCTGCGTGTCCGAGGCGATCGGCCTTGCGCTTTTGAACTCCTCCGGCATGCCCGCGCCGTTCAAGGATCGCGCCCAATACGGCGAGGCATCGGGCCGCGCCGTGATGAACCTCATCCAGCAGAACATCCGTGCCCGCGACATCGTCACCCGCGAAAGCCTCGAAAACGCGGCCCGCGTGGTGGCCTGCACCGGCGGGTCCACCAACGCGGGCTTGCATCTGCCCGCGATGGCGCACGAGGCTGGCATCGATTTCGACCTTTGGGACGTCTGCGACATCTTCAAGGACACGCCCTATTTCGTCGACATGAAGCCCGGCGGTCAGGCTGTGGCCAAGGACCTTTACGATGCGGGCGGTATTCCCGTTGTCATGAAGGAATTGCGCAAGGCCGGCCTGATCCACGAGGATTGCATCACGGCCACCGGCAAGACCATCGGCGAAGAACTGGACCTGATCGCGGGTGAACCCGACGGCAAGGTCATCCACTTCATCGACAATCCGATCACCAAGACCGGCGGCGTCGTCGGGTTGCGCGGCAACGTGGCACCCGAAGGGGCCATCGTGAAGGTCGCGGGCATGACCGAGGACCAGCAGGTCTTCACCGGCCCTGCGCGCGTCTTCGAGAACGAGGAAGAAGCCTTCGAGGCCGTCAAGGCGCGGTCCTACAAGGAAGGCGAGGTGCTGGTCATCCGCAACGAAGGCCCCGCAGGCGGCCCCGGCATGCGCGAGATGCTGGCGACGACGGCAGCCCTGTCCGGTCAGGGCATGGGCAAGAAGGTCGCCCTGATCACCGACGGTCGGTTCTCGGGCGCCACTCGCGGCTTCTGCGTGGGCCACGTCGGCCCGGAAGCGGCGCACGGTGGTCCCATCGCCTTGCTGCAGAACGGCGACATGATCACGATCAACGCGCTGACCGGCGAGTTGTCGGTCGATGTCTCCGACGCGGACATGGCGACGCGCAAGGCGAACTGGTCCGGCCCGCGCGAGACGATCTATGCCTCGGGGGCCCTGTGGAAATTCGCCCAGCTTGTCGGTGGCGCACGTCTGGGTGCCGTGACACACCCCGGTGCGAAGGCCGAAAAGCACATCTACATGGACCTCTAGGCGATGGGTCGCTTCGTCAGCATATTGGCGCTCGCGTTTCTGACCGCCTGCAACCTTGGCCCGCTGATGCAGGTGACGCCGGGGCAGACGGTCAGCGCGGTAGCTGTCTATGATGGCGCAGTGACCGTGGCCGGTCCCCCCAGCTATTGCATCGACCCCGAAGCCAGTCGCCCAAGCGGCGGCTTCGTTTTGCTGGCGGCCTGCGGAACGGTCGGTGGCGACGACTACCCCCGCTATTCCGCCTTGCTGAGCGCGCAGGTCGGTGCAGCCGGAAGCGCGTCTGTATCGGGGTCCGAGCCCGTCCTGGCCAGCTTGCTGGAAACGAGTGAGGGTGCCGCCAGTATGGGGCTCACCGGGACTGGCCTGAGCAACGTGCGTGCGGGCGATAACGAAGTCGTGGTGATGATCACCCGTCGCGCCAGCGATGTCCCGGACGGGGTCGGGACGACCGAGTGGCGGGTTTTCACGGATGTGGGCGACCGGCTGGTCACGCTGACGGTGCGCAGCATCGCCGACGAACCGCTGTCTGCCGACGACGGGCGCAGGCTTTTGCTGCGGTTCCTCGAAGCCGTGCGACAAGCCAATCGCGCGGCATAGACTTAATCCCACGGCTGTTTCTTTCGCGGCATTTTTCGTGCGAGACAGTGGCAAGGCTGAACGGAAGGAAAGCTGATCGTGCGCAACCGATTTTCGCTGATGGACAAGGCGTTTCACGCGCGGGTTCTGCGGCGGTGGCGAACGGCGGCCCAAAACGCCCGCGATGCTGATCTTGAACTGTTGCAGGAACAGCGGGCCCGGGCGCGAAAGCTCAGGATGTATCTCAATGAGCTGACGCATGTCGCTGAAGACCGTCTTGCTTTGCCGCGCATCGGCTCGAACACGTTCAAACGCCCCGGCGGCACGCTTTGGGCCTGGCGCCCCAACGTCTGGCGCGGTGCGCTGGACCAGAAAGGCATCGCGGGGGTCGAAACCAAGAAACAGCTGGGCGACGAGGTCACGCTGTTTCATGACTGCGAGATCTCAGAACTTACCCTACGCCAGATCCGCAACACCCGCGAAGACGACCTTGCGCCCTACGGATTGCGGATGGACGTGTTCAAGTTCGATGGCAGCTTTCTGTCCCTTGTCATCGATTGTCCGCCCGAGGCCGTGGCCGGGCTGCAGCGCCGCCATCTCATCCGGCTCGAAACCTTGATCGAGACGGAAACGCCGATCGAGATCTTCGCGCGTCTGAACATCAAGCACGGCCCGAACACCGAACAGATCGTGATCGAACTGCCGACGAACAAATGCGATATCCTGACGGAATTCGATCTGGCCTATTCGTCGATCAACGAAAAGCGTGTCGAAAAGATGTGGATCGACCTGATTTTCGAGGGCCCCGAAATGAACGAGGTCACGGTGCGGGATCTGACGCTCTGCCGCTATCCGCGGGCCGACTTTTAAAGGATACCGATGCGATGGCTTTGACATTGACGAAAACACGCCTGCTGGCCGGTGTCTGGGAAGGTGTGCTGACCGGCGCATCCGGGGATGAGCCACCGTCATTGGCTTTCCGGTTGCGGGACGAGGTGCTTGACGGATTGACGCTGCGCCCGGAAGGCGACCGCTGGATCGTCCACGCGGCGATTCCGGCCGACCGGATCTGCGATGGGGTGCAGACCTTCGTGATTCTCGATGCGGAAACAGAGGATGTGCTGGCCAGCTTCGCCCTTTTGTCAGGTGAAGCCCTGGCCGAAGACATCCGGGCCGAGGTGGATCTGTTGCGCGACGAGCTGGACATGCTCAAGCGCGCGTTCCGCCGCCACTGTCTGGAAACCGGACTCGAATAAGCCCGTGACCCCACGTTTCGGGTGACGCATGCGCAGCACTGGCCCATTCTGCACCACAGGAGGACCGCCATGACCGATTATCCGCACCTGTTCGCCCCGCTCGATCTGGGATTCACGACCTTGAAGAACCGCGTGCTCATGGGGTCCATGCATACCGGTCTGGAAGAGACGAAGGACTGGAACCGCGTCGCGGAGTTCTACGCCGCAAGGGCGCGGGGCGAGGTGGGCTTGATCGTCACGGGCGGGATGGCGCCCAATCTCGAAGGTGGTGTCTTTCCGGGGGCGGCGGGGCTGTTCACACCTGACGATATCGCAAACCATCGCATCGTGACGGATCGCGTTCACGATGCCGGCGGCAAGATCGCCATGCAGGTCCTGCACGCCGGTCGGTATGCCTATTCCCCGGACTGCGTGGCCCCCTCTGCGATCAAATCTCCGATCTCGCCCTTCGCCCCGAAGGAACTGGACGCGGCGGGCATCGAAAAGCAGATCGCGGATATCGTCACTTCGGCTGCCCGCGCGCGCGAGGCCGGATATGACGGGGTCGAGATCATGGGGTCCGAAGGCTATTTCCTGAACCAGTTTCTTGTCGCGCATACCAACAGGCGCACCGACGACTGGGGCGGGTCGTTTGAGAACCGGATGCGCCTGCCGGTCGAGGTCGTGACCCGTGTCCGTGAAGCGGTCGGGCCGGACTTCATCCTGATCTACCGTCTGTCGATGATCGACCTCGTGCCGAAAGGGTCGACCTGGGCAGAGGTGCTGACGCTGGCCAAGGCCATCGAAGCCGCAGGGGCCACCATTCTGAACACCGGCATCGGCTGGCACGAGGCGCGCATTCCGACCATCGCAACCTCGGTGCCGCGGCGCGCCTTCACATGGGTCACCAAGAAGCTGATGGGTGAGGTGGGCATCCCGGTGATCACCTCGAACCGGATCAACACGCCGCAGGTTGCGGAAGACGTGCTTGCCGAGGGCTGCGCCGACATGGTGTCGATGGCGCGCCCCTTCCTTGCCGACCCCGACTTCCTCGGCAAGGCCAAGGCGGGCAAGTCGGATTTGATCACCCCCTGCATCGCC
>JAIVHI010000093.1 GCA_020201155.1 Loktanella sp. | reverse complement strand
ATGGGCGGCGGAGAGATGCCGGTAGGTGTCCTGAATGCGGTGCAGATACTCGATCAGCAGATCGCGGCGCCGCGGCGCGTCGCCCAGAAGCGCGCGCACCTCGTCCCATGCCTGATCGTCGAGTTGGCGGCCCTTGGGCGTGTGCCGCCCCTTGCCCTTGCCCGATTTCCAGACGCCCTTGCGCTCATCCAGTGCCATCCAGCGATTCCCCTTCGATGATTGATTTTCTCATGTTATTCCCATTACTCAATTTTTATTCCTTTCAGTCAATGCCAAATTTTGCGCGTCACCATTTTTGGGTCGAGATCAGGCTCAGCGGCTGAAACACGCGCGACTACGGCCAGAATTTGGGCATCGGGTCATCTTCCGGCCCGGATCTCATTGAAAATTCGTTCTATTTCTGCGCTGACCGCTAAACAGCACAACGCCATCAAAGCCATATCGAGAAATAAAATTTCCTTAAGTTAAATTTCTTATTTGAAAAGTACCAATTTTTGATCAACCTTCGGGAGCGCTATTCTGTGGGGTTCAGAAGGTTTGAATTGGTTGCCTACAAGCTGCAATCGCCGGACCCGGCGGCGCAAAACAAGAAAAGGCGACAGGATCGCCATCACATGACAGGGAAAGGAAATTCGACATGACACCCGAAGCCGCCGCGTTCTACGCGGAACAAGTCACCTTGAACTCACTGGTTCAAAACCTGCTTTATGCCTCGGGCACGGTGGGGGCCATCCTCGTGGTGGTGGGCCTGCTTCTGATCGATGCAGGCACGTCGCGGCGCAAGAACCTGTTCAACTCGACCATGCCTTTTACGTCACCTGCGTGGTGGCCACGGTCGCCTCGTCGTTTCTCAGCTATGCCACATGGGGATCGGTCGGGCCGCTGACCAATGCCGGGTTCCACGACTTCTTCGGCGTAGGCTTCGTCTACATGTTCCCGGCCGGCATGGCGCTGGTCTTCACGATGCGGCTGAAGGCGCGGCCGGGCATGATGACACCGCACCCGCGGGTCGCGGCGTATCTCGGCTCCAGCATCGGGCTGGCGGCGCCGGGACTGCTGTTGATCTTCGCGGGGCTGCCCATGGTCATCCTGTCCTGCCTTTTCTTCTTCGATCCCGAGGCGCTGGCGGTCAGCGTGACCATGGCCGATACCAGCGTGGGCATCGCCATCAACAATTATGCGCTGGTCTGGGCCGGGGGGGCGATCACCGGGCTGATCCTCGCCTATGCCTCGGGCAACTATGCCTACACGTTGCTCGGGCCGCTTGCGGGATATGTCGCGGGCGCGTCGGGCTTTGATGTCTACATGCCGTGGCAGGCCTTCATCGTCGGTCTTGCAGCGCCGCTGGCGGCCTTTGTCGTGTATGAATTCACGCTCAAGCGCGGCATCGACGAGCACAAGCTGTTTCCGCTGTTTCTCGGGGCCGGGTCGTTCGGCATGGTGGCGCTCGGGATCTTCAAGGCGGGGACGCCGCGCGGCGGCTATCTGGGATTCGAAGAGGGCGCCTATGCGTTCCAGCATGGCGAGATCTCGCTTGTCATGCAGCTTGTGGGTATCGGGGCCTGCGTCGGGGCGGGTGTCGTGACGGCACTGATCCTGTCGCTGATCCTCGAGAACACGATCGGCATGAGCGTCAGTGAGGATGATCAGATCGACGGGCTCGACGCGAAGCTCTGGGGGCTAGATCCGGATGTGGTCACCCATGCCGACAGCATCCCGCGCGGCTGATCCACAGTGCGGATCGGGAACCCCGGCCTCGGCCGGGGTTTTTTGTCTCGTCACGTCAGCTTGCGGATCATCCAGCCGGGTCGCATACTGCGGTCGCATACCTTTCGAAAGGATGACAGACGCATGAGCAGGACCGTAAAGGCAGACATAGAGATTGGCCAGAGCCTCGGCGAGACGGTGCGCATCGTCGTGGAGACGCTGACCGCACGGATCCATGAAGGCGAGTATCCCACCGATTCACGCCTGCCTAGCGAACGCGCGCTGGCTGTGGAACTTGGCGTGTCACGCAACTCGCTGCGCGAGGCGCTCGACGTGCTCGAAATCCGGAAGCTGGTCCGCCGCCGCCAGGGCAGCGGCAGCTTCGTCGTCTACAAGTCCGACAACCCCGATGATCCCCTGCCCGGATCGATAGGCGAGCGGACGAGCCCGCTTGACCATCTCATCGTCCGGTCAATCATCGAGCCCGAGATGATCCGCCTTGCCGTCATGAACATGACGCCGCGAGAGCTCGATACGCTTGCCCGGACGGTCGCCAGCATTGAGGCCGTGCGCACCGATCTCAACGAATTCACGCGGTGCGAGGAAGAGTTCTATCGCACCATCGCCAAGGCCACGCGCAATCCGCTGCTGGAATCCTGCTACGAGCTCACGATCGAGGTCTGCCGCCAGAGTTTCCGCACAGCCCTGATGCGCAAGCACCTGACGCCGGACCGCATTCAGGCGTATCAGACGCGGTTCAATTCGCTGTTCAACGCCATCGCGACGCGCGATATCGAGGCTGCGGTGGAGATCACCAAGCTGCACCTTACCGAGGAACAAAAGCTCTTTCTGCACAGCAGTTGACGGCGCTCACTCCGGGATGTCCCGAGCGCTCAGCCCGGTCGGGCGGTGCCCGTTCTCGATCCGCTGATGCCAGAGCTGGCCGAGCCGGCTCATGTGCTCATGCAGGAGCGGCTCATGCGCTTCGAGCCAGTCGGGGATGGATCCGAATTCCACGATGCGCGCCCGCCCTTCCTGAATCGTCACTACCGGCCAGTCCCCGATCAGCGCGTTGTCGATCCCGAAGATCGATTCGCCCCACCATTGCGCGGGCCCGAAGGCATGGATGACAGACCGCATCTGTTTCATCGTGGCAAGAACGGACACGGGATGCACCGAAGACACCTTTTCGACGGCAGCGTGCCATATCTCGAGGATGGCTACATATTCCCAGCTGACCGCGCTCCAGCTTCCCGGATATCTTGCGTTGTATTGCTTGAAGAAGGTGCTGGGGCGATTGAAGAAGAACGCCTTGCGGGCCAGGTTCGGGTCATCGAAATCGGGAAACTGAAAGACCGCACCCTCGAGGAACTCGACCGAGGTGCGCGCGACCAGCCGCTGGTAATTGTCCATCGTGCAGGACAGGATCTGACCTGTGAACCCTTTCTCGAACGCGTATTCCGTCATTGCGTGAACCATCGGCGTCAGGCTGGTGCACCAGCAAAGCACATCCGGTTTGGCGTCGAGCATCGGTTGCACGATCGCGGCCACATTGGTCAGCGTGGGCGAATATTGCACATCCTTGACCACCTCCAGCCCGGCGGCCTGACATGCGGCGCGATAGGTGGCGATGGATGGCAATCCGAGCGCGTCCTTCTGGCTGCACAGCGCCACACGGGTCAGATGCGGCCGGTTGCGCGCCAGCCAATCGACCCCGGTCACATTGTAGATCGGATGCACCTCTGACGGGGCGATCAGATAGCGGGTATCGGGCGACAGATCGCTTGGCAGCAGGGTCGAGGTCAGCACCTTGTGATGTGCAAGAAACGCCCTCAGAGGGGTGAAGGTATCCCCGCCCAGCATCATTAGAAAGCTCACCTGCTCGGTCAGGACGAGATGACGCGCGCCTTCCACCGCGCGGTCGGGATCATAGCCGCAATCGAACGGGATGATCCTGACCGGGTAGCGCCGTCCGCCAATCAGCATGCCGCCCGCGCGGTTCAGCCAGTCCTCCCACAAGCGGCACCCGTTCAGCCCCGGCAGCCCCCACGAACTGACCGGCCCGGTCAGGGGGGCCAGAAATCCGATCCTGATCGGTTCGCTCATGCCGATAGGATCGCTGGGAAACAGCGACGTGACGGCAATGCGATGCGCGAAACTCGATGGGACCATGCCAATTGCTACCACTCTTCAGACCGATATCAAAGCAACCTAAGTTTTATTACAGGGGATAATTTATTTCTGTGGTGAAAAACTATTGACAGGAAAGGACGGGCAGGGTGATTTTGGTTCAGACCAAAAGCACCAATCAAGAATCATCAGCAAAGGAGACAGGCATGGCTGCGAAACGTGTGGCGATCATCGGCGCGGGCCCGTCCGGACTGGCGCAGCTTCGCGCATTTCAATCCGCGAAGGCAAACGGCGAGGAGATCCCCGAAATCGTCTGCTTCGAAAAGCAGAGCAACTGGGGTGGCCTCTGGAACTACACGTGGCGCACCGGCCTCGACAAGGATGGCGAACCGGTTCATTGCTCGATGTACCGCTACCTGTGGTCGAACGGCCCCAAGGAGGGTCTGGAATTCGCCGATTACAGCTTTGACGAACATTTCGGCAAGGAAATCGCCAGCTACCCGCCCCGCGAGGTGCTGTTCGATTACATTCAGGGCCGCGTGGAAAACGCCGGGGTGCGCGACTGGATCCGCTTCAACACGCTGGTCCGCGACGTGCAGTATGACGAGGCGCGCGGCACGTTCCGAATCACCTCCCGTGATACCGAGAACGACCGCGAATCCGTCGAGGAGTTCGACAACCTGATCGTGGCCACGGGCCATTTCTCGATCCCCAATGTCCCGGAATATCCAGGCTTCGACAAGTTCAACGGCCGCATCCTGCACGCGCATGATTTCCGCGACGCCCGCGAATTTCAGGGCAAGGACATCCTGATCATGGGGGCCAGCTACTCGGCCGAGGATATCGGCTCGCAATGCTGGAAATACGGCTGCAAATCAATCGTCTCGTGCTACCGCAGCGCGCCGATGGGCTTTGACTGGCCGGACAACTGGGACGAGGTGCCCGCGCTGGTGAAGATCGACGGCAAGACCGCGCATTTCAAGGACGGCACCACGCGCGATGTCGATGCGATCATCCTGTGCACCGGCTACCGGCACCATTTTCCGTTCCTGCCCGAGGATCTGCGCCTGAAAACGGCCAACCGGCTGGCCGCGACCGATCTCTACAAGGGCGTGGTCTGGGTGAACAACCCCAAGATGTTCTACCTGGGCATGCAGGACCAGTGGTTCACCTTCAACATGTTCGACGCGCAGGCATGGTGGGCGCGTGACGCGATCATGGGTAAGATCGAGATCCCCGACCGCGCGACGATGGACGCCGACTGGCAAGACCGTCAGGCGCTCGAGGACCGCAACGAGACCGATCCCGACTGCATCCAGTATCAGGGCGACTACATCAAGGAACTGGTGGCAGAGACCGATTACCCCAGCTTTGACGTGCAGGCCGCCTGTCAGGCGTTCTTCGAATGGAAAAAGCACAAGAAACAGAACATCATGACGTTCCGCGATCATGGCTATGTCTCGCCGCTCACGGGCAAGAAGGCCCCGGCGCACCACACACCGTGGAAGGACGCGCTGGACGACAGCATGGCCGCCTATCTGCGGACCTGACGCCGGTCCGGGATCTCGGGCGCGTGGCACGTGGCAAGTGCTCCGCGCCCGCAGGGGGCGGCCCGTTCAGCGTGAACGCCTTCTATCCCTTCCCGGACAGCTGCAACCCTGTCATCGTTGCCTGCTTCACCGATGGGTCGACGACGGAGCGGCAGAGTTCAAAGCAGTGGAACT
>JAIVHI010000092.1 GCA_020201155.1 Loktanella sp. | reverse complement strand
TTTTGCCCCACGCCACCGGTCCAGGGGTCGGGCAGCGTATTGCCCGCCATCTGTTCCATCAGGATGAAAGGGTAGAAGACGGGCCGCAAACCCTTGGCCGCCATGTTGCGCAGCGCGCGGATGACGCTTTGATCCGACGGCGTGCCGCCATAGACCGGACGGCCATTGTCCTGCGGCACCGTCCCTGCCGTGCTGCGGACAGCGCCGGCAACCTGCCACGGGCTGTCGGGGGCGTCGATCTCGGCCTGTTCCACCTTGGGCTGCACGTCACATTCCGCGCAGCGCAGGTCCGACCCGAACCACGACACGACCACACAGGCCGATCCGCAGGCCGGTAGTTCGCCGGTCAGCGCCGTGATGGCGGTCACGTAGTCTGTCGCGCCCGAAGGCGCATTGACGTTGATCGCGACCTGATCGCCTTCGACCTCGCCCAGATAGGCGGGTTCGGTATCGAGCGCGTATTCACCGGTGCCGGGGATGAGGGCGACGCCCCTGATCTGGCGGGCCATGTCCGCGACCTCGGGGGCTGCATCCTCTTCGCTGGGGCGCATGACCTCGAAGGTCAGTTGCGGCACGCGGTTGCCGAATTGCCCAAGCGGCAGATCCTCGATCACCACATAGGCAATCCCGCGGTAGGCGGGCGCATGATCCGGGCCTTCGGTGGCGCTGATCTTGGGGTCGGGCAACTGGTCGTCCGTGCCGGTGTAGACGCGCATGTTCAGATCGAAGGGCGCGATCTCTTCTCCATCCGCCCAGATGCGGCCCACCCGCGTGATCGTGCCTTCGCAAAGCGCCAGTGCAAGGCTGACGCTATAGCTGTATTCCGTCACCTGCGGCTGGGCGGGCTGGCCTTTGCCGCCGCCAGTGGTCGTCGCTGTCTCGACGAATTGCGTGGCCCAGATCACCTGCCCCGCAACCCGCATCCGACCAAAGACGCGGGCCACTGCCATGCCCTCGCTCGCGCTGGTAAGGCGAAAGCGCTCCAGCTTGCCCACCTCGACCGGGTCACTGCCCGCTCCCAGCAGGCGCTGGTCGATGATGCGGCCCAGCGCCGCTCCGGCGGCCCGCCCGATCACGGCAGAGGACAGCCCCAGAACCGAGCCGCCAAGGGCGCTGCCGGCGGCCATGCCAGCGGCGGAAAGAACGATGGTCGCCATGAATGTGGTCCTTCAGGTCAGGGAAAAGCGCGCCACGATGCGGCGGGCCCAAGGGGCGGACAGCGGGTTTTCCACCACGCCGTGGCCCGTGTAGGCGTGGATGAAGGCAGGCGTGGCACCTGACTGCGACAGGATGCCCAGATGCTTGGCCACCGCGTCGTGCCGCATGCGAAACAGCAGCACCTGCCCCGGCTGCAGCGGCTGGTCCGTCACACAGCGCAGGTGACGCAGGGCGGCGCGCCACAGCACCTCTTGCCCCTGCGGTTCGTCCCAGTCGGGCGTATAGGCAGGCACCGCTTCCGGCTCTGCGCCGTGCAGGTCGCGCCAAACACCGCGGATCAGCCCCAGACAGTCGCAGCCCGCGCTCTTGCATGACGCCTGATGGACGTAGGGCGTGCCGATCCACCCCCGTGCGATGGCGACCGCGTCGGTCATCGCACAAGGCTCCCGCCCGTGGTCGGTTGCGACTGGCGCGGCACGGTGGCCTGCCAGTCGTCGCCGGGCATGTCGGGAAAACCCCGAAAGTTAAGCAGGTTGTCGAACCTGAGGCGGCAGGTCTCGGCCCGCCGGTCGCAGCCTGCCGTCAGCCGCACCCGGTCGCCCGGGGCCAGAGCGACCTTCAGGCCGTCCCACAGCATCACCTCGCGCATGTCGGGCATGCGCCGGTCGGTCTTGATGGCAGCGGTCAGACCCGCCGCATCGCCCGTCTCGACGCGCAAGACGCCGCCTTCGAACCAGCGGTCGGGATAATCCTGCGTGACCGTCACGGCTAAGCTTTGGTCCTGTGCGACTGCACCGACCTTGCCCAGGTGGTGAAACGCCGGATCATCCAGATTCACACCGCAAGCACGGTCCCCCAAAACCGCGGAACACGTTCGCAAATAGGCCCGCCCCTGCGGCACGTTCAGCGCCTCGGACAGACCGCGCAACTCGACCTCGAAGGCGCCGCCCCTGCGCGTCATCTCGCCCAGCGTGCCGCGAAAGCGGACCTGCCGCGCTGTCACGTCGTCCCAGCGCACCAGCCAGTTGACCACCTCGGCCCCGTCGAAACGGCCTGCGGCGATGTCCTGCTCGCGCATCAGGTCGGACCGCAGCAGCCCCACGGCTTCGGTGTTGTTGACCGACAGCCCGGTGGTGCCCGCCAGCGCCTTGGCGGCCATCCCGCTGTCCGCCTGAAAGGTGATGTCGTCGAATTGCAGATCTCGATCGTGGTCGGTGAAGCCCAGCGTCACGCCGTCGCGGCGCCGGATCGACCAGCATTGGCAGACATGGGTAATACCGGACCCCAGATGCGCGTGCAGCGCGGCGGCGGTCATATGCGCACCTCGACCACCGGAACCGACGGCACTTCACCCGCCTGAAAGGACGAGACACTGGTGCGGATCGTATCGGCATCGAACCGCACCGGCACGTCGAATTCGAACCCGGCCCGCACCTCGGCATCGATATCCGGCGCATGATCGAAGCGGATGATCCCGCCCGCCAGATCGACGGTGAAATCCACCGCTTCCTGCATCACGTCCCCGCCGACCGCCACGGTCACGGTGCCCGCACGCGGCTTGGTGATCGGGCGGACATAACTTTGCCCGCCCGAGGTATAGGTCTTGGTCAGCGGGATATCCGCCGTGCTGCCGTCACCGATGAAGACCAGCTGGTCCAGCGGCGTGACCTTGCGCGAGGGACGGGTCGAAGTGAAATCGGCCCAGTCCTTCCAGCGGAACCCGTAAAGCTGTCCCTGCCGCGCTTCGAAAAAGGCGATCAGGTCCTGCACGTCATCCAGCGACCGCAGCCCCAGCCCCGCGTCATAGCGCCTGCGCGAATGGGCCCAGGGCGTGTTGCGCTCCTCGAAGCCGTTGACCAGCGTGACGATATCCGTCCGCCGTTCCGGCCCACCGATGGACCCGAAGCTGAGCGATGGCGGGAATTGCACCTCGTGAAAGGCCATGGCGTTCTCCTATCGGTTGCGGTTGGCGCGGCCCAGCGCGCGGGCCATCTGGCTTGCGATCTGGCTTTGGCTGCGCTGGAAACCGGCGGCATCGGGCGTCGTGATATTCATGGTGACGCTGACCTGGCCCGCGCCGCCGGACTGCACCCCCAGCCGCCCGTCCGGCCCGCGCGACAGGGGCATGATCGCCTCGGGTCCCGCTTCGCCCATCAGGCCGGTGCCACCGCGCATGGGAAAGGTCGTGGCCGCGCTGACGACACCGCCCTTGGCGAAGGGCATCACCCGGCCCTGGCTGAAGGCGTTGCCCATAGCGTTGGGCAGAACGCTGCCAACGGCAGCGTTGACGCCCTGTGCCAGCAGACCGCCAAGGTGGTCGGTCACAGGCGACACCGCAGCGCCATAGACCGTGTCCGCCATCGCCCGCGCGACCGCACCCAGCGCATCGGTCAGCTTCTGCCCGTCCAGCACCACGCCATCGAAGGCCCTGCGCAGCCCCCGCGAAAATCCGCGTTCCAGATCGCCCAGATCGCGCGCTGTCTCGCCCAGTGCCACCTGCACGCCGCGCAGCTGCCCATCGAAAGCGGCGGTCATCGCTGCGGCATCGCCCAGCGACTGTTCCAGCGCGGTCAGATCGGCGTCCAACCTGTCGAGATCGGTGTCATCCATGATCCTGTCCTTTCAAAGTGTCCGGGAACCGCGCGATCAGCGCGTCCAGTGCGCCGCGTCCCATCGGGCGGGCCGCATCGGCCTGCCCCAGCATCAGCGAAAGCTCTGCCGGCGTCAGTCGCCAGAACTGGTCGGGCGTCAGGCGCAGCCCGCACAGCCCCGCCCGCATCAGTCCCGCCCAGTCCATCAGGCGGGCGGCGTGAAGGCGCGGGTCAAAAGCAGGGCCGCGACCCGTGCGGCTTCGACCGGGCCGCCCGCGATCTCGGCGGTCAGCAGGTCGGCGGCCTGGCCTTGCCACCCCCCGCCGCGCAGCCCTGCGACCAGCAGCGCCAAGACGTCCCGGCTGCGGGGCGCACCGCTTTCAAAGCGGCGCACCAGATCGACAAGGCTGTCCGCATCCAGCGCCTCTTCCAGTTCCGCGAGTGCGCCCAGCGTCAGCTTGGCCACGTGGCGCTGGCCATCGAGCGTCACCGCCACTTCGCCTGTCAGCGGGTTGACCATCAGGCGTCCGCCACAAAGGACAGCGCGTCGTCCGTCATGTCGATCTTGACCAAAAGGTCCTTGCCGTTCTGGGCAGCCATAGTCGTTCTCCTGCTGTTCAGTCCGCCACGCGGGCGCGAAAGGTAAGGTCGATGCGGCGGGCATCACCGGTGCCTACGCGCAATGCGCGGGCCTTGAGAAATGTCAGCGTCACCAGCGTTCCGCGGGTCAGGGCAAGATCGGCCCCCACAAGCGCATCGCAGACTGCTCCGGCAGCGGTCTTGGCGGCAGCAAAGCCCGCCGCATCGCTGACGACCGAAATGACGAAACGGTGCCACGCCCCGCCACCGGACTGGTCCGAGGCGTCCTTGACCGTCTCGTCGCCCAGCAGCACGTAAAGCGGTGGAATGTCGCCCGGTGGCAGCGCGTCGTAGACAGCGCCGGCGGTCATGTCGGACAGGGCCGGGTCGCCGGTCAGGTGCTGGTAGACCGCCGTCTGCAACGCCTGTGCTGTGGCATAGCTCATGTCGCCACCTTCTCGGTCACGCGGCAGATCAGGTAGCGGCCTTCGGCATCCAGTTCCGTTACCGCCGCGATTGCAAAGATACGTGTGCCCTGCCGAAAGCGCTGGCCCGCCAGCGGGCGCCGGTCGTTGGCGATAGGGGCCGCCCGCACCACGATCCGCAGCGGAAGCCGGGACAGGGGCACCCCGTTCTCACCAACCTCGCGGCCCGTGCCGGGCGTGATCTGTGCCCAGTGCATCCCCATGGCGATCCACGTGTCGGTGAACCCGCCTGCGCCGTCGGGGCTGGGTTGCGCGGCCTCAAGAACCAGTTGCTGCGACAGATGGGGCCTGCTCATGCCTGGCCTCCGATCATCAGCCGCACGGTGCGGTAACGGTCGATCAGGGCAGAGACGCCGTAGGGCATCGCATGGGGGGCCATCGCGACCTCGTGCCGGTATTCGTAGAAATGTGCGGCCAGCATCAGCACCGCCTGCGCCAAATCGGACGGCAGGTCGGTGAAATCGGGGCCGTAGCCCGCCAGAAGCGTCATCCGCGCGGCACCCTTGTGCGGGATCGACGGCAGGACCGCCCCGGTGGGCACCAGCGCGGGGCGCTGCGCATCGGCGGCAAAGGTGAAACCTTCGGTACGGACAGTTTCCACGCCCTTGGCGTCGATCAGCGTGATCTCACCCACGGCGGATAACGGAGCCACCGGCACCGGTTGCCGCGCGGGGTCGCGCCAGGCGGTCACGGTCCATGCGAAATCGCGTTCGATCAGGACCTTGCCAGTCCGGGCCTCGATGGCGGCCAGCGCGGCGCGCAGATAGGTCGCAAGCAGGTCGTCCTGCAGATCGTCGTCGGAAAAGCCGCTGCCCAGACGCAGATGCTCCCGGAATGCGGCAAGCGGCAGGGCCTCCTGCGCCACGGCGGTGAGTTCGACAAGGTTCATGGGCAGGGCCTTTCGGGATGTCGTCATTCGGATAGGTCCGGGCGGTGCCCTGTCCGGCCTGCCCGCCGCTTGGGCGGAGGAAGGGCTGGACAGCGGACAAGCGGGTGAACAGCACGCCGCCCGGGATCAGGCCCGCCCTGTGCCGGGGCGGACCCGAAGTGGTTCAGGCGCGGATCAGACGGTGCCGAACTTCAGCAGCTTGATCGCCTTGTAGTCGGACACCCCGCCACCCACGCGCTTGGTGGCGTAGAACAGAACGTGCGGCTTGGCCGAGAAGGGATCGCGCAGCACCCGCAAATCGGGACGTTCGGCAATCGTGTAGCCCGCACCGAAGTCACCGAAGGCCACGGCAAAGGCATCGGCGCCGACATCCGGCATGTCCTCGGCCACCAGAACCGGATAGCCCATCAGGCGCGCAGGCTCGCCCGCGGCCAGACCGTCGGACCACAGGAACCGCCCGTCCGCGTCCTTGAGCTTGCGGATCAGGCCGGCGGTGCGCGAGTTCATCACGAAAGTGGCCGATGCGCGGTACTGCGCGCCCAGCGCATAGACGAGGTCGATGATCGCATCGGCATTGCCGAAGCCGCTGGCGTCGCCGGTCACCGTGTAGCCCAGCGTTCCCCAGGCCCAGTCGTCATTGGCGACCGTCGGATAGGTCATCAACCCGCGCGGCTTGTCGGCACCGTCGCCGCTGACGAAGGCCGCAGCCTCGGACCGGGCGAACTTGTCCGCGATCCGCTGCGCCAGCCAGCCTTCGATATCGAAGGCGCTGTCGTCCAGCAGCCGCTGGCTGGCCTTGGGGAGCGCGGACAACTCGTGCAGCGGGATCGTGATGCGGTCGATCACGGGGCTGTCGGTCTCGGGCACGGCACCGGTTTCAGTGGCCCAGCCCGCACCCACGTCGGCATGATCGACCAACACGTCGAAAGAGCTCGCGTCGACCGTCACGACACTGGCCACGGCCCGCAGGGACGCGGTCGAAGACAGGGTGGACTTGATCGTCTCGGCGGTCTGGGGATCGACCAGATAGCCACCATCGGCGGCGACAGCCGTGGTCATGCCCTTGGCCTCGACCTCGACACCGCGCAGGGCGTCGTCATCGCCCGACCGCAGGTAGGCGGCAAAGGCTTTCTGATGCGGCGCCTCTTCGGCGGCGGCACGGGCCAGAGCGGGGCGCTGGGCCAGAATGGATTTGCGGTCGAGCTTGTTCATACGGTCTTCCTGACGTTGCAAGGTGGCGTGAATGCCGGTTGAGAAGGTCTTGAAATCCTGCACGAACCCGCCGATCGCGGCGCGCAGGTCCTCGGCCGGAGACAAAGCCTCTCCGGTCCGAGACGGTGTCTCGGGTTTGCTCATGGTCTGTCCTTTGGTTGAGGGTCAGGTTTCGGGGAAAAGGGTCGCGCGGGCCTGATCGAACAACAGCGCCAGCTCGTGCAGCGTCGCGTCCTCGGGCGTGTCCGCCTTGGCGGCGACGCGGGCGTCAGGCAGCATGGGGAAGGTCACCAGCGAGACCTCCCACAGTTCAAGCTCGGACAGAACGCGCCCGCCGCGCTCGCCTTTCTGGGCCTTCACTGTGCGGTAACCGATGGACAGCCCGTCGATGGCCCCCGCGGCGATCAGCGCCGCCGCCTCGCGTCCGCGACCCACATCCGTCAGGATGCGGCCCTTGACGAAAAGCCCGCGCGTGTCCTCGCGCACCTCGTCCCAGACGCCGATGGGCTGGGCCGGATCGTGCTGCCACAGCATCTTGACCTTGCTGCCGGCGCGCGCCAGACGCGCAAGCGACGCTGTATAAGCCCCCGCCGCCACGGTATCGCCACCCTGATCGGCCTGCCCGAAAAGCGACGCATAGCCGCTGATCTGGGTGCCGTCCGTCACGGTCAGTGCGGTGCCAAGCGGCAGGAATTTCGTCTCTAACGTCATGGGATATCCTTCAGACGGCGGTGAAAAGGGTAACGACGCGCAGGGCCACCAGTCCGGCCACGGCGCAGAGGACCAGCCAGATCTGCCATTCCAGCCGCATCAGGTAGGTTTCGATCTGGTTCAGCCGCAGGTCCACCTGCGCGACCCAGAAATCGGCGGGCGGCACGCGGGACCGGTGTCCGTCCAGCCCGATGACCTTGGATTTCTCAGTCATGGCCGACCTCGCAGGACGGCAGACCCAGCAGGCTGCGCTTTTCGGCCTGTGTCAGAAAGGTTGCGTCGGCCACGCGGCGCCACTGGGCATCCCGTTCCGCCGACAGCGCCGGGATCTGGTCGAGATCGGGCCGCAGGTCCAGCGCCTCGCCGCTGAAATCGTTCAGCCATTCCGCCAGACTGGACAACACGCGGCTGGCCAGCGGCAGGACGGTCAGGCGGTAGAACGCCCGGTTCGCTTCCTGATAGTTGGCGTAGGTCGCGTCACCGGGGATGCCCAGCATCATCGGCGGCACGCCAAAGGCGGTGGCGATCTCGCGCGCGGCGGCCTCCTTGGTCTGGCGGAACTCCATGTCCGAGGGTGAAAAGCCCATCGGCTTCCAGTCCAGCCCGCCTTCCAGCAGCATCGGACGGCCCGCGTTGCGCGCACCCTGATGCTGGCTTTCCATCTCGCTGGTCAGGCGGTCGTATTGATCCTGGCTCAGGTGCCCCTGACCGTCGGTCCCGCGATAAACGATGGCCCCTGATGGTCGTGCGGCATTGTCCAGCAGCGCCTTGGACCAGCGTGACGCCGCGTTGTGCACATCGAGCGCTGTTGCCGCCGCCTGCATGGGCGACAGCCCATAGTGATCGTCCTGCGGATGGAATGTCTTGAGGTGGCAGATCGGGCTGGGGCCGTCACCGACGCTGTAGCGGTGCTTTTTCGCGCCCACAGCGTATTCCCACCCCGCAGGCCAGCCGTCCGGCCCGGGCACGACCCGCATCCGATCGGACCGCAGCACGTGCAGTTCCACCGGCAGATCGCCTTCGCCCACCGCCTCGACATAGGCGTCCCCCGACAACAGAAGTTGCGCGTAAAGCGCTTCGAGAAGTTCCGCACGTCCCTGCCCCGCATTGGGCCGCGCCAGCAGATCCGCAACCGGGTGAATTTCGTAGCGGCGCAGGCGGTCCTGCATGGTCAGGGGCAGCGCTGCCGCCGCTTCGGCGATCAGCTTGACCGCGCGGTAGCCGACCGGATTCGCCGTAAAGCCGCTGCGCGTCAGGGATGCGGTGTCCCGCGGGCTCCACGCCACGCGGCCCTGCGTCGCAAAGGCCACCACGCGCCCCGAAGCCGAGGCCTTGACCTCGGGATTCGATCCCGCCGGGGTCTGGCGCTTGAGAAATTCGAACATGCTGTCTCCTTGATCGCGCTGGCCGGATGGCGCTGTGTCTGACTTGGGCTCACTCTGA
>JAIVHI010000091.1 GCA_020201155.1 Loktanella sp. | reverse complement strand
GGTCCGAACGTCGTGTGTTCGACGGATTGCCAAGAATACCATCCCGAATAGTCGCTTCCCGTGATTTCCGTGATTTCGATCGACGAGATATCGAGGTCGTCGAGGGTGCCACAGTTGAGCAAGTCATTAGCAAAGAGATCGCCGTTTTCGGTCTGGATCAAGACAGCCTCGACTTTCTTCGTGGTGCCGTCCGTCAGCGTGATTTCAAGCATCCCCGTTAGCGTAGAGTCGGTCGCCTGATTGAACTCATTTCCATCGCGATTGTAGGACATGGAATCGTGCGTCCCATCATCGTTATCCTTGATCAAACCATCACGCCAAGCATCGGAGAGCGTTGCTTCAACAAGCGACAAGTCCTCGTAACCAATCTTACCAATAGTTGTCAGGTCGTCTGCGTCTTCGGATCGGAAGTTGTGCTCGTCCGGATCGACGTCAGAGAAATTGCCGAGATAAATAAGGTTTACGGTGCTAGTTCTTGTCATAACGGTTCACTCCTAATGCGCGGCGCAGCAGCCGATCACAAACTATGTACACGACCGAGAGAATCACGGTCGAAAGATCAGAGCCTGGAATCGGCCCGCTCATTCAGCTGTGCAGACGGGAAAACCATCGCGCAGACATCCATTCTTCCTGCTTGATACGCAGGACCGGCCGCCCCAATCAGCCGGAATGCCCCCCAGTCGGGCTCCTAAGTCCTACCCAAGGACGCATCCAAAACAAAGAGTTATTGCAGGAAATTTTCATCATCCTTGGCCAGCGGCTCATCAATCAGGCCGAAAAATCCGCGGCTGCACAACCTAAGGTTACATTATTGTTTCCGATACGTGTTCAATAATCACCCAAAAAGCCGCCTCTGCCCTCGGTAACCGCTGGAATTCTTGTGTTTTCGGTCAAATCGGCCCCTCGATTGTTTCCAAAATTGGGTCATCCTTCCGAACCTCAGGATTGCGATGATTTCTGGCCGAGTTCTGCCTCAATCTTGGCGTTATTGAACACAAACTGCATTAAGAAACAGCTTACACGCGACACTGTTCACGATCGTGAACCAGTCGGCCCAGAATGCCAGGGCAAACGCGATTCGCGGGGCCCCTGCAGGCCTTGGGCATTATATTTTGAGGGCTGGTACCGGTGGTCGGATTCGAACCGACACGATGTTGCCATCGGGGGATTTTGAATCCCCTGCGTCTACCATTCCGCCACACCGGCACGCGAGAGCGCTCTACCCGCCTCCGCGTCCGGGGTCAACGGCCTATAGCGCGCTGCCCCAACGCATCTTGACGCTTGCGCCCCTGCATGGCCTAAGCACACCATCTTCGAGGCAGGGCGATCGCATGATCCGACGACTTTACGACTGGACCATGGGTCTTGCACAGACCCCGCACGCGCTTTGGGCTTTGGCTATCGTCGCCTTCATCGAAAGCTCGTTCTTTCCGATCCCCCCCGACGTGCTGATGATCCCGATGATCATCGCCACGCCACACCGCGCCTTCCGGATTGCATTGGTCGCCACCACCGCTTCGGTGCTTGGCGGTTTGTTCGGCTACTTCATCGGATACGCGTTCTTCGAGCTGCTCGGGCAGCCGATCTTCGACTTCTACGGCAAGGCCGACGCCGTCGCCGCCTTCTCGGAGAGGTTCAACGCCCACGGCGCATGGGCCGTGCTGATCGCAGGGGTCACACCCTTTCCCTTCAAGGTCATCACGATCATGTCGGGCGTCACGGCCTTGTCGCTGCCCGTCTTCATCTTCTCCGCCATCATCGCCCGCGCCCTGCGGTTTTTTCTGATCGCCACCCTGCTGTGGAAATTCGGAACCCCGGTGCGCGACTTTATCGAACGCCGCCTTGGCCTGATGTTCACGCTGTTTTGCGTGTTGCTCGTCGGCGGTTTTGCCTTACTGAAATTCGTATGACCGCACGCCAACTCATGCTTTTCGCAGCCGCAGGCTCCGCCGCCCTTCTGGCCGGGGCCTTCGTTTTCCAGGCGATCGGCTACCCGCCCTGTTCGATGTGCCTCTGGCAACGCTGGCCCCAACGGGCGGTGCGGGCCTCGGCGGTCTGTCGGGGGCCGACCTGCTGTCGACCGACGCGCCGATGCTGGTGATGTGCGATCAGGTCAGCTGGTCCTTCCTGACCCTGTCGATGGCGTCGTGGAATGCCGTCTTTTCCTTCGCCCTTTGCGCAGTCTGGCTTATCGCCGCGTCGAAAGCAGGAGTGAAGTCTCCGACCGTGTAACGCTGTCCAGCTTGCGGATACGTGTCAACACGCGGTCGAAATCCTCAAGCGACCCGACCCCGATTTCGGCGATCAGGTCCCATGTGCCATTGGTGGAATGGACCGCCTGCACCTCGGGCAATCCGCGCAGATAGCGTTCCACCCGTTCCGACCCATGCCCCGCGATTGCCAGCATCATCAAGCCACGCACCGCGTGATCCGCCACGTCTTCACGTGTCAGCACCGTATAGCCCGCAATCGCGCCCGATGCCTCCAGCCGCTGCATCCGCGCCCGCACCGTCGCCCGCGTGACGGCAAGGTCCAGCGCCAGTTGTGACAGCGACGCGCGGGCATCCCGCCTCAGTGCCGCGATCAGTCGATTGTCCAATTCGTCCAAAACTGCTGTCCAATTTAGGTAGTACCTGCCCTTTTTGAGCAATTCGATGGCTTCTGACAACCACCGGAACGGGCAATAGTGACGTCATGACACAGAAAAACATCACACTCATCGGCGCCCCCGTGGATTGCGGCAAGCGTCGCCGCGGCTGTCTTGCCCCGGTCGACGATATCCGGCACGCCAACCCCGCCGTGCATGCGCTGGCCGAGAATATCGGCTGGACCCGCACCCTGACCGAAGCCGCCCGCACCGAGGCAAAGGATTCGATGCCGATCTTCCTCGGCGGAGATCACGCGCTGGCCGCCGGCACCGTCGCGGGCATGGCGGCGCACGCGCAGGACATCGGCAAGCCCTTCTTCACGCTCTGGCTCGACGCGCACCCGGACATCCACACCCCCGACACGACGGATTCAGGCAACCTGCATGGAACGCCCATCGGCTATGTCACGGGCCGCGAAGGCTTCACCGGTTACCCGCATCTGGCCGCCAAGGTCGACCCCCGGAACATCTGCATGATCGGCCTGCGGTCGGTCGACGGCCCCGAACACGACGTGCTGCAGGACCTCGGTGTCGATGTGGTCGACATGCGGATGGTCGACGAAACCGGAATCCGCGCGCCCCTCGCGGCCTTTCTGGAGCGCGTCACGCAAGCGGACGGAATCCTGCACGTGAGCCTCGATGTCGATTTTCTCGACCCCTCTGTCGCACCGGCCGTCGGCACCACAGTTCCGGGCGGTGCCACCGTCCGCGAGGCGCATCTCGTGATGGAGATGCTGTCGGACGCAGGCGTCGTCCATTCGCTCGACCTCGTCGAACTCAACCCTTTCCTCGACGACCGCGGCAAAACCGCCAACCTGATGGTGGACCTCACGGCTTCGCTCTTGGGCCGCCGCGTCTTCGACAGACCCACACGGAGTTACACATGAACATGGAAAACCACATCATCGCCCCCTCGCGCCTTGCCATGGTGCCCTTCGTCAGCGTCGAAAACATGATGAAGCTGGTCCATCACATCGGACTGGAGACCATGCTGACGGGTCTTGCCCAGGCCATCGAGGATGATTTCCGCCGGTGGGAGCTGTTCGACAAGACGCCGCGCGTGGGCTCGCACTCCGACGTGGGCGTGATCGAACTGATGCCCACCTCGGACGGCACGATGTACGGCTTCAAATACGTCAACGGCCATCCGTCGAACACGCGGCAGGGGCTGCAAACGGTCACCGCCTTCGGCCTTCTGGCCGACGTGCAGTCCGGCTACCCCAAGCTTCTGTCGGAAATGACGGTCCTCACCGCCCTGCGCACGGCCGCCATGTCGGCGGTCGCCACCCGGCACCTCGCCCCCAGGGGCGCCACAACGATGGCGATGATCGGAAACGGTGCGCAGTCCGAGTTCCAGTCGCTCGCGATCAAGGCCGTCTGCGGCATCGACACCGTGCGGCTCTACGATGTGGATCCCGCCGCCACCGACAAGGCCATCCGCAACCTTGAAGGCCGTGGCCTGACCCTCGTGCGCTGTTCATCGGTCGAAGAGGCCGTGGAAGGCGCGCAGATCATCACCACCGCCACCGCGGATAAGGCCAACCAGCAGATCCTCACCGACAACCTCGTCGGCGCAGGCGTGCACATCAATGCCATCGGGGGCGACTGCCCCGGCAAGACGGAGCTGCACCGCGACATCGTCGCCCGCTCGGAGATATTCGTGGAATACCCGCCCCAGACCCGCATCGAGGGCGAAATCCAGCAGATGGACCCCGACCACCCGGTCACGGAGCTCTGGCAGGTCATCACCGGCGCCAAGGCGGGCCGCAAGAGTGCAACCGACCTCACCCTTTTCGACGGTGTCGGCTTCGCGATCGAGGATTTCTCGGCCCTGCGCTACGTCCACGACCGCGTCAGGGATACGCCTTACTCCGTCGATCTCGACATGATCGCCGACCCCGACGATCCCCGCGATCTCTTCGGTATGCTGAACCGCGCCAAACCCGACTGAAGCCGGCCCTCATCATCTTGCGCCAAATATCCCGGGGGGAGTCCGCAGGACGGGGGGCAGCGCCCCCCCCAGTCGCACTTCTAATGCACGGTGAACTCGCCGGTGACGTTGCGCCACTCCCCCGGCGCGATCAGCTTGCGGTGGACGAACCGCACGGAATGCAGCGGCCCCTCGATCTCGTCCTTCCAGTAGCTGACGAAGGACAGCAGCCTGTCGTGGTCCGGTGCCAGATCGTAGTCCTGCCAGATAAAGGTATTCAAAACATGCGGATGGTCCGGCATGTGATAGAACATCTCGGCCGTGGTCAGCCCGTAGCCTTTCAGCATCAATTCAGTCTCGGTCATTGCCCGTTCCTTTGGTCTGCCCCTCAATAACAGCCATTTCCCAATTTTCTGTCAACAAAAACAAGTTGTTAGCAATCCCACTGCGCGGCTGACAGGCGTGGTCGGTCTGGGCCATTGCACCCCATCCCTCGTGTCTGCTACATATTGCACAACAAAATCTAGCAGCGCAGCAAGTGACAGGCGGCCCACGTGAGCGACGATCCGGAACTCCCTGATAACGAAGACGAAAACGCGCCCGAGCGTCCGCGCCCCACCGGGCCCACGATCTCGATCGTGGACGAGATGCGGACCTCGTATCTCGATTACGCCATGTCGGTCATCGTCAGCCGCGCAATCCCGGACCTGCGCGACGGGCTCAAGCCGGTCCACCGCCGCATTCTCTATGCGATGAACGAAGTGGGCAATACGCACGACAAGCCCTATCGCAAGTCCGCCCGGCCTGTGGGCGACGTGATGGGCAAATACCACCCCCACGGCGACAGCGCGATCTACGAGGCGCTTGCCCGGATGGCGCAGGATTTCTCGATGTCGCTGCCGCTGCTCGACGGTCAGGGCAACTTCGGCTCGATGGACGGCGACAGCCCCGCCGCCATGCGCTACACCGAAGTGCGGATGGACAAGCCCGCAGCTTATATCCTTGCCGATATCGACAAGGACACGGTCGATTTTCAGGACAACTACGACGGCAAGGACCGCGAGCCTTCGGTTCTGCCCGCCCGGTTCCCGAACATGCTGGTCAACGGCGCGGGCGGCATCGCCGTCGGCATGGCCACCAACATCCCGCCGCACAATCTGGGCGAGGTGATCGACGCCTGTCTTGCGCTGATCGACGATTCCGACCTCAGCTCCGAACAGCTGATCGAATATGTGCCCGGTCCGGATTTTCCGACCGGCGGCCTGATGCTGGGCCGCTCCGGCGCCCGCAAGGCCTATCTCGAAGGCCGCGGCAGCGTCATCATCCGCTCCAAGACCAGCGTCGAGGAAATCCGCAAGGACCGCTATGCCATCATCGTCCACGAGATCCCCTATCAGGTGAACAAGGCGACGATGATCGACCGGATCGCGGAAGCCGCCCGCGACAAGCGGATCGAGGGCATCGCCCACGTTCAGGACGAATCCGACCGCAACGGCGTGCGGGTCGTGGTCGAGCTGAAAAAGGACGCCACGGCCGAGGTCGTGCTGAACCAGCTGTTCCGCTTCACCCCGATGCAGACCTCCTTTGGCTGCAACATGCTGGCGCTGAACGGCGGTCGTCCCGAACAGCTGACCCTGCGCAAGTTCCTGACCTACTTCATCGATTTCCGCGAAGACGTGGTCGCCCGCCGTACCGCGTTCGAGCTGAACAAGGCCCGCGACCGGTCGCACATCCTGTGCGGTCTGGCCGTCGCGGTGACCAATATCGACGAGGTCGTGAACACGATCCGCCAGTCCGCCGACGCCTCAGAGGCGCGCGAGAAGCTGATGACGCGCAAATGGCCGGCCCACGACATTCTCGAATACATCCAGCTGATCGACGATCCGACCCATACGGCCAACGAGGACGGCACCTACAACCTGTCCGAAACGCAGGCTCGCGCGATCCTCGAACTGCGCCTGCAGCGCCTGACCCAGATCGGCGTCAAGGAAGTCACAGACGAGCTTCAGGAACTGGCCAAGAAGATCCGCGAATACCTCGAAATCCTCGGCTCGCGCGACCGGATCATGACGATCATCCGCAACGAGCTGCAAGAGGTCAAAGACCTCTTCGCCGTCCCCCGCCGCACCGAGATCGTGGACTGGTCCGGCGACATGGAAGACGAGGACCTGATCGAGCGCGAAGAGATGGTCGTGACCGTCACGTCAGGCGGCTACATCAAGCGCACGGCATTGGCCGACTTCCGCGCACAGCGGCGCGGCGGCAAGGGTCTGTCCTCGATGGCGACCAAGGAAGAGGATGTCGTCACGACCCTCTTCGTCGCCAATACCCACACTCCGCTTTTGTTCTTCACGACCGACGGCATGGTCTACAAGCTCAAGACCTGGCGTCTGCCACTGGGCAGCCGCACGGCCAAGGGCAAGGCGATCGTCAACATCCTGCCGATCCCGACCGGCGTCTCCATCGCGGCGATCATGCCCGTGGACCGTGACGAATCCGAATGGGACGATCTGCAGGTGGTCTTTGCCACCGACGCGGGCACCGTGCGCCGCAACAAGCTGTCGGATTTCACAAACGTCATGCGCAACGGCAAGATCGCCATGAAGTTCGAAGGCGAAACCGCTGATTTCAAACTGATAAACGCGCGCATCGCCTCGAACGACGACGACGTGATGCTGGTCACCGACTCGGGTCGCGCAATCCGCTTTCCGGCAACGGATGTCCGGGTCTTCAACTCGCGCAATTCCGTGGGCGTGCGCGGCATCCGTCTGACAGGGTCGGATCGGGTCGTCTCCATGTCGATCATCCGCCACTTCGAGGCCGACCCCGCCGAACGCGCCGCCTACCTCAAGATGCGCCGTGCCATGGCCGGCTTGACGGACGAGGCCGAAAACGAGGACGACGAAGACGTCCCCGCAGGCGATCTTTCGACCGAGCGCTACGCCGACATGTCGGCCGCCGAAAACCTGATCCTGAC
>JAIVHI010000090.1 GCA_020201155.1 Loktanella sp. | reverse complement strand
CCGGGCATGACCGCACGGCTGTCAACGGAAACACCCGTGATCTGGACCTCGCGGACGCCCTGCGCCGTCAGGCCAAGGGTTGCTAGTGATACGCTTTTGTCGGCCATCGCCGGACCCCCGTCAGTTCGAGGTCAGCGTTACACCAACCGGCGCGTCACTTTCAATCTGCGGTCTGAGCCCCAGAAGCGGTGCGACGCGACGGATCATTTCCGCGGCGACGGGCACAGCCGTCCAACCGGCGGTGCGGCGCGCCTCGTCGAGCGACGTGATCTGCGGTTCATCCAGTGTGACGATCAGAACGTATTGCGGTTCGGTGGCCGGGAACACAGTGGCAAATGTCGAGATGACCTTGTCATCATAATAGCCGCCGCCGTTTTCGCGGGGCTTGTCGGCGGTGCCGGTCTTGCCCGCGACAGCATAGCCATCGACCTCGCCGAAAGACGCCGTGCCACGCACGACCACCTGCCGCAGCATGTCGACGGCACTTGCGCTGATGTCGGCGCTCACGATGCGCGGGCCAAGCTGCGGGGTGTCGCGGCGCAGAAGCGTCGGCTCGACCTTGGTGCCGCCGTTGAGCAGGCTGGCATAGCCCGCCGCCAGATGCAGTGGCGAAGACGACAATCCGTGCCCGTAGGAAACCGTCATCGTCGAGATTTCGGACCACTGGCGCGGCAGAAGCGGCGCGCCGGTCGGTGCTTCGATCATTTCGATGGGCGTCGGCTCCAGAAAGCCAAGTTCATCAAGGAAGCTGCGCTGGCGTTCGCCCCCGATTTGCAAGGCGATCCGGGCGGTGCCGACGTTCGAGGATTTCACGATCACGTCGGTGGCGGTCAATTCGTCACCGTAGTTGCGAAAGTCGCGGATACGGAACCGGCCCCACGTCAGCGGCCCCTTGGTGTCGATCATCGTCTCGGCATTGATCAGCCCAAGCTGCATCGCCTGCGCCACCGTGAAGATCTTGAAGGTCGAACCCAGTTCATAGACCCCCTGCACCGCGCGATTGAACAGCGGGCTGTCCGACTGATCACCGGTCGTCAAGACCTGCGGCCTGTCGTTCGGGTCGAAGTCGGGAAGCGACGCCATCGAGATCACTTCGCCGGTGTGGATGTCCATCAGAACGGCGGTTGCGCCCTTGGCGTTCATCAGCGCCATGCCACCGGCCAGCACCTCTTCCGTGGCGGACTGCACTGTCAGGTCGATGGACAGTTCAAGCGGCGCGCCTTCGTTCGCGGGGTCACGAAGGTAGTCATCGAATTGACGTTCGACCCCGGCGACGCCGATCACCTCGGCGCTGTGGACGCCTTCACGTCCGAAGCTGGCCCCGCCCATGATATGCGCAGCCACGGAGCCGTTCGGATAAAGCCGCATCTCACGCGGACCGAAAAGCAACCCCGGTGAGCCGATATCGTGGACGGCCTGCATCTGTTCGGGGCTGATCTGTTTGCGGACCCAGATGAACTTGCGGTCGCTGGCGAAACGGCGCGCCAGATCTTCTGCATCAAGCTCTGGAAAGATTTCTGCAAGTTTGTTCGCGGCCCCGATCGGGTCGATCATGTCCTGAGGATGCGCGTAAAGCGAATGCGTCTCGAGGTTCGTCGCAAGAATACGACCATTTCTGTCAATGATATCAGATCGCTGCCCGATAATGGCATTTCCCTGGGCGACGGCCATCGGTTCTTCGGGCACCGAGGATGCCAAGGCGCCCATGCGGATCCCCACGACAGCGTAAAGGCAGAAAAATGCAAGCCCCAGCACCAGCAACCGGCCTTCGGCGCGGGCGCGCGACCGATCCCTGATCTCCTCGTGCCGCTTGGCAAGGTTCTCGGCCTCGATGCTGGCCGGGTCTTCGCCTTGCGCGCGGGCCTTGAGAACGCGGGCAAGCGGGCGGAGCGGGGTGCGGATCATAGCGGATCCTCGTCGGTAATCTCGACCGAAGTGACGTCGATGGGGTTCGTGATCGGCAGGATCTCGGGGATCGGATAGATGATCTGGTCCACGCGTCCGAAGGATTCGGGCCGCAGCGGCAACAACTCCAGACGTTCGAAGTTCAAGGCGGCAAGGTCCGCAAGCCGGTCGGGGCGGTTCAGATAGGCCCATTCCGCACGCAGGAACACAAGGGTTTCATGCGCCGCACCGATCGACCGGTTCAGGCTGCGCACCTCACGCATGCTGGCCTGCGTCTTGTAGTTTTCCTGATAGGCCCAAAAGCCCAGCCCCATCACACCCAACGCCGCCAGAATCACCATCAACGACCGCATCAGCGCCTGTCCTTTTTCATCGGCATCCCCAGATCGCGCGGATCGACGGGCTTGGCCGCGCCTTGCGTCCGCACCGCCACGCGCAGCTTGGCCGACCGGCTGCGCGGATTGGTTCTGACTTCGTCCTCGTCCGCCACGATCGCCTTGCGCTTGTCCACGCGAAAGCCGGCTTCGACGTCCTCGATTTCGGGCGCGAAGCGGTTTGCATTCGCGATCCCGCCCGACCGGTGTTGCAGAAAGCGTTTGACCATCCGGTCCTCGACCGAGTGGAAGGTCACGACGGCCAGCTGGCCACCGGCCTTCAGGGCCCGTTCCGAAGCAGCCAGACCCTCGGCCAGTTCGCCGTATTCGTTGTTCACGGCGATGCGCAGCGCCTGAAAGGTGCGCGTCGCCGGATGCGACTGGTTCGGTTTCGGGCGCGGCAGGCAGTTTTCGACCACCTTCGCCAATTCCAGTGTCTGCGTCAGCGGGCGCGCCGCGACAATGGCCCGCGCGATCCGCCGCGATGCACGTTCTTCGCCATAAAGGTAAATGATATCAGCCAGTTCGCCTTCATCCGCTTCGTTGACGATATCGGCGGCACTGCGGCCCTTCTGGCTCATCCGCATGTCGAGAGGCCCGTTGCGCATGAAGGAAAACCCGCGTTCCGCCAGATCGAGCTGCATGGAACTGACGCCAAGGTCCAGCACCACACCATCGAGATCGGTTCCGTAGTCGTCGAGGTCCGAAAATGTGCCTTCGACCATCTCGATCCGGTCACCGTAGTCACGCGCCCAGTCTGCCGCCATCTCGAAGGCCAGCGGGTCACGATCGACGGCGATGACCTTGTCGGCCCCCGCGTCGAGCAATGCGCGGGTATAGCCGCCCGCGCCAAAGGTGCCGTCAAGCCAGACACCCTGCACAGGGGCAACCGCATCGAGAATCGCGTCGATCAGAACCGGAACATGGGGTTTGTCGTCTGCGGCAGCTGACATCAGAGGCCCCTATTCCTCTTCGTCCAGCAGGCTGAGAAGATCGAAGTCGTCGCCCTGCTCTTCCAGCCAGGCTTTGTTGGCCTGCGCCTTGGTTTCCTGATGGACATCCTTGCGCCAGATCTCGAACCGCTCGCCAAGGCCCTTGAAGTAAAGGTCGCCTGAATCGATGCCCAACTTCTGGCGCTGCGCCAGCGGCATGACGGTGCGCCCGTCCTTATCCACGTCAAGGGTGACGGACATGCCGATGAAGTTCTCCATCAGCTTGGTGCGTTTGGGGGTCCGTTTCATGGCCTTGATCTCGGCCATGATCGTGCCGAATTCATGCATGGAATAACCTTCAAGACGGTTCTGAAGGTGGTCGCCATAGACCAGCATCATGCGCGGAGCGTTGGTGGATGGGTAGTCGGGATCTTCTGCTTCAAGCACACGACGAAAGGCCGCGGGAATAGACATCCGCCCCTTGGCATCCACTTTCTGGATGTGTTCGCCTGTGAACCCTAAGACCAATGCTGGCCCCTATTCTGTCCCGTCCCCCAAAATCTGCCTTGAATGTGAAAACGGCGAACCGAGCTGCTGCCACTGCTCGATCCGCCGCCTTCTGCCCTTTCGGGCTGGTCCAGTTGTGCGTGCCACCTGGGGGGATGTCTGCTCGCTCACACACCGGATCTCTTCGTTGCGGTAAGTCAGAGGCCTGTATGAAACCTGACTGGTTTTTGCCGGTGGGGTTCTTTGCGCCCCTTGTTTGTTGCTCGTCGTTACCGTGAGAACTTTGTGCACCACCGATCAGCTTCGGGCAACTGTTTTTTGGGATTGCATGGAACTTCATGGGTAAATGCGGCATCTCACGGTGGCGTGAGGTGGCAGAAAAGTCACGCAATTTTGGCAAATATCGATATCTTAAAACAATAAAACACAACATCTGGTAGAAAAATTGCGGGTCAAAAAAACTTGGAAAAAAGCTCCGCCAGCCTTCGGATTCAAAACCCGTGTTTGGATGTTTCGAGGCAGTTTAGGAATAATTCACAGCCTTATCCACAGAGATCGGCAGAATCGGCTGCATTTGGCCGAGTCGCAGACAGCCCGATTCCCCGAACGCTCCGTGATGGGCATCAGGATTCCATGAATTCCCAAGACACGAAAAAGGGCGCTCCGGTCAGAGCGCCCTTTCAGCAGGTCGATCGCAGATGCGGCCTCAGGCCATGCCGCCGTCGATAAAGCGCTGCGCCAGGTCCGCGTAGGCATCCGCCATCGGACCCTCGCCCGCCGCGATGGGCGTGCCCGCATCCCCTGCAAGCCTGGTATCCAGGTCAATCGGCAAAGAGCCCAGAAACGGCACATCGATGCGCTTGGCCTCGGCGGCGACACCGCCATGCCCGAAAAGATGCGCCTCGTGCCCGCATTTGGGGCAGATATAGGTGCTCATGTTTTCGATCAGACCCAAAACGGGCGTCTTGAGGCTGTTGAACATGTCCAGCGCCTTGCGCGCATCCAGAAGTGCCACGTCCTGCGGCGTGCTGACCACGACAGCCCCCGTCATCTGCGTCTTCTGGCAAAGCGTCAGCTGC
>JAIVHI010000089.1 GCA_020201155.1 Loktanella sp. | reverse complement strand
CTATTTTCTGCTGAAAGCCGGTGGCGGCAGCCACTGGCACCGGGTCGATGCGACGGAAATCTGGTTCTGGCACGCAGGCGCCCCCCTGATCCTGTCGATAAGCGAAACCGACCAGGGACCGAAGAAAGAGATCTGTCTCGGCGCGGACCTGATGCGCGATCAGGTCCCGCAGGGTATCGCGCCGAAAGACCACTGGCAGGCCGCCCGCACCGCAGGGGACTGGACGCTGGTCAGCTGCACCGTATCGCCGGGCTTCAGTTTCGACGGCTTCACACTGGCCCCGCCCGAGTTCGACATCCCATGACGAAAAAAGGGGCCCCCGAAGGGACCCCATAAGTTTCACTGATCGGACTCGGTGTTATACCGCTCGAAGTTTTTTGCCTGCGGTCCGATCCGCGCCGGGGGCGAACGCATCCGCCCCGGGTCTCAGGAACACAAACTTTCGACAAGTCTGGCCCAGTCCACAAATTTCTGCTCTTTTAGCCAACGCCCAAGACGTGTCTCAGTTAGTTCAGACATCCTGTCATCTTCCGGTTTTAACGATAGCTCTCTTGCCGCCTCTGAAACGGAGCCTACAGGAGCCTCCCGAAGTATGGGAAATTCCTCACTCAAGATCTTTACGTCCGCAAATGTTCCGGTAATCTCGGTGTAATTACCTTCAACTGAAATGTTCGGCATTTGGTCACCTCTCACCTTAATGAAGCTGGTGCCACCAATCATTGTGTTATTCTTTATCCTGATCATCGTATGACTCCCTTCACTCCGACGGTCAGCTACACCCGCTTGTCCCGCCGCAGGTGTTGCACTTCATGCAGGTACCGTTGCGGACAAGCGTATAGTTGCCGCATTCACCGCAGGGGTCGCCTTCGTAGCCCTGCATCTTGGCCTTGTCGCGCGCGGTGATGGACACGGTGGAGGTTTCGGTCACAACCTGTGTCGCCACCTCCGGCACCATCGTCTGCAGCGCAGCCTGCGTGTCCTGTGCGAGGCTCGTGGCCCCGCTCATGCCGCCGTTCAGCACAACCAGTTCCTGCGGCATCCGCTTGCGCAGATATCCGGTCGACGAAATCTGCTTGAGCACTTCGAGGCTGCGCGACGCCGCGGTCTCGGACGCGGGCACCACGTTCGACTTGCCTTCGTTCACGCCGCGCCCGATGTCGTCGAAGGACGCGCCTTCGGGTTTGACATGCGCCAGATCCGTGCGGTCGAGGTAGCTGACTGCCAGTTCCCGGAAGATATAGTCAAGGATCGACGTGGCATTCTTGATGCTGTCGTTGCCCTGCACCATGCCGGCGGGTTCGAACTTGGTGAAGGTGAAGGCATCCACGAACTCTTCCAGCGGCACGCCATATTGCAGGCCCACGGACACCGCGATGGCGAAGTTGTTCATCATCGCCCGGAAGCCGGCGCCTTCCTTGTGCATGTCGATGAAGATCTCGCCCAGCTTGCCGTCTTGGTATTCGCCGGTGCGCAGGTAGACCTTGTGCCCCCCCACGATGGCCTTCTGGGTGTAGCCTTTGCGACGCTCGGGCATCTTGGAGCGTTCATGCTCGCGCATGACCTCTTTGATGATCACCTTCTCGACGATCTTCTCGGCCAGCACGGCAGCCTTTTCGTGCAGCGAGCCGCTTTCAAGGACTTCCATCGCTTCGTCATCGTCCTCGACCAAGGCAGAGGCCAAGGGCTGCGACAGCTTGGAGCCGTCCCGGTAAAGCGCATTGGCCTTGATCCCCAGCGACCACGACAGCTCATAGGCCTTCTGGCAGTCCTCGATCGTCGCGTCGTTGGGCATGTTGATCGTCTTGCTGATCGCACCCGAGATGAACGACTGTGCGGCGGCCATCATGTAGATGTGGCTGTCCACTGACAGATACCGCTTGCCGCGCTTGCCGCAGGGGTTGGCGCAGTCGAAGACATTCAGATGCTCGTCCTGCAGGAAGGGTGCGCCTTCCAGCGTCATCGTCCCGCAGACGTGGTCGTTGGCGGCATCGATTTCAGCCTTGGAAAAGCCGAGGTGACGCAGCAGGTCGAAGGTCGGATCGTTCAGCTTGGCTGCGGGAATACCCAGCGTCTTGGTGCAGAACGCTTCGCCCAGCGTCCACTGGTTGAAGACAAAGCGGATATCGAACGCCGATTTCAGCGCGCCCTCGACCTTGTCGAGTTCGGCCTGACCGAAACCATGACCGATCAGCGACGTGTGGTTGATGCCGGGCGCCTGCCCCAGCGATCCGTGACCCACGGCGTAGGCGATGATCTCTTCGATCTGCGCGGAACCGTAGCCCAGCTTTTCAAGTGCGGCGGGCACCGACTGGTTGATGATCTTGAAGTAACCGCCACCGGCCAGCTTCTTGAACTTGACCAGCGCAAAGTCGGGCTCGATCCCCGTGGTGTCGCAATCCATGACCAGACCGATCGTGCCGGTCGGCGCGATGACGGACACCTGCGCATTGCGATAGCCGTGCGTTTTGCCCAGCTTCAGCGCCTCGTCCCATGCATCCTGCGCCAAAGCGATCAGGCGCTGGTCGGGGCAGTTGGCGTGATCCAGCGGGACCGGCTTGACGGCAAGGTCCTCGTATCCGTCCGCCTTGCCAAAGGCTGCGGTGCGGTGATTGCGGATCACCCGCAGCATGTGGTCGGCGTTCTTCTTGTAGCCCGGAAACGCACCCAGCTCGCCCGCCATCTCAGCCGAGGTGGCGTAGGAGACGCCCGTCAGGATCGCCGTCAGGGCTGCGCCCATCGCGCGGCCTTCGTCGCTGTCATAACCCAGCCCCATGTTCATCAGCAGACCGCCGATGTTGGCATAGCCCAGACCCAGCGTGCGGAAGTCATAGGACCGCTGCGCGATCTCCTTGGACGGGAACTGCGCCATCAGCACGCTGATTTCCAGCGTGACGGTCCACAGCCGGGTGGCGTGGATGTAGTCCTCGGCCTGAAACTGGCCGTCCTGATAGAAGGTCAGCAGGTTCATCGACGCCAGATTGCAGGCCGTATCGTCGAGGAACATGTATTCCGAGCAGGGGTTCGACCCGCGGATCGCGCCATCTTCCGGGCAGGTGTGCCATGCGTTGACCGTGTCGTGATACTGGATGCCCGGATCGGCGCAGGCCCATGCGGCGTGGCCCACCTGCTCCCACAGATCGCGGGCGCGGATGATCTTGGCCACGTCGCCGTTCTTGCGGTTGATCAGCTTCCAGTCCTCGTCGTTCTCGACGGCCTTGAGGAAGGCGTCGGTGACGCGGATCGAGTTGTTCGAGTTCTGACCCGACACCGAGCTGTAGGCCTCTGAATCCCAATCGGTGTCGTAGGTCGGAAATTCGATGCTGGTGTGGCCCTGCTTGGCGTAGTCCAGCACGCGCTTGATGTAGGTCTCGGGAATGGCGACCTTCTTGGCCTCTCGGATTGCCGCCTTCAGACCGTCGTTCTTCGTGGGATCGTAGGCGCTGGTCTCGGCCCCGTCCCAGGCCTTGATCGCCGCGAAAATACCGTTGAGCTTTTGCTCGTGCATCTTCGAGCCGGCGACGATCGACGCGACCTTTTGCTCTTCGAGAACCTTCCAGTTGATGAAGTCCTCGATATCGGGGTGATCGGCGTCGACGATCACCATCTTCGCTGCCCGACGGGTCGTTCCGCCCGATTTGATCGCGCCGGCCGCGCGATCGCCGATCTTGAGAAAGCCCATGAGGCCCGACGACTTGCCGCCCCCGGACAGGGGCTCGCCCTCGCCCCGCAGGCTGGAAAAGTTCGTGCCGGTGCCCGAACCATACTTGAAAAGCCGCGCCTCGCGGACCCACAGGTCCATGATGCCGCCGTCATTCACCAGATCGTCGCTGACCGACTGGATGAAGCAGGCATGCGGCTGCGGGTGCTCGTAGGACGAGGTGGACTTGGTCAGCTTGCCCGTCTCGAAATCCACGTAATAGTGGCCCTGCGCGGGGCCGTCGATGCCGTAGGCCCAGTGCAGGCCGGTGTTGAACCATTGCGGGCTGTTGGGGGCTGCGCGCTGGGTGGCAAGCATGTAGCGCATTTCGTCGAAATAGGTGCGGGCGTCTTCCTCGGTGGTGAAATAACCACCTTTCCAGCCCCAGTAGGCCCAGGCACCGGCCAGTCGGTCGAAGACCTGCTTGGCCGAGGTTTCGCCGCCGAAGGTCGCGTCCTTGGCGGGAACGGACCGCCACAGGAAGGACGGGACACCCTTTTCCTTCACAGGCTTCGTGGCAGAGGGCACGCCGGCCTTGCGGAAGTATTTCTGCGCGATCACGTCGGATGCGACCTGCGACCAGCCTTCCGGAATTTCACAGTTTTCGAGCGAAAAGACGATCGTGCCGTCCGGGTTGCGGATTTCCGAGGTGGCGGACCGAAAGGCCAGCTCTGCGTAGGCGTCCTGCCCGGCTTTGGTGAAATTGCGATCAATCTTCATGTCTGAACGTGCCTCGTTTCCATGCGCCGACGTTGCGGCTTTCCAGTCTTGGGCCTGTCTTTCGCAGATCCCGCTTTTGGGGTGCGATCCGCTGCGATGTCCTTCGCGTGCTCCGACCGGGTCGGAGTGGCGGCACGACAGCAGCAATGTGATCTACCCCACCGACCTACCACATTTGGTGTGGCCTTGGTCAGCCAGCACAAACTGACGTATGAATGGCGATCGGGTCAACCGACCTTTTACCAAATGTTGAGGAAAGATTTCTTGACGACTACCACATGCAGCGTCCCGACCGTTTACACACGATTCTTCCGCAAAGTTGTGCACAGCGCCAAGACTTTGCGCGAACGGCAAATATGGTTCTTTTCCGTCGACTTAGGTTTGGAA
>JAIVHI010000272.1 GCA_020201155.1 Loktanella sp. | reverse complement strand
GTGACAAGAAAGGCCAGCGGATAGGTAAAGGCCCCCCAGGTCAGCAGACCGTCGAGGATCAGAAACTGGACAAGGATATTCGAGGCCACCACGATGGCGGCCATGGCGATCACGCCGGGTAGGATGCGGGTCATTGATATGTTCCGTTTTGGCAAGGGTGCGGCACTTGGTTCGCCGGAATGGCGGACGGGCGGGCTTTAGCCCCGTGCGCGCCTGCCGTCAACGCAGGACGCGGTATTCCACGATCTCGGTGCGCTGGAGGAACAGGAAATTGTCGTCAGAGACCAGTGTCAGCCGGATCGATCCGGTATCGTCCCGCCAGGCGCTGATGCCTTCAAGATTGTCGTGCCGCGCGTTCGCGGTTTTCAGCAGCGTGGTTTCATTCGTGAAGCCCGCGTCGAACTGCCGGATGCGGGTCCGAAAGCCCAAGCCGGTAAAGTCCCGTTCCAGCAGGTAGAACCGTCCGTCGGGGCCAAGATCGAGACCGACGGGCAGGAAGGATCCGTTTCTGGGAATCTCGGCGATGATGGACCAGCCGGAGTCGTCCAGCGCGTAGACCGGAAAGGGCAGATCAGGGCGTCCCGACCTTTCGGGCAGGGTCAGCAGTGTGCCGTCGGGCATGATCGCCAGCGATTCGAGCGACCCGTTTCCCTGCATGCTGGCGAAATCCGGTGAGACGGTCAGATCCTCGGTCACGCCGCCCGACCAAAGAAGGCTTCTGTCGCTGAGAGCAATGAAATCGGTTCCGTTGTCCGCCACCTCGATCGCCGACAGGCCGCCGAAGTCCGGGTCAGGTTCGGTCCAGCTGTATTCGCCGACAAGTGCGACCCGTTCGTCCACTTCCGTGCTGGCACAGGAACTGGCCGCGATCAGCATCGCAGCGGCAAACCGTCTGAGCATCCCTATTGCGCGTTCAGCACGCCAAGGCATTGCCCCGGCAGGTTGGCCATCGTCAGTTCGCCACGGGGCGGGGCCGGTGTGGCGTTGGGGTCGGGCGGCGGCGGGTTCAGAATGTTGTCCACCCACTGCTGGGCATCGGCGCAGCCGTCTCCTGCGGGCGGCGGATCCTGCGGTTCGCAGTTCCGGTCGCCGGGCAGGCAGTTCAGCCGCACGTGGAAGTGGTAGTGGTGGCCGTACCAGGGTCTGATCTTGCCCAGCCAGGACCGGTCGCCGGTGGCGTTGTTGCACATTTCGACCTTCGCGCCGGGAAAGACGAAAATCCGGGCGACGCGTGGGTCCGATGCGGCCCGGCGCAACAAAGCCTCGTGCTGCGGGGTCCAGCTGCTGTTGGTGAACGCCCCGCTGGCGCGGCGTGTCGAGATCGAGGAGATGTTTTCACGCTCATTGACTGTCAGGTTCAGCCGGTCGGGCGGCAGCATCCAGATATCGGCATCCAGCCCCGACTGGTGGCTTGCATGACCCGTCAGCATCGGGCCGCCGCGCGGCTGGCTCAGATCGCCGACGTAAAGACCTTCCCAGCCGGGCATCGTCGACGCAAAGCGCGACAGGTCCTTCACGAACGCGACCGTCTGGGGCTGCGCCCAGTTGCGATTGCGCGACAGGCGCATGGCTTGCCACGTCGGCCCGGTTTCGGGAAGCTGGACTGCGCCCGCCTGACAGCCGCGGGAATAGAAGCCGATGGCTTCGGGGTTTTGGTCGGACCCTGCGGGCACGGCACCGAACAGCGCTTTGGCCACACGGTTGTCGTTCACGTTCTGGGTCGAGACCGCGGAAGGCGACCTGTCATCCTCGACGCAGGACGCAAGGGTCAGCCCCAGAGTCAGTGCAGCCATTATTCTGCGGATGTTCATGCCCGGTCTCCGTCCTTGTTGACCCACACTAGCAACAGAAGACCCAAGAGAAACAGAATAATCACGGGCAGGAAGCCCAATTGTACGCTGCCTGTCAGTGTTGTGAATACACCGATTAAAACTGGCGCAAGAAAAGCCGTCGCCTTGCCGGACAGGGCGAAAAGGCCGAAGGCTTCGGTCGGCCGGTCGGGATTCGTGTGGCGCACCATCATCGACCGCGACGCTGCATAAAGCGCGCCGCCAGCCCCGCCGATCACGCAGCCGCACCCGAAGAATATGGCATCGGGAACGATCGAGCCCGCGACGAGCGGAATGGTGAACAACTGGTCCCGGTTCATGCCGACGATGACGATCGAGACGAGGATCAGCATCAGGACACAGAAGATGATCACCGGCTTTGGACCAAACCGCGCATCGAACCGCCCGCCCACATAGGTGAAGATCGCCGCCGTCACCACGCTGATGATCCCGAAGGGGCCAAGCTGCGCCACGTCCCAATCGAGCACCAGGGCCGCATAGACCCCACCAAAGGCATAGAGCGCGTTCAGCCCGTCGCGGTAGAACATCGACCCCAGAAGGAACGCGCCCACGCTCCGGCGCCGGACGACCGACCGGATCGTGGCGAAAAGGTCGCGCCAGACCCGGGACAAGCGCGGTGTCGGACCCCGCGTCGCATTGTCGTCCCTGACATAGAGAAAGAAGGGGATGATAAAGATGACATACCAGATTGCCATGAAAGGACCGACCGCGCGTGTCCCTTCTCTCAGTGCGGGATCGAGCCCGAAAATCGGTGTCATCCCGACGATGGTTCGGTCCGAATCCCCGCTTTCGGCAAGAAAGATCAGCACCACGAACAGCGAGATAAGACCGCCCCAGTAGCCAAAAGACGCGCCCGATCCTGAAATGCGCCCCACCGTCTGCTCGTCACCCAAGGATGGCAGGTAGGCGTTGACGAAGTTGAGCGCTGATTCTGCTGCGATGAAACCCAGATAGAACAGCACCAGAAACAGGATCAGCGCCGACGTATCCGGTGTCATGAACCACAAGGACCACGCGCCGATCACGTAGAGGATGGAAAAGAAGGCGATCCAGGGAAGTTTGCGCCCGGTCGTGTCCGCGAAAGCCCCCAGAAACGGGGCGGTAACGGCGATGAAGAGACCCGCGAAGGTCTGGCCCAGCGCCCATGTGCTTTGGGCCTGTGCCCGCGCGGCGGCGTCGTCGAGACCGGTGCTGAGAAAGTGATTGCTGGCCACCACCGCGAAATACGGCCCGAAGATGAAAGTCAGCCCCAGCGTATAATAGGGCTGGCTCGCCCAGTCGAAGGACATCCAGCCCCAGATGCGTTTCTTGCCGACGCTTGCCATGCCTGTCCCCGTTCTCTTGTCATGGGTTTAGACCGGAGTGCGCTGGTTCTGGCAAGCCTTGCGTCAGTCCTGCGCCGGCTCCTGTGGCACCTCGGGCGGCCAGACGCGGGTGCCTTCGGCATCGATCCAGTTCTGCACCCATGGCGGCAGGGTCGGACGTTCGCCTGTCAGGCCCATGTCGGCGAAAACCTTGTCAGGGGTGACGATGCCATTGCGGTCGGTCACGGCCGATCGATAGAGCGCCTGAGCTGCGCATTCGTCACCGATCCAGATCGACTGGTCGAGATAGACGAAGCGGTCGTCCCATCCGACAGCGCGGCTGACGGTGCGAAAGCGCGCGAAAGGCCGGATGCGCTTGCGATAGCGCACCGAGACGCCCGCCATGGTCAGACCCCAGCCCCTGCGGTTGAGCGTGGCGAGAAGACCGACGCGCCGCGCAAGAATCGTGCGACCCAGATCGAGGATCGTCAGGATGCGGCCGTTGTTCATCTCGAAATAGATGTCGATATCCTGTGGCCAGCAGCGGTGATGGCTGATGTGTGTGCCCAAGGGCGGCAGATCGCCTGCCTTGCGGTGAACGAGGAATTCCTTGGCCAGTCGGATCAGCGGATACATGAGAGGTCTCCTTCAACACCACTCCCGTCGCGCAGGGTGACGTTTGCGTCAACACTGACCCAGCGGCAAGGCCGAGACTTGCGGGCGGCGGCATGAAGGCTTACCTGCGGGGCTGTTGACAGAACCGGGGACCGCTCATGCAATCGCTTTTCCAGATCATCATGCTGATCCTCGACGTCGCACGTCTGTTCATCTTTGCGCATTTCATCCTGTCATGGCTGATCCAGTTCGAGGTTCTCAACCTGCGACAGCCCATCGTCGCGCAGATCTGGTACGGGTTGCAAAAGCTGCTCGAGCCCATCTACCGCCCGATCCGCAATATCCTGCCCAGCATGGGTGGCATCGATCTGTCGCCCCTTGTCGCGCTGATCGGGATCGAGATCATCCGCATCCTGCTGGTCAACAACGCCGGCTTGTTCCTTTGACCTGACGGCTTGATGCCGGTCGGACGCACGCCTGCGGCGATGCCCCTCCCGCCATCCCGCGATGCCTCCGGCGGGAGTTTATCCGGCAAGATGAAGGCGGACCCCGGCGCCGCTTCGGGCCGCGCTGAAATCGCCGCATGTTTTGTCGATTGCCACGAATCTGCGCTTGGTTCTTGTTTTCCGTTTGCAGGAGTTGTTTTCTGCATCCGGGGCAAGGAGGTTCGATGCGGCTGTTCGGGACGATTTTGATGGTGATCGGTGGTGTGATGGTCGCATTGCCTGCAGCCGGCGTGCTGTGGGTCTGGTTCATGCGTTTCATGCAACCGGGAACCCGCGACGTCTATTACGTGGTCACCGATGGAACGCGCATGGTGGTTTATTTTGCCTGTGCGGTCGGTTTCTTTGCCGCCGGTCTTTGGCTGCGGCGCAAGGCGTCCGCGGATCTCTGATAGCGCGGCCTACATGGGCTAACGGCGGGACGATATCGCATAGCGCCCCGGGTCCGGCCTATCTGTGCACTGTCCACAACGGCGCATGCAACATGCCGCGGACGCAGGATTGCACGTCTCTGTTTTATGACGATCTGGAACCCGCCGAGCGGAAGAGCGCCATGCCGCGCAGCTCGCGGGGGTGCGGCCCAGATTGGTCTGGTGGGGCAATCCGGTTCGGTGGCGGGACAGGTTCGGCATGTCGTGCCGATCTGTCCCGCCTGCCGAAGGTCGACCGACTATTGTGCCGGCAGGTATTTTTCAAACACCATGCGCGTGAGACCCGAGACCGTGTCGTCGACCTGCACGACGCTCACGAGATAGGTGCCGGCAGTCGCCCGCACGACAACAAGGCTGTCATAGCTTTCGCCGTAGTCGTCGTTGAGAGTGACGAGCCGCCCCAGATCATCGAAGACGCGGACGAAGGGGTCGCCTGTTCCGGTGCCGTCGATCGCCTCCATCAGCAGGAGCCCGGGACTGTCGAGCGTGACCGAGAACCAGCTTGCCGTGCCGCCGACGGTGGCATCCTCGCGCAGGCGGTCGGTCAGGGTGCCAAGGTCGGTGATCTCGACTGATCCGTCCAGGGGCGGGGCCGTATCGCCCGTGGCGTAGAGGTTTTCGAGGGCGGCATCCGCATCGAAGACCGTGACGGCGACATCGATCGGCAGCGTGGTATCCGACAGGGCACCGACGGACAGGCAGTAGGTTCCCGGATCGAGCGGGGTCGCCATGTCGATCTGACTGTTCAGCCCTTCGAAATCGTCGTTCTCGGCAAGGTAAGTATCGTCCATGCCGAAAAGGGTGATGATGGGGTCGGCGTCTTCGTT
>JAIVHI010000088.1 GCA_020201155.1 Loktanella sp. | reverse complement strand
CGACGATAACGACAACGTGTCCCTCGACGACCTCGCGGATGTTGAATCCGACGAGAACGACATGTGACGGTCCACGGGCGGGATTTTCCCCTTGATCCCGTCCGCCGCTTTGCCTAGACGTCGAAAGATCGCCCGGAACGGGCCGATATCCGGGGCCTTAGCTCAGCTGGGAGAGCGCTTGCATGGCATGCAAGAGGTCAGGGGTTCGATCCCCCTAGGCTCCACCAAAAAGATGAAGCACTTAGAGGAAAAACAGTCCCGCCTAAGCTGGGCTTTTTCTTGCGAGGGTAACGCTCAGGGTAACAGGCGGCACCAGATCGCGGGCAGCTTGTCACCAGCGACAGAAACACCGCACGTACGCTTTCGCAATAACGCACCGTGCCCGAGTTTCGCCCCGCCGTTCTCAGATGCGAGCCGACAAACGTAGCTTTTGGACATGCCGCCTAATGATCAGCGTTTTGCAAGTCGGGCACATAAATCTGTTTCAGTGGGATCAACGAACGGTAGCGGGGGGCAAGCTTGTCGAAGTTTTCAAGGATCAATTCCACAAACTGTTCGCCATTGATCAGTCGAAGTTTGGCCCGGTTGCGTTCGAGTTCGCCAGATTCACGACTGAATGAGCCAAGATTAATGAAAAGGCCATATTCCCCATCGCCCAATGTGCCCAAGAGTTGGTCCACCTCAGGGCGCGGTGTTTGCCCGATTTTTCTTTTGCACTGGACCTTTACGATGGGCGGTTGAAATCCCAATGCGTCCATGTGTGCGATCACGTCTACGCCGCCATCGCCTGATCGTTTCGTAACGCGAGCGGTGTAACCCATGCATTCCAACAAATGTGCCACGAATTCTTCGAATTCATAACCCGACATGCCCCCCATTATGCGGCGGATGACGAAATCTCCTGTTGTCGTTTCTGCTTGGCGCGACACGGCGACGGCAGCGGTGTCGTCGTCCGACTCAAGTGCATCATAGGCTTCGTTTGCGTCCATTTCATCTTTGGGAGCATCTTCTTCGGCGACTGGCTTGATCACCCCCGCCTTCGTCAAGAATTCTTGCCTGTGTTTCTTGATCAAGAATACTGTGATGAACGCTCCGATTTCATTTAGTGCGCTCTGCGGAAAGTCGTTACGAGGAAAATGGCCCAGCCATTCGACACCGCGTCGATTGGGGTATTCATCCGGGTCATCGGAAACATGCTCGATCTCACCTGTGAAGCGCCCGATATTAACCATTCGATCTTGTTTTGACGGATAAACCACAAACTGATTTTTCTCCATCAGATACGTAAAGCGATACAGGATACCCGCATCTACTGGACGCGACCCTTCCTTCTTTTCGGGATAGTGCTCTGCGAGCGCGTTTTTGTAAGCTTCGCGATCCGAATATTGGCGCAGGTCCCCAAGTTCCTGCCAGCCAATCGCGATATAATTCTCGTCAATCGGGCGGCTACCAACATGCGCGCCCATATGAATGCCCCAGACCTTGGTTTGATCATTCATTTTGTTGCCCCCTGCGAAGTTGAGCGTTCTTGGTTAAGCCGGAAAAGCCGGGCGAGGATTTCGTCGTCGTCTAGCAGCCCAGCACGCCAGTCGTCGCCCCAACCATACGCCTCGGCGACGGCCTCATCCAACGCCTTGTGGGCGTGGTCGAGCCATGCGGGGCGGGCGTTGTAAAGGCTGGTCAAGGTGCGCTTTTTCAGCATCGCCGCCGCAGCGTCGTCTTTCGGCAGAATGCGGTCGGGATAGCCCAGCACCACCTCCGGCACGCGGTCTACCAGATCGGGTGGATTCAGCCAGTTTTCGCGCAATTCGTTGAGTCGCGCCGCCGCTTGGGCAATCGCCTGCGCGCGCGGGTCGGCGGCATAGTCCGGCGCGGGAATGTGTGGGGTCAGTCCTGCGGGGAAGGGGAAGGTTTCGAAAGTTGTGGACGGGGTGTATGCGGGGAAGGGGAAGGTTTCGAAAGTTGTGGACGGGGTGTAGCGCGGGCGGTCCTCAAGTGATGTGCCCATGCGCAGCGCCCAGAGTTCATGGAACCGCGAGTGCAGGATGCCGAAGGTCGTGTCATCGTCGCGGGCGAATACGAGCAAAGCGTGATCCGCCAGTTCCCTTGGTGTGAGCCAGACAAATATCCGATGTTTCGCCACCGCAGGGCTGATGATGCATCGCGTTAGCTTTTCGAGTGCTTTTGGATATTTAGGTGAAGGGCGGGCGTGCAGCCACCAGCGTTTAGCCTGTCCCTTGTCCCTACGTGCGAGGCGCTCAGGCCGCACTTGCCTCGCAACAATCGCAAAAGGGTTTTCATATAGCGCGGCGTCATTTTCGGAAGTGCTCAGACCGAAGTCTATCACCCAAGAGTCGGTGCGACGACGGGTTATTTGAAGGGCATTCACCGCAAGCTTGACCACATCTGCATTCGGCTTCCCGTGCGGATTGGGTGACGCTAGTAATTGTCTTGCTGTGTCTCCATTGATCCCGAACGATCCTTTTTCTTGGGAACCGTAGCAAGACACTCCCACATTTTGGGTTAGGCGGCGTGCGTGCGTTAAGTCGATTCCAGCCTCGCTAGATGTAAGGTCTGAATACACCTCCCCAACCGCGGCGCCGTCCAGGCGAGAAGCCCCACCCTTCACGCCATCGAAACAGATCAGCGAAACGCGCACCGCCGCGCCTTCCACGGTCCAGCTTTCATCGCTCCACGCTTCAAAAATCCGCCCGCCTTCCACCACGGGTTTCAGCACCGCGCGGTTCGCACCGCCGCGGATGGAATTTGTCGCCACCAGCCCGGCGCGAGTCAGCCGCCCGGCCTGCATCATGTCCCACGCCTTCGCGAACCAGTAGCAGACCAGATCGGCAAAACCCGGCACCGTATCGCCCCAAGCTTTGCGCAGCGCCGTCGTGTAATCTTCGCCTAGTTCGCTCAGGATTTTACTCGCCCCAAGAAACGGTGGGTTGCCCACCATCGCATCCGCGTCGGGCCAATCGGCGCGGGTGCCGCCCTCGGCCAGCACCGCGTCACGACATTCAACGGTGTCGAGCGGGCGCAGGATGGGGTTGCGCGCGGCGTCGAACCCGTTGCGGCGCATCCACTGAATTTCGCCAATCCAGACCGACACGCGAGCGAGTTCGGCGGCATAGGGGTTTAACTCGATCCCCAGCACGCATTCCGGCCCGATGCGCGGAAAACCACGGGGCAGACCCAGAGCCTCGGAGTCGAGGTTCACGCGGTGTTCGATATCCTTGAGAGCCAGAAGCGCCAGATACAGGAAATTGCCCGACCCGCAGGCGGGGTCGAGCACCCGAAACCCGGCCAGCCGTTCAAGAAAGCCGCTTTGCAGCGCCGCCGCCGCGTTCTCGGCTTTTGTGCGCGTGGCCTTGGCTTTGGCCTGTGCGGCCTTGTCAAACGACGCGGCAATCTCGGCCTTTACACTGTCCCATTCGGCCAGCAGGGGTTCGACCACCACCGGCCCGACAAGCTGCATAATCTTGTCGCGGTCGGTGTAATGCGCGCCAAGCTGTGAGCGTTTCGCCGGGTCCAGCCCGCGTTCGAACAGCGTGCCCAGGATAGACGGGTCGATTTCGGACCAGTCCAGTTTTGCGGCCGCCAAGAGGTCGGTCAGGTCGGGTTTTTCCAGCGGCAGGGCGTGGTCGTCATTGAACAGCCCACCGTTGAACCACTCCACCCGTTCAAACCCGACCATGCCGCCCGCCCGCATCGCCCCGAACAGCGTCTTGCCATGCGCCGCGAAGTCGCCGGGGGATTTCTGGCAATGTTCCAGCATCCGCTGAAACATCTTGTTTGGCAGCAGGTTCACGTCCTCGGCAAACATGCAGAATACCAGCCGGTTCACGAAATGCGCGACGATCTGGGCGTCGTGTCCACGTTCGCGCAGCCGCTGCGCCAGCCCTGCGAATTTCTCGGCGGCCTGTTCAGTCAGCCGCTGCCGGGTCTTAGCGGGTTTCAGGTTCTCGGGATTCAAGAACACGTCGCGCAACAGGTCGCGGGTGGAAGCATCGCGCAGGTCGTGGATGGTGAATTCGTGAACCTTCTGGACGGTGTTCGTCCAGTTCGTGTGGACGCGGAACCGCGCCATGTCGGACACGATCAGCAGCGGCGGGTTTTCGAGCGCGATGGAATATTGCTGAAGCTGGGCGAACGCCTTGTCGAGGTCCTTGGCCTTGCCCTTGTATTCCCACGCAAAGCAGTTCCTGCGCCATACATCGGCCCAGCCTTCGCCGCCCGAGGTTTTCGACGCGCCCTTTTCGAAAGTGAACCAAACGCCCTTGGGGTCAGCGGTGATCGGATCGTCAATGTCCAACAAGCGGCACAGGTCGTTGAAATGCGATTGCGACGCGCTGCGTTCCTTGAGTTCCGCCGCTTCCCATTTCTCGATAAACGCCTGCGGTGTCACCGGAATCCCCCCTCGACCATATCGCCCCATAGAACAGGGCTGCGGGCGGATCTGCAAGTGCGCACCGGCTGGCTCGGGCTGCCCCGGTCCGAATTCTGGCACAGGGTCAAGAAATATCCTGACGTCGGTCCCGTGGTGGGTTGCGGTGAACAATCATGCCCCGCCCTCCTGCGGCCCTTCCCAGCGCCGAGTGATGCTGTTCCACCGCCGCCGTTCGGCCCGTGCTTTTCTCATTCAGTCAGGTTCCGCAATGCGTCAAGCGATGCAACGCGCAATGTCCATGTCAGCGACCGCCCGCCGGAGCTTGTTCCGCAGGTGTCGCAGGCGGGGGGACCTCAAAAATATCACATCGCAATTTCAACGTGACGGGGTAGACCCCGGCGGATTCCGCGCAATTTGTCTGGTGTCCACGGCCCGGTGCCGCGATAGCATGGCACATCCAGCCGGTTCAGGCGGTCGCATAGGGCCGAATCACTGTAGCCCCCTTCGAACGGTCGGATGTGCTCGGCAAAAACATAATTTGCGAAGGTGGCGAACGCCTGCCGTCTCCAATACGCGCCCGCCGCTTCCTGCCTGTGCAGCTGGTCGCGCAGCCCTTCGGCTTAAGATTGCGCCAGCGTGGTCATCGGGCCATCGCCGCTTTGAAAAGTTCGGCCCCTTCGGGCTCTGCGACAATTTTGGTATAGCCCTGTTCGAAGCTGCATCCGTCCAGCCGGGCGCGCTGTTCTGCCCGCTTGGCCAGTTCGGTCTCGGCTGCATCCCCGACGATCTCCACCGGCGTTCGATCGGCAGGGCGTCCAGCAGCAGAGCGGCGCTTTGCAATCCCAGCCATTTCCGAGTCAGCCGCTTGCTGCATCGCCCGATACATCGCGGCCCCGTCCGGGGCCTCTGCAATGCGCAAATAGGCGCTCTCGAACGGTTCACCGGGGCGCTGGGCCTTGCGGGCGATGTGGTCCAAGCCTGCGGCCCAGGCGGCGGCATCGGCATAGTCCGGCATCCCGGCGCGGGCGGCTTTGCGCAGATTTTCTACGAAGTGTTCATCCATTTTTTCGGTTCCTTGTGATGGTGCCGGGGGCGTCGCGACTGTCGGCGCGGTGTCGCGCTCGATGACTTTTCGGAAAATGACGGCGCGGCTCATTCCGCCACCATCCGCGCGGCGGTCTCGGCCAGCGGGTGACGGCTGGCAGGCTCTGAACGCTGCGCCCGCATCGCGTGATGGAAGGTCGGCGCGTGATGCATCATCGCCCCAGCCAAGGCGTCAGGCTGGCCGTGCAGGAGGCGCTGCGGGGCTGCATCACCAGCCGCGCGATAGTGCGCCACGGCAGTCTTTCCCGCCGCCTCAAATTCGGCGTGCGCTTCGCCCAGCTGGGTCAGTGCGGCGTCTATCTGTTCCGCCGCACTGGCGCGGGCCTTTAGGGCTTGCTGCGCCTTGTCGCGCTCGATCCGGGCGGCGGCGGCGCGCTCTTGCGACTCTGCCTGTTCTAGCTGGTGCTGCGCTTCGCGTGTCGCGCCTTCGAACGCCGTCACTGTGTCCCTGTGCAGCTGCACTTGCCGGGCGGCGGCTTCCACGTCGCCACCATCGAAGGCAACTTGCGTGGCCTTCGCCTGCGCGGTCTCAAGGGCGCGCTGGGCGGTTGCTTGGCTCTGTTCCAGCTGGTCCAGCTTTTCGCGCCATCCGGCGCTTGTTTTATCATTTTTCGGCATTGAGATGCTCCATTAAAGCGATTGCGAAGGCCAGCGGACCCGCGCTTTCATAAAGGCTGGTAAGGCGGCCCAGTTCTTCCAGCGGCAGGCGCGCAGCGAGGTCGCGCACCGGGTTTGGGGCGTGCTCTGCGGTCAGCGCGTCAATGCGCTCTTCGAGAACGTCGAGGTGCTTTCTACCGGCCACGGCTGCCCCCCGCTTCGAGCGATTCCAGCGCCTTTTCCAACTTCTGGATACGTTCTTCCTGAATCTGCATTTCCGCTGTTTTCGCCAGATTTTGCAAAGCGTAAGTGGCCCTCGAAAGGTCTTGCGGGTCTACATCGCCGCAAGCGGCCCTGCGATAAACACGCGCCAGTTCGCGCCTCGCGTCCGCGATGGTGGACAGCCGCCTGCCAGGTCGGCCCCAGCCGGGATGCTGCGGGGCGCGGTCCGGTCTTTGCGGCAAGCCGGTAGTTTCGGGCGCTGCGGGCAAGACTTTCAATTTGGGGCGGTTTGGCATCTGGTCCTGTTCCTTGGGGTGCGCCCCGGCGGGCATCACCGGGGCGCTAGGATGACCGGCAGGTGCAAGAAGGTGAAAAAACCTACCAGTAAGTTCATAAATACCGCTTCCCGCATATTCTGGCAAGGGATGTGCGCACCAATCATGGAAAAATAACATTTAAATTCAGCAGCTTGTCT
>JAIVHI010000271.1 GCA_020201155.1 Loktanella sp. | reverse complement strand
CGTTCGGTGGCATCCGAGACCTTCAGCAAAAGCAGGCTCCGCTCGCTGTCGGGTTGGGGGATGCGCTGGGCGCTGAGCAGCATCGTGCGGTGCCCGATTGCTGGAAAATCCGCCGTCACCTCGTAGTCGATGACCGAAGCGCTGCGCGGGATGATCTGTTCGAAAAGGTGCCGCAAATCGGCGATATCCCACTGGCCATTGCCGAGATGGTGAAAAGGCCGGTCGATTGTCTCGTCACGGGCGGTTTCAAAGGTTTTGTAGAACGCGGGGTTTGCGTCGACGACCGTGAGATTGCTGTCCAGGACCAAAAGCGGATCGGCTATCGTTTCCATTACACCCTGTGCTTGCACATGAGAGGCGCGAAGAAGGCGATAGAGGTCATCGAGGTCCCAAGACATAAATACTTCTGATCTGCTTGTCTGTTTCTCGTTGATCGCACAAATCAGGTCAGAAGGGCAAGGTTGTGCCCCGGCAGCGCAGAAGCACGGTGCCGCCGGGGGTGTCAGGACGCGATCGGTTCGCTAAGCCAGGCGATGTCGGTTTCGCGATAGCGGTCATGGAATCCCAGACGCTCGCACCAGCGGTGCGGGGACTTGATCCGCATGTAGGGCCGCTCGACCGTGATTTCCTCGCGGTCGGTCAGGGACCGCAGAAGCCGGTTGACGTAGATATCGGTCAAACCCAAGGCGTCACCGATTTCCTTTTGGTTCAGAGGGACCGGAAAACGATCCGCGCATCTTTCGCTTTGGTTCGGCAGCTTGCTTTGAATGCAAAGCAGAAAGTGCATCAGCCGGTCCTCGGCGGACAGTCGCGTCGCAGCATGAAAGCGGTCGCGCAGAACGACATCTTCGATCTGTGCCACGGAAATGAGAACCGACAGAAGCCGCGGGTGATCCTTGGCCAACCGGCGCAGGTCGTCACTGTCGAAATGGCTGACGGACCCGTCGGTTTGCATCACGACGTCATGCGGCGTCGCCTTGGTGCCGAGATCGCAAAAACCGATCAGATCGCCGGGACCGAAGACATGCGTGATCGCCGATCTGCCATCCACGCCGGTCACACGGCGGGTGGCCCATCCGGACCGCAGGATGGCGAAACTGTCGCGCTGTGCAGACTTGCAGATAATGGCTTGCCGCTTCTTCACAGAGCGGCTGCCGCTTTCAAGTTGGCTCAGGGCGTGTCTTTCGTCGGCATCGAGCATTGTCAGTTGCTCAAGGCGGAGCAGGAGTGCACTGGATGTCATCTTCATGTTTTCGGCGGCTTTCTTGTGCGGTTTCGGCGGCTTCGCAGAAGAGCCAACCGCCTGGGTCGCTTTGGGGTGGTGCGGGCTCATCCGATCTCCGGGTTTGGATGTCTGCGACATTTTGTCCTGAATTCCCATAAAACGACCGATCTGGACATTTTGTTCCGCAAGGAGCTCAGATTCTCGACGCCAGCGATCCATCACGGAACGGGTCTTGCCTTGGCCTGATTGAAACGAATGGAACTTTGCCGGAAACCGGATGACGCAAGGGCAGCTGTCGTTTCGCCCGCATCAAGCCGCCGCCGGCATCTCTATTTGCTTGAGCAGTTTCGAATTGCCCCGTAAAATTTGAAGTGTCGTTGACTGCCAGACCTCCCTGAAACCGTCCCTGACCAAACAGAATTGGGGTGCCGTCGTGTCGTCGCACTTGTCTGACTTCTCGCAATACATGCCGCACGGCATGTGCCTTTTGTGGCAACCTTGGCTGGTCATACTCTGGGCCGGATCGGACCTTCTGATCGTCACGGCCTATTTCGCGATCCCTTTTGCCCTGTTGCGCGTGCTGCGCAAACGCGACGATATCAAGCAGCGCAAGCTGGTCGTTTTGTTCGCATCCTTCATCCTGCTGTGCGGCGTCACGCATATGCTTTCGATCGTCACACTCTGGATCCCGATCTATCCCTTCGTCGGTCTGGTGAAGCTGGCCACGGGGATCGTCTCGGCGACCACGGCTGTCATGCTGTTCAAGCTCGTCCCGACGCTCATTTCGCTTCCCAGCCTGCAGTCGATTGAAGAGGCGAACAGGAAGCTCAGGGATGAAGTGGCGGCTCATGAAAAGACGCTCGCGGCGCTGCGCAACGCGCGGGACGGGCTGGAGCTCAAGATCGCCGAACGCACCGCGGAACTCGAGAACGTCAATGAGAAATTGTCGGTCGCCGCACGCGAAGCCATCCACAGAAGCCACAACCTGATTGCAGTCGTCACGTCGATGGCACGGCAGTCGTCGCGGTCCTATACCGATGTGGAAGAGTTCACCAATGTCCTCATCGGCCGGTTGAGCGCTTTGTCAGATGCGACAGCGACAGTCGTTCAACGCAATCATCAGGCCGCCGCAAGACTCAAGGAGGTCGCGACGAAGCAATTGCTGCCCCTGATGCAGACATATCCCGGGAAGGTCCAACTTGAAGGACCGGATCTGGAAATCGATTCCGAAGCGGCCCAGCAGTTAAGTCTGGCGATCCATGAACTGGCCACAAATGCCCAGAAATACGGGTCACTGATGGCGGACGACTCGCGGATTTCGCTGTCATACGCCATGCAGGACGGTGCCGGCCCGGACCAGAAAAGGCTTGTTCTGACCTGGAAAGAAAACACGGGCATGGAAGGGGCCTTGCCCGACAGGGGGCAGGGGACGCAAGGCTTCGGGTCGCGCCTGCTGACGCAGATCATCCCGTCGATGCTCAATGGCGAAAGCAGTCACAGTCTGAGAGAGGGCCAGCTGACCTACGAACTCGATGTTCCCCTGTCTGCATTGCTGCCGAACCAGGGCCGTTCGGCGAGTGAAGCTTTTGTGTCTGCCATCGTCGACGGAAACTTTCGCGAAACGTGACGCTAAACCCTCGCGGCGCCCATGACCGGACGCCGCAGGACAAGGCGGTCGATCACGTGGACGAAAGCGCGTCGATCTCCTGTATCGATTCGAAGCCTTCGAAGGTTGGCGCGCCTTCATAGAGCTGACGGGTCTGACCGGCACCCGAGTGGGCCTGTCGGAAGGCCGCGCTCGTGGTCCATGCGCGAAAATGGGCTTCCGACTGCCAGACCGTATGCGAGGCATAAAGGATGCGTCCCTCCGCCTCGGGTCCCTTCAGCATGTGAAACGACACGAAGCCGTCCATGTCCTGCAGGCGACTTTCGCGGGACAGCCACAGCTCTTCGAATGCGGCGGCGTTGTCCGTCAGGACGGTGAAACGGTTCATGGCAAGATACATGGGCGGCTCCTCAGTTTGTGGTCAGGGTCGCGCAGGGATCGTCTCGATCGGCTGGCGGAACGACGCGGACGGCGTCGAAGGGGGTATCGGTCTGGGCCTCGACGAAGGCGATGGCATGTGTCGTGACCTCCGGCGCGGCAAGCCTGATAAGTGCCGGAACGCCCCAGTCCGTGCGGGCATGACCGTTGCCGGCAATCACCGCAACGGGCGGACCATGGGTTTCAAGAGCCTCCAGCGCCGCGCGCGCGAAGACCGCATCGCGATAGCGCTGCACCGCGACCATCCCCGCCATCATGTCGCGCGGCATGGCCTCGCAGTGGGCCTCGAATTGCAGGGCCTCGCGCGCGGCCTGCTGGTTCTGGGGCAGCGCATCATCGAGCGCGAAGCGGCCCGCGTCCGGCCCGAAAAGGCCAGCGGGACCGTCGGTATAGACCGGATTGATCGTGTCGCGCGGGGCGGCGGCACCGATGATGCGCGCATCCCCCAGGGCCTCGAAGATGGGTGAGTAGAGCGCGAAATCGCTCCAGCCGCTGTCCTCCCACGCTTGGGGAAGCAGCGCCCTGTCGGCATCCGCCATCGCCGCGTGCTCTGCGGTCAGCATCTCGAACACCACAGCGCTGGGCTGCAGGTCAGCCAGAACATCCGCCTGCCCCTGATGGGCGGCGGCGTTGTCATGAACCTCGCCCAGTATGACGATGTCGGCCACGGGCGCGGCCATCGCGGGGCCGGCGAGGCAGATCAGGAAAGGGGCAAGGCGCATGGGGGACCTTTCGGGCGGATACAGTCCTGAGATAGCAGAAGCTGGCGCCGAGGACACCCGCAAGGGGTCACAACGGGGCGAGCCAGATCAGGCCACGAGAGATGCCTCCCAGCGGCGCAGGCAAAGGCGGGCGGTGCGCACGTCGCGGGGGCGCTCTGCCGTGTCTGGCCGTGCGAATTCCGGAAAGAGCGCCTCGATCTCGGCCCGTTGTGCGGGGTTCATGGTGCGAAGCGCCATCGCGCCCAGATGAAGACTTTCGCTGGGGATGCCTTCACCGAAGATCACCATATGGCGTTCAAAGGCCACATGCACGTAGCTCACTCGCTTGTGTGGCACCTGCCTGATCGTCGTGCCGTTCACCAGATGGGCCGCGGCCACCAGGACCTGCGGCTGTCCGAAATACAGTTCTGTCCGCCAATCGCAGACCAGCATGCGGTGCTGCGGCGACACCACCAGCTTGCGCCGATTGCCCAAGGCACCCGCCGCGATTTCGATGGGCGCCATCTGACCGAGGCCCGGCACTGTGCGCCGGCCCACCCAATCCACCGGTTGCAACCCATGGTCGAGCGTCCACAGAAGGTCGCCGGGCAGGATGGCTTCGATCGGTCGTCGTCCCGTGGACGTATCGATCAGGGTGCCAGCGGTGAAGCAGGGAAAGACAGGCGGGTCATCAGAGAAAGACTCGAACGACAGCTTTTCGTCGCGCGGTGGATTGGCACCCGGTCCGTATTGCCGGCTTCCCGCGGTCAAACCGTTCAGATCGAAGACGATATTCTCGGGTTGGGTGAAGATCTGGTGGTCTGCGGAGGATGCGCGGCCCTGAAACTGATCGTCCTGCGGATTGAGGCTTGAATAGATCGGGTCGGCTGGCGGGTCACTGTCTGGATAGGCATAGATATCGACGAACTGCCCGTTGGAGAACTG
>JAIVHI010000270.1 GCA_020201155.1 Loktanella sp. | reverse complement strand
CCTCGTGATGAGCCGCAAGTTCGACCTCGTGCTGGACGACAAGCCGTCCTTCACGGAGCTTTCGGGCCAGGTGGCGCGGCGCGGCTTCCACGCGTTCCCGGCGCTCCTGATGCCGATCATCATCCTCGGCGGAATCTATGGCGGCGTGATGACCCCGACAGAGGCCGCCGCCGTGGCCGTGATCTACGCCGTGCCTGTGGGGTTCCTGATCTACAAAGGCCTGAAGTGGTCAAATTTTCTGGCCGCAGGCAAGGAAGCCGCCACCGCCGTCGGCGCGATCATGATGATGATCCTGTTCTCGATGATTCTCAGCCAGATGTTCGTTTACGAGGGCATCCCGCAGCAACTGGTGCAAGGCATATTCGCGATCACCGAGAACAAGGTGCTGCTGCTGATCATGATCAACATCCTGCTGTTTCTGGTCGGCATGGTCGTCAACGACGTGACCGCGATCATCCTGATCGCGCCCCTGCTGTTGCCGCTGATGAACGCGATCGGGGTCAGCCCGGTGCAATTCGCCGCCATCATGGGCGTGAACACCGCCATGGGGGGTGTGACACCGCCCTATGCCTCGATCCTCTATCTCGGGGCCCGGATCGGCAATGTGAAGGTCACCAAGGTCATCCCGCCCGCGATGAAGCTCATCCTTTTCGGCTACGTGCCCGTGGTCTTCTTGACCTCGCTCTGGCCCGACCTGTCACTCTTTTTGCCACGTTTCTTCGGATATGACGTGGCCCCCTGACCACACTGAAAACTTCAAACCAGCAAGGAGGACCTTCAAATGAAACATGTATCCCTGACCGCGGCTGTGGCGGCGCTCATGGCGCTTGGCAGCTATGCCGAGGCACAGACCCTCAAGATGAGCCACGTACGCCCGCAGGACGCGACGATCGATGTCGAGCTGCGCGCATTCGCCGAGGCCGTGTCAGAGGCCACGGGGGGCGACGTGACGGTCAATATCTTCCCGTCATCCGCCCTGGGTGACTATACGACCGTTCAGGAGCGCATCAGCGTCGGGGCCATCGAAATGGCGACACAGCCCGCCGCGACGGCGGCGGACCGGCGCATGCAGATCTCGTCCTTCCCTTACCTGGCCGGCAACTGGGATGAGGCCCGCGCGGTCTACGGCCCCGATGGTGTCGTGCGCGAGGTCATGGCCGGGCTCTATGCCGATCAGGATATCACCATGCTGGCGGCCTATCCGGTCTATTTCGGCGGTATATCGCTGAACATCGATCCCCCCGAGACGGTCACGACCACCGAGCCCAAAGGCGTCAAGGTGCGTGTGCCGGGCATCAAGAGCTTTCAGTTGACCGGTGAGGCGCTTGGCTACATCCCGTCGCCGATCCCGTTCTCCGAGGCGTTCACAGCCGTTCAGACCGGCGTGGTCGATGGTGTCATCGGCTCGGGGGCCGAGGGCTACTACGCCTCGTTCCGCGATGTGACCAAGACCTACATCCCGGCCAACACCCATTTCGAGGTCTGGTACATGATCATTTCGGACGAGAGCCTCGCCGAATTGTCGGATGAGGATCAAGCGGCGCTGAAAGAGCAGGCCGCGGCGTTCGAGACAACCCGCTGGGAGGTCGCCGAGGCCGATCAGGGCCGCAACGAACAGCGCCTCGTGGACGAACTTGGCGCGACCCTTGTCGCGTTGAGCGACGAAGACCTCGCGGCCATGGCAGAGAAGACGCGTGCGGATGTGTGGCCCGAGGTGCTGGAAGATGTCGGTGCCGAATGGGGCCAGTCGATCCTTGACGAGGTTGCGGCGGCAACCAAGTGACCACGCAGGACAGGGCGGCATCACCGCCCTGTCCGGATTATTCTGCGACGGGACGGATCAATGGACACCGATTATGTCATCATCGGAGGCGGCGTTGTCGGCCTGTCGGTCGCCTGGGGCCTGTTGAAGCGCGGGCTGACGGTGACCGTGCTTGATGGTGACGACGGATCCTTCCGCGCCAGCCGAGGCAATTTCGGGCTGGTCTGGGTGCAATCCAAGGGCCTGAACCAGCCCCGTTACGCCCGATGGTCGCAACACTCCGCCGCGATCTGGGCCGAATTCGCCGAGGAACTGGGCCAGAACACCGGCACCGCCGTGCCGCTGGAACAAAAAGGCGGCTACGATTTTCATTTCTCCGAGGAAAGCCTGCAGACGACAGTCGAGAAATATGAGGTGCTCAAGGATCAGCTGGACGGCGATTACCCCTTCGAAGTGCTGGGTCACAACGCGCTGCGCAAGGAAGAGCCGCATATCGGGCCGAAAGTCGTTGGCGCGATATTGCACCATCAAGACGGACACGCGAACCCGCTCAAGCTGTTGATGGCGCTCGCCGCCGATGTGCGCCGCATGGGCGGTCGGGTGCTGACCGGCAAGACGGTGACGGACGTGACCAAGCCGGACGGCTTTCGCGTGACCTGTGCCGATGGCACGACGGTCAGTGCCGGAAAGGTGATCCTGTCGGCGGGGCTAGGCGCGACCGGGCTTGGCCCGAAGCTGGGGTTCAAGGCGCCCATCCGCCCGCAGCGCGGCCAGGTGCTGATCACCGAAAAGCTGCGAAGGCTGATCAACCGCCCGTCCCTGATCGCGCGTCAGGTGGACGAGGGCGGCATCCAGATCGGGGCCACCAACGAAGAGGTGGGCCTTGACGACGGTGTCACGCAGCCGGGTATTTCCGACCTCGCCGCAAAGGCCATCGCCGCCTATCCCGACCTTGCGAAGGCACAGCTTGTCCGGTCCTGGGGCGCGCTGCGGGTCCTGTCGCCCGATGGCTTGCCGATCTACCAGGAAAGCGCCGAGATGCCGGGGGCCTATCTGGTGACCTGTCACAGCGGCATCACGCTTGCCGCCGCGCATGCACGGCTGCTGCCCGACTGGCTGGAGGGCACGAAAACCGCGCCCGATCTGGAGGTGTTCAGTGAAGCCCGCTTCTCCATTTCTTGAACTCGAGGACGCATCCCGCGTGGTGGTGACCTTCGACGGTGTGGCGTTGGACCTGCCCGAGGGGGCGAACCTCGCCGCGGCCCTGCTTGCCGCCGGTGTGGACCACTTTCGTCGCACGCCCGTCTCGGGTGCCCCGCGTGGTCCTTTCTGCATGATGGGCGCGTGCTTTGACTGCCTCGTGGAGATCGACGGCGTGGTGCGACAGGCCTGCATGATCGAAGTGGCCGAGGGCATGAGGGTCACGAAGCCGCACGACATGGAGGCGGAAGATGAGCAAGCGTGATCTTGTCGTGATCGGCGCGGGCCCGGCCGGGATGGCGGCTGCGGCCAAGGCGGCCGGGTTGGGCCTGAGCGTCACCATTCTGGACGAACAGCCGCGCCCCGGTGGGCAGATCTACCGGGATGTGGACCGGGCTGCCCGCGTGCGCGGGGATATTCTGGGCAAGGACTATTCCTACGGCGCATCGCTGACGGCCGGGCTGCGCCACACGGCGATCGATCACATCTCCGGCGCGATTGTCTGGGCCATCGAGGATGGGTTCCGGATCTCCTACACCAAGAACGGGCGTGGCGCACAGATCGGGGCGGTCCGCGTCCTTCTCGCAACCGGTGCGCTGGAACGGCCCATGCCGCTGCCTGGCTGGACCCTGCCCGGCGTCATGACCGCAGGGGCGGGGCAAATCCTTCTCAAGCAATCGGGTATGGTGGCAAGGGATGCCGTTCTGGTCGGCTCCGGCCCGCTGCTTTACCTGATCGCGGCGCAAATGGTCCGTGCCGGAACGCCGCCCGTGGCAATGCTCGAGACGCAGACGCAGGCTGATCTGATCAGAGCGATGCGGCATCTCGGCGGGGCCTTGCGCGGCTGGCGCTACCTGCTGAAGGGTGCGGGATTGCTGACCGAGATCATCCGCGCGCGGGTTCCACGCTACACCGGCGCCACGGGGATCACGGTCGAGGGCGAGGACAGGGCGCAAGCCGTGACCTTTACAAAAGGCGGGCGAAAGCAGCGTATCCCGTGCGAGACGGTCTTCCTGCATCATGGCGTGGTGCCGAACACGCAAGCCGCGCGGTCCCTCGGTGTCACCCATGGTTGGGATGAGGAGCAGTCCTGTTTCGTCCCCACCGTTGATGACTGGGGTCAGTGCGATATCCCCGGTATCTTCATTGCGGGCGATGGCGCGGGCATCGGTGGGGCGCAAGCGGCCGAGCTTGCCGGCCGGCTGGCGGTGCTGAAACTGGCCGAGGAACTCGGCCGACTTTCCGCCACCGACCGCGACCGTCAAGCGCTACCTCTGCGCGCCGCGCTGAACCACGAACTGGCCGTACGTCCGTTTCTCGATGCAGCCTATCCGCCTTTTGCCGAAGCGTCTTCGCCAGCCGACAGCACCGTGGTCTGTCGCTGCGAAGAAGTCACCGCCGGGGACATACGCGGGTATGCCAAGCTGGGGTGCCTCGGTCCAAACCAGGCAAAGGCTTTCGGGCGCGCCGGGATGGGTCCCTGTCAGGGCCGCTACTGCGGCTTGAGCGTGACTTCACTTCTGGCCGAGGCAAACGGGCAGACGCCGGATGAGACCGGATATTATCGCATTCGCCCGCCGTTGAAGCCCGTGACATTGGGCGAATTGGCAGCGATGGAACAGGTCGATTTGAATGCGGCGGAATAGAAGAGGGAGATGAAAAACGAGCGTAACGATACGTGCCAATGCATGAACAGAGTCGTCGCGCACAGGAGGGTTACCTATCTCGGCGAACAGGTTGGTGAGGCTGACATGTGGCCAGACCCGTGACTGCCTGTCACGGGTGGATGGCTTGATGGCTTCGGCCAGGTAGTTGCGCGCTTAGATTTCGCAGGCTGTGGTCGGGCTGGCAGACATGGAAGACTTCGCCAAAATGAACACAGTCTGAAATGTCAGGTGCTTGAAGGCCATGCTGGTCCGTACGGATATGAAGGTCGAAATTACTGCGACCGCAGATTGTTGA
>JAIVHI010000269.1 GCA_020201155.1 Loktanella sp. | reverse complement strand
GGCGATCTGGCTTTGCTTTTGGTGTTGTCAGATCGTGACGCGGTGTTCGATCTGTTGCGGAATCCTTGATCAGAATAGCGTAGAAATCTGATGTCCGCCGGAGCCTTCCGAGTCATCAAGGAAAAGTAGCCTTCCAAACGTCACCATGCTGAAGGGACTTTCCGGCGCGCGTGACTGATGCGATGGTACGACGCTCCGCCTTCAATCCGCGCGGCAGACGACAAGACCGTCGTTTTCACGTCGCTTTCCGCGCTCTTTTTCGATAGCAGCGATAGCGAAGCGGCTTCGAAAAAGAGACTGAACTCGTGGTTTTCACTTCACGATCATCGACCTGCCCGAAATGAACCGAACACTTGCTTTGGTCGGCGATGTTATCTTGCGCAGAAACAACGTGCCGGCACTGCTTGCATTCTTGGTTGTAGCCGCAGGATGGTTTGCCGCTGAGATACAGGCAAGCAAAAGTCATCTCGAAGATCAACGTGCCAGGGTTGCAAATCAGGTGGCCTTGCTGCGTGCTGATCTGGAAGGCGCGGTAAATGGCCCGATCCAGCTGGTGCGGGGGTTGATTGCCGTGATTGAGACCGAGCCTGATATGGATCAGGCGCGCTTTGCAGAACTGGCAGGCAGGTTGATCGACAACGAACCGTCGCTGCGCAACATCGCCGCCGCTCCGGATATGATCATCCAGATGATGTATCCGATCGAGGGCAATGAACGGGCGATCGGGCTCGACTACAACAGCATCCAAGAGCAGCGAGAGGCCGCCCTGCGCGCGCGTGATCTTGGTGACTTGGTTCTGGCCGGGCCGGTGGACCTGGTGCAGGGCGGACAGGGTTTCATCGGACGGTATCCGGTGTTCTTGCGAAACGGCAATAGTCCTGCGGTTTTCTGGGGTCTTGTCTCTGCGGTCATGGACCTGGATGTGTTGTATGCACAGGCCGGGTTGCGCGATGATCTGCCCTTCTCGGTGACGCTGACGGGGCGTGATGCGACCGGCTCGGGTGGGCGCAGCTTCTTCGGACCTGAGCTTACGCCAGAAGACATGCCAGTCGTTGGGACTGTCCAGTTGCCTACCGGCACATGGCAGATTGCAGCGCTGCCACATGGTGGATGGAGCTCTCAGAACCCTCAAATCTGGACCATTCGTGCCTTCTTGTTGTTCGCCGCCACCCTGATCTTGGTGCCCAGTGTAGAAATGGGGCGCTCTATCCATACGCGCGAACGCGCGATCCAAGACCTGGAAGCCGCCAACACTGCCTTGCAACATCAAATGCACGAAATTGAATCCGCCCGTGCAGCCCAGGCGGAAGCAGAGGTGCAACTCCGACAGTCGCAGAAGCTTGAGGCCGTGGGCCAACTGACCGGTGGCGTGGCCCATGACTTCAACAACCTGCTCACCGTGATCCTTGGCAATGCCGAGATGCTGGTGGATGAACTCAGCGATCAGGACAGTTTGCGCGAACTCGCGAAAATGACCGCGACTGCGGCTGAACGCGGGTCCGAATTGACCAGCCGTCTTCTGGCCTTTTCAAGACAACAGCCGCTACAGCCACGCGTGTTGAATGTCAGCGATCAGATATGCGACGGATTTGAGCTTCTTTTGCGACGCACGCTGCCCGAAACCTTCACCCTCCATATCGAAAGCGCCGAAAGTCTATGGCTGGCTGAAATCGACCCAAGCCAGCTGGAGTCTGCGCTTTTGAATGTCGTGCTCAACGCCCGCGACGCAATGCCGGACGGGGGCCAGATCACAATCGCGATGGACAATGCCGTGCTTGGTGATGATTTCGAGCTGAACGATCCGGACTTTGAAGCTGGCCAGTATATCACGATCACCGTCACGGATACCGGGCACGGGATGGCTGACGAAACACTCTCGCGTGTATTCGAACCCTTCTTCACGACCAAAGACGTTGGAAGCGGGTCCGGGCTGGGATTAAGCATGGTCTATGGATTTGTGAAGCAGTCGGGCGGACATGTCCGCATTTCCTCGGAGCCCGGACATGGCACTTCGGTGTCTCTCTACTTTCCACGATCCCAGAAAGACGACGTGCAAGGCAAAGTCGGTCGCAGCCCTCAGCCGATTTCGGGTGGCACAGAGACCATACTGGTCGTCGAGGATGACGAACTGGTACGCGAACACGTGCGCGCGAACCTCGTCGGACTGGGCTACAAGGTCATCGAGGCCGAAAACGGGCCAGAGGCGATGGAAATCCTGAAACAGAAACGCGATATCGACCTGCTTTTCACGGATGTTGTCCTTCCCGGTGGCATGAACGGAAAAGCGCTCGCTGATGCGGCCAAAGACCTGCAACCTGATCTGAAAGTGCTTTTTACATCGGGATATACAGAGGATACGATGATCCATCACGGACGTCTCGACCTCAAGGTGGACCTCCTCAGCAAGCCCTACCGCCGTATTCAACTTGCCGAGAAGCTTCGCGAGGTTTTGGGATAGTTCAGGTCCGTCGCAAATGTGCGAAGAAGACGCCGATTGATCAAAAGCGGCCCTTCAGCTTGTGCCCACAACCGGTCTCGCAGACAGGGACGGCAAACTGTCCGCGTTGGCCCCGGGATCTCAGCCTTCGATCGACCGCAGTGGGGCTTCAAGGGTGAACACCACGCCGGTCTTGCGGTAGTCGAGATCCACCCTGCCATCGGTCTCTGTGGCCACGGCGTCCTTGATCAGCGTCGACCCGAACCCCTTCCGGGTCGGGGCGGCAACGCGGGGGCCGCCCGCCTCCTCCCAGATGAATCGCAGAACGGCGTCGCTGTCGTGCGTCTCGATGCTCCAGCGAATGCTGACGTGCCCGGCTTCGGTCGAAAGCGCGCCGTATTTCGTGGCATTGGTCCATAGCTCATGCAGCGCAAGCGAGAGTGCAAGCGCGGCATCCGAATTCAGTTTGAACCCGGGGCCGTCAATCTGAAACCGTTGGGAGTTCTCGTTGCGGGATTGAACGGCGGCGGAAACGACCGTGCCGATTTCCGCACCTTCGCCGTTCCGGCGGGTCAGGATATTCTGTGCGCGGGACAGCGCCACGATACGCGCGCTGAGACTGGCTTCCGCTTCCTCCAGAGACGCGGCGCCACGCAGCGTGCGCGTCGCAAGGGATCGAACGACGGCCAGCGTGTTCTTCACACGGTGGTTCAGCTCATGCATCAGCATCTCTTGCTGGCGTCGCGCCACCACGCGCTCTGTCACGTCCGAACCCTGAACGAAGATGTGCGTCACGTTGTCGTTGTCGTCCCTGATCGGCTGATAAACGAGATCGACATACCGTTGCTCCGGCGCCTCGCCCTTGCGCCGCTCGAGCATGACCGGCAGCGCATCACCGGTGACCGCTTCGCCATCGCGAAACGCTGTATCAAGCATATCGATGAAGCCCTGCGCGGCCACTTCCGGCAAGGCTTCGGCAACGGGTCGTCCCAGAACATCCCGATGTCCGACAAGCCGCATATAGCTGGGGTTCACCAACTCGAAGACATGGTTCTCGCCACGCAGCATCGCCATGAAAGACGGCGCCTGCTCGAACAACCGTTGAAAACGGTCCCGCTCTTCCGCCTTCCAGCGATCTGCCAGAACGCGCGCCGTCGTCTCTACAACGATCGCCATCACGCCGACGGGCTTGCCCGCTTCGTCGGGGATGGGCGAATAGTCCAGGTTCATCCAGACCTGCTGGGCACGTCCGTTCCGGTTTAGGGTCAGCTCCTGATCCTGGTAGGAAAGCGTTCCTCCAGCAAGGCAGACCTTCATGACATTGTCATTGAAGTCGGCCACTTCCGCCCAGCCTTCGCGCACGGCCATTCCCAGCATGTCGGGGTGCCGGTCTGCTGCGAATTCGGTATAGCCGTCGTTGTAGATCATGACCCCGCTGGGACCCCAGAGCATGACGATCGGTATCGGCGTCCGCAACACCATGCGGATGGCCCCTTTCAGCGCCTCGGGCCAGGCCTCGATGGGTCCCAACGATGTTGCAGACCAATCGTGGTGACGGATAAGCCGTGCCATCTCGCCGCCACCCACAAGAAACGGAAGGTCGTCAGACGGATCAGCAGCAGGGTTTGAAATCGTCACAGGCGTCGGCTCCCACGGGACCAGAAGTTGATACGGTGCATCGTCGGAGCCGACAACCTGTACATTAATCACAAGCTGCGGCGCGTCCCGCGGATGCTTGGGTCTTGGATCTCACGCTGCCGGGACGGCGCGGCGCAGGGCATTGAGTAAGGCGCGCTCGGCAACCGGTTTCCCTATGTTCTCTGCCCCTGCGAGGATTTCGCCGCCTTCAATGCCAGTGACGTCGTAGGCCGATGACAAAACGATGGGAACATCGATCTCTTGAAGTCGAACGGCAACGGGAAAAGCAAGCTGACCACGCAGATTCAGGTCAAGAAGCGCCACATCAGGAAGCACGTCCTCGAGCAGGCGCAGGGCGGTTTCAACGGACGATGCCGGGCCGAGAACGGCGTGGCCGTTCTGCTCGAGGATCAGCTCGAGGTCCATCGCGATCATGAACTCGTCCTCAACGACGAGAACAGACAGGCTGCGACCCGCCATGGCCGTGGTCTTTTCGTCGTGCATGCGATCTCCGCGGCTTTGCGCTACCGCTTGAAAGACGCGGTCATTACGGAACCCGTTCATCGGCAGTTCAGTTCCATCTTGCTGCCGACTCTCTGCGACCACAACCTTTTAGGTACGTCGAAAGTCAAAACAGAGGCAAAGTCTTGTCAGCCCGCTGGGTCTACTCCGGTGGGACATGACTGGCCGTTCAGGATATCCGCGACGGCAGGACAATGTTGGACAGCGTCAGGATGATGTGCTTCGTCGAAAAGCCCTAGTGATCGTGGGGATTCTGGCCCGAGGCAAGCGCCATGTGATGGGCTTGGTGGTGCATGCCCACCGTCATCAACCCGATGAAGCCGAGGCCGCGAATACGGGCGGTATCGGACC
>JAIVHI010000087.1 GCA_020201155.1 Loktanella sp. | reverse complement strand
GAATTGCGCTTTCTTGAGGGCCTGCCCATTCACACGAACGAAAGGAATTATCGATGAACCTGCCAACAGCGGTAAAGACTTGCCTGATCGAAAAATACGCGACCTTTTCCGGACGCGCCAGCCGGTCTGAATACTGGTGGTTTGTTTTGGCCTACGTCATCGGCGCCCTCATCGTCTCGCTTACGGGCATACAGTTTCTATATCTGATCTACATGCTTGCGCTGTTCATTCCAGCGACGGCGGCAGGATATCGGCGTCTTCAGGATACGGGACGTAAAGGCTGGTATATCTTTATTCCCATGGGTCTGGCTCTGGTAAGCATGTTCCTGATGCCAGCGGCACCGACGATCGAGGATGGTCAGATGACGCAGATGCCTGACATGGGCAACATGGGCCTCATCGCAATACTGTCGCTCGTGCAACTCATCGTGGGGCTGGTATTTCTATGGTGGCTAACCCGTCCGTCACAGCCTGCAACGACACAGTAGAACGAGCCATAGCAATTCGTCCCGCAAACCATCGACGCTGCCCGCGCCGACAACAACTGGCCTGTTACGCTAGGTCCGTTCGCGTCACAGGATCTCCTTCAATCGGCTTTCCTGACGCGCAATAAGTTGGTCCACTTCGCCGCGCGTCTTTTCTGACAGCGCCGCACCCGGTCGGCGCAAAGCGTCGTGGGCGATGATCCCGCGCTTGGCGAGGGTGTATTTCCGGATGGCGAGGCCCAGTCCTGGCTGCTGTTCAAAGCACGCCGCTGTTCGACATGCTGGTAATGCATCCTCAGCCTTTGTGAGATTGGGAGCAGGACAAGTATGGGAGGCAGGCCTATGCTGTCATCATTGTCGAGCCTTTTTCCACCAATTGATGTCCATGACTATTTGCTTCCAAACCCACCCCCACCTGGGGTCTTCATCAGAAAGACGTCATCCACATCCATCTGCCTCTCATCGTTTCCCTGCAGAACTTCGACATCTCCGTTGGCCCGTTCCACGCAGTTGATGCCCGGCTTCCCTTCTTGACCACCGGCAGCCCCTGCAGCCCCACTTTTGCGGTGCGACGACAGCACCGTGACTGATGCAGGTTCCAAGAAGCGCAAACGCCGAATAATTCCTGATCCACCCGTCCATTTGCCAGTCCCACCAGATCCTTGACGGATGCAAAACTCATCCAGCCTGACGGGGAAGCGTGTCTCCAGCACTTCAGGATCCGTCATCCGGGTATTGGTCATGTGGCTATGGACTGCCGAGGTTCCGTCGAAGCCTTCACCCGCACCCGTGCCACCACATATGGTTTCGTAATTCTGATAAACGTCGTTTCCATAGACAAAGTTGTTCATCGTACCCTGGCTGCCAGCAATGACCCCCAAGGCACCATACATGGTGTCCGCAATGGCCTGTGAGACTTCCGTGTTCCCCGAAATCACCGCAGCGGGATATGTGGGATTGATCATTGACCCTTCCGGCACCCGAAGGTCCAGCGGCTTCAAGCACCCTTCGTTCATCGGAATGTCAGACCCGACGAGTGTGCGGAAAACATACAGGACGACGGCCCGACAAATGGACAGTGGGGCGTTGTAGTTGAATTCGTCCTGATCAGACGTGCCTGAAAAGTCGATCACCGCAGACCGATCATCGCGATCAACAGTTATCTTCAAGCTGATTTGCGCGCCCGAATCGAGCGTATAGATATTCGAGCAATCCGTGAGCACGTCGAGCACACGGCGCACCGCTTCTTCGGCGTTATCCTGCACGTGGCGCATGTAGGCGGCTACGGCGTTGGCACCAAACTGGCGGGTGATCTTGAGCAGTTCAGCCTGACCCGTGGCATTGGCGGCAATTTGCGCCGACAGATCTGCCATGTTCTGATCGATATTACGGCAAGGATACCGGCCGGATGCCAGCAACTTGCGAGTGGCGTCTTCTTGCAGCCTTCCCGCCCTCACCAACCGGAAGTTGTCGATCAGCACGCCTTCTTCGTCGATATGGCGACTGTCGGGTGGCGCAGAGCCCGGCGTTTTGCCACCGATATCGGCATGGTGCCCACGCGACGCGACGGTGTAGAGGATATTTTGACCGGCTTCGTCAAAAACCGGTGTGATGACGGTCACATCTGGAAGGTGCGTGCCGCCATTGTAGGGGTTGTTCATCATGAAGACATCGCCGGGGGCGATATCGTCTTTGTTTTGCGCCAGCGCCACACGCACGGATTCAGACATGGAGCCAAGATGCACAGGCACATGCGGCGCATTGGCAACCAGATCACCGTTCACGTCAAAGATCGCACATGAGAAGTCGTAGCGTTCTTTGATATTCACCGAATAAGCGGTATTGGCCAAAGTTGCGCCCATCTGATCGGCAATCGACATGAACAGATTATTAAAGACCTCCAGCAGCACCGGATCTACTTTGGTTCCCACCGCTTCCGCACGCTCTACCTTGGCCACGCGGGTCAGCATCAGGTCCCCACCCGCCACGCACTCCGCGCGCCAGCCAGTTTCGACGATGTTCGTTCCCGTAGGCTCTGTGATGATCGCGGGACCATCAACGGTATCGCCCAGCCGCAGTCTGGTGCGATCATGCACCGGCACACGGCCCCATTCCCCGTCGCTGTACATATGCGCACTGTCGGCCTCAGCGGTTTCAGGATCGTCCGTGACCGTCAGGCTGACAGGTTCCCCGGTGATGCCGATCGCCTCGGCGGTCAGCAGGTCGATGATCAAACCATTGTAGTCGGGCACAAAGCCAAACTGGGCTTTGTGAGCCGCATCAAAGTCGCGCTCCATCTGGTCCTCCGACCCGAAGGACACGGCCAAAGTCTGATGTGCGCCCTCAGTCCGTAAATGGGCAGTGCGTTCTACGGTTATGTGCTCAGCGCTGATCCCTTGGTCAGTGACCTCTGCCACGGCGTCATCACCGAGCGCTTCAAGCACGGTTTCAGCGGCATCACGGTCCGTCAAAGGCCCGGAAAACTGGTGCTCACGGATAGCGCGGACATCGGCCAGACCCATTCCGAAAGCCGACAGGACGCCCGCAAAGGGGTGGATGAAGATCTTTTCCATGCCCAGAACGTCAGAGACATGACAGGCATGCTGCCCTCCTGCCCCACCAAAGCAGTTCATCGTATATTTGGTCACATCGTAGCCGCGCTGCACGCTGATCTTCTTGATCGCATTGGCCATGTTCTCGACGGCAATCCGCAGGAATCCTGTCGCCAGTTCCTCGACCGGGCGCGGCGCCTCTCCGGTTTCCATGGCAATCTGCTGCGCCATCTCTGCAAATTTTGTGCGGGCCGCGTCGACATCCAGTGGTTGGTCGCTCTTGCGAAGCTGCGTTCGTAAGCGCCTGCATAGTGGCACACATCGGTGGAGGTCCCGCCCATGTCAAAGCCGATCAGCTTGTTGATGTCATGTGCGGCCGCTGTCTGCACCATGCCCACGACACCGCCGGCGGGACCCGACAGGATGGCGTCCTTGCCTTGGAAGAGGCTCGCATCGGTCAGGCCCCCGTTCGACTGCATGAACATCAAGGGTGCTGTCTTGCCATCGACTGTTCCGAGCGCATCGCGCACCTGATTGACATAGCGGCGCAGGATCGGTGAGAGGTAGGCATCGACGACAGCGGTATCGCCCCGGCCAACCAGTTTGATCAGCGGGCTGACCGCGTGCGACACAGAAACTTGAGTAAACCCGATATCCTTCGCGATCTTGCCAATCTGCTGTTCGTGGTCAGGAAAGCGGTAACTATGCATGAGCGCGACCGCGACGGCGCGCGTTCCGTCATCGAACGCCCGTTGCAGGTCGGCCCGAACTTCATCTTCGTCGAGCGGACGAACCACGTCGCCTTCCGCCGAAAGCCGCTCAGACACTTCGATCACGTCGGTATACAGAAGCTCTGGCAGGACGATGTTCAGATCGAAGAGCCGCGGGCGATTTTGGTAGCCGATGCGCAGGATGTCACCAAGCCCGGAATTTGTCACCAACACTACAGGTTCGCCCTTGCGTTCCAGCAGAGCGTTTGTGGCAACGGTGGTGCCCATTTTGACAGCGCCAATGAGACCCGCAGGGATGGGGTCGTCCACGCCCAGATCCAGCAGACTGCGGATGCCATGAACGGCGGCGTCCTTGTAGGCTTCGGGGTTCTCAGAAAGCAGCTTGTGCGTTTTCACATCACCATCGGGCGAGCGTGCGACGATATCCGTGAAGGTGCCACCACGGTCGACCCAGAATTGCCACATGGAAATTTCCTTTATCAGTTCAGTAGGGCGGGCAGGAACAATGCAATCTGCGGAAAGATCAGCAAGGCTGCCGCCATAAGTAGAAGAACGAGGGCATAGGGAATGACCCCCAACATCACCTCGGATAAATTGCCCGACGTGCGCGCGCCTTGGACAACATAAAGGTTCAATCCCACAGGCGGCGTGATCAGTGCCATTTCCACCAGCACGATCATCAGGATGCCAAACCAGATCGGGTCGTAGCCGAGGCTGACCACCAGGGGCACCATGATCGGGATCGTGACCACCATCAGCGACAGGGTTTCGATGAAAAAGCCCAGCACGATGTAGATCAAGACAATCACCAACATTGTCGAAACGGCCGTGAGGCCCAGACCATTCAAAAAGTCCTGCAATTCGCGGCCCAGACCGGCCGACGCAAGCGTGAAGTTCAGAAATGACGCGCCAATCACGATCAGCATGATCATCGACGTGATCTTGATCGTGCCAAGTGTCGCCTGCCCGATCATCGCAAAATCAACACGCCCAAAGAAGAACGCGATGACGAAGGCACCGGCTACGCCGACCGCAGCGGCTTCGGTTGGCGTGGCCCAACCCTTGTAGATCGACCCGACGATCACACTGAAGAGCAACAGGATCGGTATGAGTTGAACGAGAGCGCCCAACATGGCCTTCAACGGAAACGTGCGCCGCTCTCCTCCCAAGGAGGGGCGCACCGCGCAGATGATAGCGGTGATCACGACGAAAGCGAGCGCAAGGCCAAGACCGGGTATCAAGCCGGCCAGAAAGAGCTGCGGAATCGACGTTTGCGTCAAGAAGCCATAGACTATCAGATTAATCGAGGGCGGGATCATGATGCCCAAGGTGCCACCTGCCGCGATGGCTCCGGAGAAGAGCTTTGGGTCATATCCAAGCTTTTCGGCCTGAGGCATGGCAACGGTGGCGATTTATCAAGAGCGGCATAGGTGCGGGCGGCGACCCCGCTGCGCACAAGGATTTCGCCCAACAACACGAAGAACGGAATGGCGATCAGCGTGGCAGAATTCGACGACGACCAGACAAGGCTACCAAGGCCGCGGATCAGCGGAAATGAGCTGAAAAACTGGTCGATCCCGAAGCCCAGCAGAAAGAGAACGATCCCGACAGGAATGGACAGGGCCAGCAGCCCCAGTAGTCCGACGGCTGTATACGTGATCATAGGTTGTCCGCCTCTCCGAAGGCGCCGATGGCCTGCTCGGAGTCGCCGAAACGGCCCTGAAGGATTAACGTCAGCGCGCACAAGGTCGTCACAGTCGATACAATGGCGAACCAGATCCAACCTGCAAGCCATGGTCCCTGAACCCAGACCAGCGGTGTTTCAAGCGGGGTGTTCGCGGTCGAGGAATTCGTAATCGAACGTTCCAGAACGGGCCAGCACTGGTAGGCGATGACCAGGACCACCGCTGTCAAAACGATCATGGAAAAGATGTCGAACAGTGACCGTCCAAGCGCGTTCGCCTTCTGCCGAAGCAGGTCGATGCGGACGTGACTTAATTCCATCAAGGCAAAGCCCATGCCCCAAGCTGTCGCGATGGCCATGACATAACCGCTGATTTCGTCGGTGCCGCCAAAGGAGGCTCCGACTTGGCGCAGCAGAATATCGGCGAGGACGAAGGCCGCACATGCGAGCAGCATGATACCGACCAGATAAGCGACACCCCTGTTGAGGGTTCGCATAAGCCGCAAAATGCTATCAGCCATAGCCAATACTCCTTAAGCGTGAAGGGGCAGACGTCGTCGGACGGCTTGCGCCGCCCGACTTGATTTTGGTTCAGGGAATGGTGACGCCGACGGTTTCGCCCACGCTGTCGTTCCACCGGGTCTTCCACTCTTCACCGGCCCGTTCCGCCCATTCAGGCAGCACTTCGGCGGTCAGGATCTCTCGCGCCTTTGCTTCGTCCTCTGCCGTGACATTCACGAGCGTCATGTCACGCACTTCACCCCCTTGGCACTCACCTTCACCCGTCAGGCAGGCGATGTCATTGGACAATGCGTTCTGGGCGGACGCCCAAGCCGGATCCTCGAATTCTGCCTTGATCTCGGTCGAGATTAAAGTTTGCATCTCCGCGTCCAGACTATTCCACTTGTCCATGTTCATAGCCGTGACGACCGGGTCCCAGCCACCCAGTGCAATCGGCATAAGGTGCGTGGAAACTTCCCACCAGCCAGCGGAATATCCGGACCCCGCACCAGTAACGGCGCAGTCGACGACACCCTTTTGCAAAGCGCCGGGCACTTCGGCGAACGACACGTTGATGCCTTCGGCCCCCAGCGCTTCAAGGAATTTCGCGGTCATCCGACCAGAAGCGCGGACCTTCTTGCCCTCAAGATCATCAAGGCTACCGACTTCGGTGTTGCAGAAAACGACTTGAGGCGGATAGGGCGCAATAGCAAGGACCTTGCTGTTGAAACGAGATGCGAAGATATCGTCGACCATCGGGCGTGCGGCATCGACCATGGCGCGGGCTTCATCGGCTGTGCCGGTCAACATGGGCACGTCCAGTCCTTCCAGCTCCGGCGCGTCGGCAACGGCATAATCTGCCACGGTCATGCCGACGTCGTAGACCCCTTGTCCCAGCAGCGAATAAATATCGCCGACGCCAAGGTTCATCTGGTCGTGGGTCGTCATCTCAACCTCGATCTCGCCATCGGATGCGGCCGGCAGGGTCTCGGTCCAAAACGGGACTTCGTATTCTCCATTCAGCGGCAAGCTGGACCAGCTTCCGACGACAGACAGTGTTTCGGCCATCGCTGGTGTCGCTATGGACGTAGTCATCGCGAGCAATGTCAGGGTCTTTTTCATATCTGTTTCTCCTTGTTGGTAGGTTCCACGGGTTGAAGTCCCGATTTTATATTCGTGTCGTCGCGCTCTCCCACGTCTGCAATCAACATGCAGCCAGGGGTATGTGTGATGCACAACGGCAGGTTTGCCGCGCGCAAAACGTTTTGTGGGGTGACACCGCAGGCCCAGTAGACAGGCACTTCGTCTTCACGGACGGGAACAGCTTCGCCCCAGTCAGGTTGATCCAGATCGGCGATGCCAACGTCGGTAGGATCGCCGATTGCCACTGGCGCGCCATGTGCTTGGGGAAACTGACCACTGATACGGATCGCGTCATCGACACGGTTGCGCGCGATGGGGCGCATCGTGATTACCATTGCGCCCGAAAACGGACCCGCAGGCGTGAGCTGGATGCTGGACCTGTACATTGGCACCGTCGTGTTGCGTTCAATATGGCGGACGGGAATGCCTGCTTCGACCAAGGCATTTTCGAACGTAAACGAACAGCCAAGCGCCACGGTGACCAGATCGTCCCGCCAGAGATCCCTGATGTCGGGTTGCTCAGTGGAAAGATTACCGTCGCGAAAGACACGGTATTGCGGAACGTCCGTACGAATATCGATGTCGTGGCCCAACGTGGGCATCATCGGATCACCCTTGTCGCTTATACCGACCACGGGGCAAGGTTTGGGATTACGCTGACAAAAGGTCAAAAAATCCAAGGCGTAGGACGCCGGAAGGATCGCCAGATTACATTGCAACTTGCCTCGCGCAAGTCCGGCCGTATGACGGGTCCACGCGCCTTCACGGATGGCCTGACGGACGTCGGCGACCGGAAGCTTCCGCAGCGAATCGTAAGTCACATCGTCCAGAACCATGAGCATATTCCCTTTACGCATGGGAAACGTGACACGGCTCATTAAGGCGATCAAATTATCATTTAGGATCGGCCTCTATAAATTATTTTGATGAGCCTTTTCCCATTCCCGAGCTGACTTCAACGCAATGGCCGCGCCGTCCTCGGCCAGAAAATTCCGTGGCTCACCAAGATAGGACGCCGTAAATGCAAGCGGGCTGACTGGAAGACCGGGATCGAATTCAACGATCTGTCCGTCAGCTATCAGCTTGTATGCCAAAGCCCGCGGGAAAGGGCCGACAGCAGCCCCTGCTGTGGCGGGTCAGTAGATTCATCAATTCCCGGTAAGGTCGCGTTTTGACTGAAAACGATATGACCGGCGTCTTCATCAGGTCGACTGGACCGCTTCCCGCCGCGCAATACCAATGCAGGTCGAACGTCGGCAAAGCAACATTTTCGACAGTGAATTCAGACACCGGCCCCATCAAAAACGCAAGATCCAGCTGTCGCGTCAAAAGCCCTTCACGCAAGTCCGTCGAGATATCGACAGTCAGGTCGATGTTGATCCGAGGGTAGACGGCGCTGAACGCTTTCAGAAAGTCGGGCAACCAGCTTTGTGCGATCGTCTCTGACGCTCCTATACGGATCAGACCCTGCAATTTGGCTGTATCAACCACGCGCTTGCGTATTTCGTCTTGCACAAAAAGCATCTGTTCAGCGTAGGAAAGAAGCAATGTGCCCTGACGGGTCAACGTCAGACCGCTGACTTCACGATCAAAGAGCGGTGTTGCCAACTCCTCCTCAAGCTTCGCGATGCGGGTCGAAATTGCGGGTTGCGTCAAGTTCAACTGATCAGCGGCGCGACGAAATCCGCCGAGACGGGCCACCCAAAGAAACGCGGTGATCTGATCCAGTGTCATCAAAAAGCGGCCAACGGTTGCATAAAGGTGAGGTTAACGGTTTGAAGAGTGCAGACCAGCCATGAAGGGACAAGTGATGCAGTTCGAAACTGAAACCGCGCCGATAAGCTGCCACATCGGAACCTTTATCGTCGCGGGCTGGACGGGGCGCGACGCGAAGGCGGTGCAGCATCACATCGACGAGCTTGCGGCCCTCGGTGTGCCGGCTCCTTCAGCTACGCCGCTGTTCTACCGTCTTGGAACCAGCCTATTGTGTCAACCAAACCGCATCGACGTGCTGGGCGAAGATACCAGCGGTGAAGCAGAACCGTTCATTGTTCGGACAGATGGCAAACTATGGCTCGGCTTGGGGTCCGATCATACCGATCGTCGGCTGGAGGCTGTCTCTGTCGCGGCGTCGAAACAGGTTTGCCCAAAACCTGTCGCCAAGAAACTTTGGTCATTCGAGAGTGTCGCTGATCGTCTCGACGAGCTGATTTTGACATCGGAGATATTGGAGGACGACGATTGGGTCCCCTACCAATCGGGCACGTTGGCCAGCATCAAACCTCTGGCGGATCTGGTTGTCGCCAGCGACCTCCCCGAAAACGCCGCAATGATGTGCGGCACGCTGCCAGCGATTGGTGGTGTGCGGCCAAGCAGGCATTTCCGCGCCAAACTCGAGGATCCGATAACGGGTGAAACGATCCTGCTGGACTACGAGACCGTCGCGCTTCCGATAGTTGCCTGATGACAAGGACGTCATACTGAACCGTCAATTAAGTCGAAATGCGCTCATACCTGATGAGGCAAGCCCACGCTTCTGCTGAAGCGGCAGATCCCTGATCTCACGAAAGAACTGTCATGCAATGACGTCGCGTGTTCTCCCTGATCGCCTTTTGACAAAACCGATCCACGGTTTTGAAACTTCGACAAAACCACTGCACCTTTTCCTGACCTCCGACAAAACCCCCGTCTATTCCCCGACCTTCGACAAAACCTTTGTCCATTTCTGGACCTTTGACAAAATCCTCATCCATTTCCGGACCCTTGACAAAACCTCCGTCCGTTTTCGAGGTCCTGACAAAACTGATGCTCTTTTCCGTGGATCTGACAAAACCTTGTTCCCATCCCTGCGGTTCGACAAAACTGCCGATCCTTCACGCTGACCATCAGATCTGTCAGAGCGGGGGCACCAGTCGCATCAACTGTTGATACCGATTGGGCATCACCCTCGGCGTCAAACAGGCCCACCCCGCTCCTCACCGGGTAGATCAAGCGTCACGCCACTGCCCTGCCTGTCCTCTGGGTGTTCTTCTCTTTCCAAGTCGGCCGTCATTTTCGCGATTGATGACCGATAGGGCTTCAGCCGTTCCGCATCCTGATCGCGTTGCATTCGCCCGAGCTGGCCGGGGTCGTAGCCTTGGGTCTCCGCCCGGTGCAGCGCCGCGCGGACCTCCCTGATCTTTTGAGAAGGCGCGGTCGCGAGGGCCGCCCTGATGCGCTGGAGCAGCCCGGTCTCCGCGACCGCCTCCTTGTGAAGGGTGGTCAGGGGCTCCATCCAGCGCTTCACAGTGGCGTAAAGATCATCGACCTGTGCCCTGGCCGTCTCGCGCACTTGTGCCTCGTGGACCTCGACCATCGCATAGGCATCGCGAACCACGGCTTCCTTGAGGTCGGCAATCTCGTCGAATGCGCCGTCGAGATCAATCTCACGCACGCGCAGCTGCGCCTCCATCCGGGCGATCCCGGCCTCCCGGTCCGCGAGGTGCGCTTCGCGCTCCGCCATCTTGCGACCGTGCTGTCGCAACCGGTCTGCCTCTTCGTTGACCCACTGGCGCGTCGTCTTCGGTTTCGGGGCGCCGTCTCGCCGCAGCATCCCGGGATGAATGCCTAGGGCGGCGAAGTGCCCTCCGAGCGCTGCCCGCAGCGTGGCAAAGGCGCCCTTCAACCTGAAGACCGGATGGGAGGCACGCCCGATTGTCGGAACACCGGGGGCCGCCGCAACCGCGTCCCGGCGTTGCGCGAAGGCCTCGTCCGTTTCACCCGGCTGCTTGCGATCCACGCGGCGGGGCTTCTTGAGATAGGTCGGCGCGACCAGCGCATGGATGTGGGGCGTATCCTCGTCGAGGTGCAGCGACACGTGAACAAGGTCATCGCCGAACTCGGCCTTGAGGGCTGCCATGGCGACGTCGACCCAGGCCTCGAGACGTGCGTCATCCCATGTTCCGATCGCGAGAGGATCCTCCGGTCGGAAGTAGGTGTTGGACGCGCCCAAAACGATACGCAGGTATGGCCGCCGGGCACGACGGGACGGCGGGCGGACACCCTTGGCCACGAAGGCCGTGAGGGCGGCCGTCGGTCCCTCAGGGTCACCGAGAACGACGCGGTTGAGACAGGTCCGGGTTTTGTCGATGTTCGAGCTACCGGCGATCCTGCGGCGTTCGTGTTCGTCCATCTCCGTGATCATATCACGGTCTGCGGCTTCACAGTTGAACACCAGGCGGGGTTGATGATCGGCTTCGTCTTGCATAATGTTTCTCTGTGATAGTCGGGATGTTCCGAGGGGTGTTTAGGCGGGTCCATCTGGAAGGTGTGTCTTGTCGAATTGGAGTTTCCATCGGCTCATAAAGAAACTCCGATCCGACCGGAGCGGTCTGGTGCGGGTCAATACGCCCAGCCTCCCGCCCTTGAGGCGCAGTGCCACTGACGTGGAACTGCATCAATCGACGGGACTACCTACCATCCGGGCGCAAGATGCGCGGGTTCACATCGTAGGATGGGCTGGGGCGGCCACCTTTCGGTCCAGGGGGTTTGGGTTTGACGTAACGGAGGACACCCTCAAATTCGAGGACCGCAAGAACCGGGTTGAGCTTCTCGCTTGAGCCCAGCTTCTGTCCGCTCTGCTTGAGGATCTCGTGCTTGCTCACGCGCGTCTTGTTCATCGTCTGGAGGAGAGCCACCTGCGCTCGCGCCTGCCGCACGATCGGTGCGCGCAACGCAGGCTCGAAGGCCGCCCGGGTCATCGGCAACAGGAAGTCCTCGAAGAGACGGGTGGCCGCACGGACTGCCTCGGCGTCGATGCAGGTGGGCTCGTCGTCTCCCTGCGCTGCGGCGTCTGCGAGCGTCTTGATCAGAGACAACCGACCAATTGTCGCCCCAGACTTACCGAGAATTTTCGAGATGGGCTCAGGCTCATTTTCCTGTCTCTCCCGGCCCGAACCCGCCGCCTGTTCCAGAAGCTCCGTCGCTTCCTCCGTGAACGGCAAAGCCTGAGGCTCAGGATCACCATCGGACATGTGCTGCTGGAGGCCGTGAAGACCCCGAAAGGTCTTCATGACAGGTTCATCGTCGACAATGACCTTGAGTTTCCCAGCCGGCGATGCGTCACACAAAATAGCCACAAACCGGGCCAGAAAGCCGTCAATTTTCGTAGTCAGCATAAACCCCTCGAGAACGTCCGGTTGAATGTTGCCGACAACCCCGAAAAGGGGGCGACGAATGTAGACCTCCTTACGATCAAGAGACCTCTTGTGGGCTTTGGAATCATAGACAGAAAGGAGCAGCTTCTGGAGCGCTGCTGACTTCGCATTGAACAATCCGGCGATCTCATCGTACGGCATCAACATGCCTCGCGGGTTTTCGATCGCCTTCCGTTCAAAGCCAGCGATCGACATATCGCCACAAATCAATTTCGCCTCCGGGCCAGCGCTGTCATCATCATACGCGCCTGTCAGCGGCGTGCCCTGCAGTTCAGCCTGACGGAGCATCCTCTGCCGATCGGCATCTGGCTCAGTTCTCGTATCTTCTGTCTGCCGTCCCTCGTTCAGTTCGGCTTCGAAGTTTTCAAGAAGGTCCACAACGGCTGAGAGTGCCGGGCTCTTGCCCGATGCAGGTTCACCCACGAGCAGAACAAAGAGATGCGGTGCATCGATCTGCTTCACCGTATTCAGAAGCTCCGGCGGAACCTCGGGCCAACCGTGAAATGCAGGGTCCGTGATCTTCGACCTTTTGAACATCGACACCTCGCCGGGCTTCATTTTGTATTTGGAAATAGAGTCGATTTTCTTTTTCGCATACTTTTCATCCTGTGATTGGCTGGCTCCTTCGTTCTCCCCGGTTCCTTCTTCTGTCTTAGAGCGCGGTGTATTCTCTGGCTTAGTCATTTTCATATCTTTCGTTTGGGAATCTAAAGCCCATCTGTTGGTGATACGAACAGCATCCCAGAGTTTCGGAATAAAGCAAGAGCAACACCAAAGATGGATTCTAGACTCACATCTTATCGGATGGGCTGCCCCTTAAAGTTATGAATTTCAGGCCACTTAGATAGGTGAGAGTGAACCCAGATCGCTAAGATCTGTTTCTTTTCATCTATTTATTATTTCGCAATCTCTATTTCTCTTCGTTCTCGTGGGCAGCCTAACCCCTCCACCGGGGATCTGCCGAGGGGCTGGATTTTGGCAAACTTAAGTTATTCTGCATTTTCGAAATAAAACTGTGGACAGAGCGGTTTTTTGTCCCTTTTTCGGTCCGGCATCAGGTTTGTCCACATCTTTGTGGATAGCGTATGCCTCTGACAAAAAGTGATTTTAAGGTGGGCGCAGCCTGTCAATAAGTAAAACGGGCCGAAACGCGCGTGATTTGAAGGCCCGCGACCTCTATTATCAGGATCAACGGCCAATCACTGGCGAACTGTCAAATTTCAAATAACGCGTCTTGCGCGAAAGGTACTGCTTTGTCCAACCTTGAGGACATCTCCGAAGAAAGGACACCCTTGCCCCGCGAGGGCATCGCCCCTTCGAGACCGAGGTCCGGACCTGCGGTGATCGATGTCGCACGGATCGAACGGGCCTTGGCTATCGTGGCCTTGCTCACGTCACAGGACCCGGCCTACCTTCCAATATTCCTGCGCCTGGAGCAGGAACTGGAGGCTGCAATTGCATCCCGGTCCGCCCTCGAACGAGCAAAAAGCCTCGCCGCCCTCTTCAATAGCCCTCAGGCGAGGTGATCAGGGACAGGCAGGGCAATCCTGTCCACAACCTCCTTGCGCATCTTCAGCGCCATTTCGTCGCCATACACCTCGCGTCCCCGCGCTTCCTTAACGCTGTGACCCATGATCTCACCACGGTCGTCGGTCATGACACCCACGGCCTTCAAACGGCTTTCCCACGTATGTCGGGTGCCACCGATCGTCACGCCGTCCGGAAGCAGGTCGTTCTCACGCATGAACTTGTTGACCGCTGCCGAATAGGATCGCTTGTGCCGGTATCTCGGAAAACCATCAGGATGGCGTTTGGCGGCGGCAAGGGCCACGCCGACA
>JAIVHI010000268.1 GCA_020201155.1 Loktanella sp. | reverse complement strand
CGTGATCGAACACTTTCACACCGATTGGACACCCGACCTGACCTACGCCGGTGATCCGATGTTCCGCCCTGCGGGCACGACGCCCGGTCATGCTTTGGAATGGGCGCGCCTGCTGATCCAGCTTTGGCACTTGGGCGGTAAACGTCACGACTGGATGACTGATGCGGCGCGGCACTTGTTTCGCAAGGCGGTCGAGACCGGCTGGGACCCAAAGCACGGCGGCTTCTACTATACGCTTGATTTCGAAGACCGACCCGATGAACGGCTCCTGCTGTGGTGGCCCGCCTGCGAAGGTGTCGCCGCTGCCGCGACGCTGCAGGCAGCATTTGATGACTCGGATGTCGAAGAAGAGTCCTACCGCAAGATCTGGGCGAGCCTTTCAACGGATTTCATTGATCCCGCGGGGGGCTGGTATCCGGTGTCGCAGGCCGCAAAGGTGTCGGGGACGAGCCCGTTCAAGGGAAAACCCGACATCTACCATTCCCTGCAGGCCTGCCTGATCCCGCTTCTACCGGTCCACCAAGGATTGCTGAAGGGTTTGCCGCACCTTCAGGTCTGACTGTCTTTGCAGTCCAGCCGTGCCACGTGAAGCAGGAACCGCCGGACGACCGCGAATTCTTCGTCGGAAAAGTCAGACAGCAAGGTGGCGTTGTAGCGCTGGGCTTCGGTTGTCAGGTCAGCGAACGCGGCTTCGCCCGCCGGTGTCAGCGACAATGCCTCGTGCCGGCGGTCGTTGCTGCGGGTCTCGCGTTTGAGAAAGCGCCGCGCTTCGAGGGCCGAAACGGCGCGGCTGACCTTGGTCTTGTGGACCTTGGCGCGGCTGCAGATGTCCGTGGCGGTCATGTCGCCGTAGCGGCCAAGGTGGAACAGCACGCGCCATTCGGTGCGCAGCATCCCGTAGCGTGCCTTGTAGTAGCTCTGAAACTCCTGCCCGGACGTTTCAGCCGCCTGATTGAGCAGGTAGGGCAGAAAATCCTGCAACTGGAATGGCGGGGCTTGCGACATGGGTGACAAGTTAGGTGTTGATAGTTACAAAAGCAACTAATAGCCCTGATGCAATCGCAAAAGGACGTTTCGATGACTTCAGTCTCCGCCCCTCACGGCCTTCGGACAGCGCCGACGCCCGTTGGCACGGTCGCGGGCTACATGCCCGGTTTCGGCAATGACTTCGAAACCGAGGCGCTGCCCGGTGCCTTGCCGCAGGGCCGCAACAGCCCGCAGAAATGCGACTACGGTCTTTATGGTGAACAATTGTCCGGCACGGCCTTTACCGCGCCCAGTCATCAGAACGAACGGACGTGGTGCTACCGCATCAGACCTTCGGTCAAACATTCGCATCGCTATACGCGGATCGATTTGCCCTATTGGAAATCCGCGCCTCATATGCCCGAAGACGTGATCTCTCTTGGTCAGTATCGCTGGGATCCGGTCCCGCACAGCGACACGCCGCTGACATGGCTGACCGGCATGCGGACCATGACGACGGCAGGAGACGTGAACACGCAGGTCGGCATGGCGAGCCATATCTATCTGGTCACCGAAAGCATGGTGGACAGCTATTTCTATTCTGCCGATTCCGAACTGCTGGTTGTCCCGCAAGAGGGGCGATTGCGGTTCTGCACGGAACTTGGCGTCATCGACATTGCACCGCAGGACATCGCGGTGATCCCGCGCGGTCTGCTTTACCGGGTCGAGGTGCTGGAGGGGCCGTGTCGCGGCTTTGTCTGCGAAAACTACGGTCAGACATTCGAATTGCCGGGGCGGGGGCCGATAGGCGCCAACTGCATGGCCAACCCGCGGGACTTCAAGACACCCGTCGCCGCCTTCGAGGACCGCGAGACCCCTTCGGTCGTGACGATCAAATGGTGCGGCCAGTTTCACGAAACGCACATCGGCCATTCACCGCTGGACGTGGTGGCGTGGCACGGCAATTACGCGCCCTGCAAATACGACCTGACCACCTATTGCCCCGTGGGTGCTGTGCTGTTCGACCATCCGGACCCGTCGATCTTCACGGTGCTGACCGCGCCGTCCTCCAGTCCGGGCACCGCCAATATCGACTTTGTCCTGTTCCGTGAACGCTGGATGGTGGCCGAAGATACATTCCGCCCGCCGTGGTACCACAAGAACGTCATGTCCGAACTGATGGGCAATATCTACGGCCAGTATGACGCCAAGCCAAAAGGGTTCGTCCCCGGCGGGATGAGCCTGCACAACATGATGCTGCCGCATGGGCCGGACAAGACCGCCTTTGAGGGCGCGTCCAACGCCGAGCTTGGTCCCCGAAAACTCGAAAATACGATGTCCTTCATGTTCGAGACGCGATTTCCGCAGCACCTGACCCGGTTTGCGGGCCAGGAGGCACCATTGCAGGACGATTACATCGACTGCTGGGAAAGTCTTGAGAAGAAGTTCGACGGCACACCGGGCCAGAAATGACGATGCTACGCCGGTCATGGGTTCCCAGCGCCAACCGCGCAGATACGCCCTTTCCCTTGAACAACCTTCCTTGTGGCGTCTTCTCTACCGCCGGGTCAGAGCCGCGCTGCGGCGTGGCGATCGGGGACATGATCCTCGATCTTGCGGCAGTGGAAGAGGCGGGCCATATCGACCTGACGGATGACCGGCTGTTCGATGTGCCGTTCTGGAACGAGGTGATGGAAGCGGGGCCGCCCGTCTGGGGCGCCTTGCGCGACCGGTTGACCGCCCTTTTGTCAGAGGGCGCGGCAGGGGCGGAACTGCTGCACCCGCATCTGGTGCCGCAATCCGACGCCACGATGCACCTTCCGTTTCTGGTGTCGGAATTCACCGATTTCTACGCGGGCAAGCATCACGCCACGAACGTGGGCAAGATGTTTCGCGGGGCCGAAAACGCCTTGCCACCGAACTGGCTGCACATGCCCATCGGATACAACGGGCGCGCCTCGACGGTTGTGGTGTCGGGCACGGACATCATCCGTCCGAACGGCCAGACCAGGACGCCCGATGCCGAGATGCCGACGTTCGGCCCTTCCGCGCGACTGGATTTCGAACTCGAACTTGGCGCGGTGGTCGGTGTGGCGAACGCGATGGGAACGCCGGTGACCGTGCAGGAGGCCGACGACATGATCTTCGGCTACGTTCTTTTGAACGACTGGTCGGCGCGGGACCTGCAAGCGTGGGAATACCAGCCGCTCGGGCCGTTTCAGGCCAAGGCCTTCGCGACCTCGATCAGCCCGTGGATCGTCACCAAAGCCGCGCTGGAGCCGTTCCGCACCGGCACGCCCGCGCGCGAGAAAGACCTGCTGCCCTACCTGCGCGAACCCGGTCCGATGCTGTATGACATCGACCTGACGGTGCGCATGGCTCCACGCGCCGGTCCTTTCACGACCATAGCGCAGACCAACTACAACCGGATGTATTATTCTTCGGCCCAGCAGCTCGCGCATCACGCCTCGTCGGGCTGTGCCATGACGGTGGGCGATTTGTTGGGGTCAGGCACGATTTCGGGCCCTGATCCATTGGAACGCGGTTCGTTGCTGGAACTGACCTGGGGCGGACAGCGGCCGCTAAGGCTGGACGGCGGCGAAGCACGCAGCTTTCTCGCGGATGGCGATACGCTGACGCTCGAAGGTTCTGCTATCGGTGACGGCTATCGCATCGGGTTCGGAACCTGCACAGGCACTGTCCTGCCGGCAAAGCCCGTGAGGCGATTGTAAGGTTCATGGTGCATTGCCGCCGCACACCGCGACCGGGCTGGTTCTGCTTCACCGCTTCTTGCCCCCAGCGCGGAGGATGAAGCGATAGGCATCGGCAGGGAATCCAGTTTGCGATGGTTTCAGCAGAGCTTAGTGCAAGTGGAACCATGTTGTCAGTGCTTCATTTCTGTTTAAAGTTAACGCTCCAGATGGAGTGCACGATGCAAGATGACGCCGAAATTTCCGGACCCGTTTCTGAAAAATCACTGGAAGAGGAAAACCTTTTCTTGAGAAGACAGGTCGCTGACTTGGAAAACCGGCTGAATGTCGATCCCCTCACCAGCACGTATTCAAAGGCAGGGTTCTACAAGCGGTTCGAGGATCATGCCCGGGAAGGAGATTTTCTTTACTTCATAGATATTGATAATTTCAAGAGTGTGAACGACTCCTATGGCCACCACATCGGTGACCGTTTGTTGGTCGAAATTGGCAAGGCTCTGGTCCGATACGTCGCATCAAAGGGGCATGTAGGGCGATTGGCGGGGGATGAGTTTCTGCTTTTTATACCTTCCGATGAAGGGGTGAGCGAACAGTCCTTATCAAAGGATATTTGCGCGACCGTTTTGGCGGCCACAGTCAATGTGGGTGATCTACCTGTTTCGCGAAGCGCATCCATTGGCGTGGCACAGGTGTTCGAAACCAAAAATCCAGAGCATGCCGTCATCAACGCCAACGCTGCGCTACGCATAGCCAAGGCAAACGGGAAAAACCGTTCCCAAACATTCAGCAGGAAGACTGTTGAGGCGACCAAGGCCATGCCTTCGATTGACGAGGTTCGCAGGGGTCTCAAAAGGCAGGAGATCGGTTACTTTCTTCAACCCATTGTCGACCTCAAAACGGGTCACACAGTTGGGTACGAAGCCCTCATAAGGTGGAATCGCAGGAATGGTGAAGTTCTCGGACCGTCACATTTCTTGAACAATATGACGTTGGCGTACAATGATGAAACAGAGCCACCACTGACAGCTGCCCACCGCGTTGCAAAATGGGCAGCCGAAGACCAGAATAAATTTATCTCTTTCAATATTTCATCAGAGTTCATGTCGCAGGTTATTCAAAAAGGGACCGATTGGATATCGGAAATCGTTGGCGATATACCCAGGGACAAAATTGTTTTCGAGCTGGTTGAGACCATGATCATCGAAGACAGTTCCGAGACGACAGAGGTCATTTCTCAGCTGCGCAAAATGGGCATCCGCATCGCGCTTGATGATTTTGGCATCGGTCAATCTACTTTGTACAGGCTTCAATCCATTCAGGTGGACTATGTAAAGATTGATCGAAG
>JAIVHI010000086.1 GCA_020201155.1 Loktanella sp. | reverse complement strand
GCATGATCCGCCAGCGGCGTGCCTGTCGCCGCCCCGACAAGGCGGTCGCCGTCGAAGGCCCCCACGACAATGGCCGACGCGCTGTCGCGGTAGCTTTGCAGGTAACCTTCCTCGTAGGCCAGATCGCCGTCGTAAAGGTAGGGCCAGTCACGGAAAACCGCGATCCGCAGACGCGCAACATCGGGCAAAGCGGCCTCCAGGGCCGCCCCGGTCAAGGCACGAACCGTCAGGCTCACGAGACCTGCCGCAACCAGTCCGACAGGTTGTAATAGGTCGTGATCCGCGAAATCTTGCCGTCGCGCAGGGTCATGAAGGATCCGCCCGGCAGATGGTAGGTCTGCCCCTTGGCCTCCGGCAGGTCGCCGTCCGTCTTCAGATATTCACCGTTGACCATGAACTCGGCAGCCGCCCGGTCGCCGTTCTCGAAGATCACGAGGTCGGTCAGCTGTTCGGCATAGCAATGGGCCATGTGATCGCAAAAGGCGCGGAACTTGATCTTGCCGATCCGCACCTCGCCTTCGTTGACGTGATGGGCCACGTCTTCGGTCAGTTGCGCCAGCATCCCGTCGATATCGCCGGAATTGAAAGCGTCGAAATAGTGCCGGAGTGTTTCGTTCATGTCTCTTCCTCCTGTGACGGACCGAACCGCTCCGTCAGTCGTGTTACGATTTGATCCCGCGCTTGCCGGTAATGGGCCAACCGCTCTTCCCGCCCCTCGCCCAGACCGGTCGGGTCGATGATCGGCCAGTATTCCACGTCCAGATGATAGAACTGCGTCAGGTCCAGCGCCCGCCTCTGGCTCGCGGGCGACAGTGCAAGCACAAGATCGAAAGACGACAGATCATCGCCCCATTGCTCCATCTCGTCAAAGGACCGCGACCGGTGCCGCTGCAATTCGACCCCGATTTCAGCACAGACGGCAACGGCGAAGCCATCGATTTCCAGATCGTTCTTGACCCCGACCGACTGGATATAGGCCCGCGTGCCGTAAAGCTTTTTCATGATCCCCTCGGCCATGGGCGACCGAACCGAGTTGTAATCGCAGCAGAACAGCACCGATTGCGGAAGTGTCTGAAAGGTGCCACCCGCATCCGCCATCATCACCCCCAGTGCAGCACACAGATCAGGGTGAACAGCCGCCGCGCCGTATCGTTGTCGACCACCGCCTTGCCCTCCAGCCGCTCTTGCAACACCCGCGCGCCTTCATTGTGGATGCCGCGCCGCGCCATGTCGATGGTTTCGATCTGGCTCGGTGGCAGTGTCTTGACCGCATCGAAGTAGCTTTCGCAGATCTGGAAATAATCCTTCACCACCTGCCGGAACGGACCCAGCGACAGATGAAAGGCCGTTTCGGCACCCGTCGCATCATCCTGCACGCCGAAAACCAGCCGCCTTTCCTGGATGGACAGCGACAGGTTGAACGGCCCCTCAGGCACGTCCCGTCCCTCTCCCTTGTGCAGGGCAAAGCTGTTGTCCTCCATCAGGTCGAAGATCGCCACCTTCCGCTCCTGCTCGATCTCGGGCGTGGGCGGCGGCAGGTTCGCGTCGTCAAGATTGATGGCGATGATCCGGCTCATGCCTCACCATCGTTCAACCGGTCCAATCGGGCAAGAACCGAAAGACCATGCGCCTCCAGGCTTTCCGAGGCAGCAAGGCGCGCGGCCGCCGGGCCGATGGCCTTGAGTGCGGCAGGCGTCATCCGCGCCAGTGTCGTGCGCTTGACGAAATCCATCACCGAAAGGCCCGAAGAAAACCGCGCCGACCTTGCCGTGGGCAGCACGTGGTTCGGCCCGCCGACATAGTCGCCGATGGCCTCGGGCGTCCAGCCGCCGACGAAGATGGCACCTGCATGGGTGATCCGGTCGGACAGGGCGTCGGCCTCGGCGACGCATAATTCCAGATGCTCGGGCGCGATCCTGTCCGACAGACGCACGGCCTCATCCATGTCGGCCACCGTGATGATCGCGCCGAAGTCGGCCCAGCTGGGCCCCGCGACGGCACGGCGCTGAAGCGTTTCCAACCGTTTGTCCACGGCGGCGGACACCGCCTGCCCGAAGGCCGCATCATCGGTGATCAGGATCGACTGGGCGCTGGTATCATGCTCGGCCTGCGACAGCAGATCGAGCGCGATCCAGTCCGGATCGTTGTCGCGGTCCGCGATCACCAGTATCTCGGACGGCCCCGCGATCATGTCGATCCCGACCTTGCCGAAGACCCGCCGCTTGGCCGCCGCGACAAAGGCGTTGCCGGGGCCGGTGATCTTGTCCACCGGCGCAATCGTCTCGGTCCCGTAGGCCAGCGCCGCCACGGCCTGTGCCCCGCCGATCCGGTAGATTTCGTCCACTCCCGCGATCCGCGCGGCCAAAAGAACCAGCGGGTTCACCACCCCGTCCGGTGTCGGCACGACCATCGCCAGCCGCGCCACCCCGGCGACCTTGGCCGGCACCGCGTTCATCAACACGCTCGACGGATAGGTGGCGATCCCGCCGGGCACGTAAAGCCCTGCGGCCGATACCGGCGTCCAGCGCCAGCCCAGCTCGGCCCCGACATCGTCGGTCCAGCGCGCGTCTTCCGGCATCTGGCGGGCGTGGTAGGCGCGGATGCGCTCCGCCGCCAGCTCCAGCGCCGCGCGATCGGCCTCTGACACCTCTGCCACGGCGGCATCGATCTCGGCGGTCGAAAAGCGCATCGTCTCGGCCGTCAGGGTGACCCGGTCGAAACGCGCGGTCAGCTCCAGCAAGGCGGCATCACCGCGCGCGCGCACATCCGCGATGATCGCCGCGACCACCTCGTCGACTTCCGGCGAGTCCTCGCGCTTGGCCGCCAGAAGCGCCTGGAACCGCGCCTCGAAATCCGCATCTTTCGTGTTCAGAAACTGGGGCAAATCACCCTCTCCTTCGACAGGCGGAACCGGTCGCACCGGCCCGCTCTTCATCTTGCCAGATAAACTCCCGCCGGAGGCATCCCGCGGCTCTATTCCGCGCCGTGGTCGGGCACCTTGCGCGACGGGGCAACATAGGGCCGTGTGACATCCTTCAAGGTCACGTCCAGCGCCTCGACGTCGCAGGCGATGGCCCCGTCGCCGGCAAGCGTCAGTACCACACGGCCTGTCCCGTCCTCACCCGGCTCGAAGTTCACCGCCAGAACCGACAGGATCAGGTCAGGATCGCCCTTTTCGACGCCCTGGCTCCGGACCGCGACCACATCGTCCAGAACCAGCACAGCCTGCACACGTTCCACGTCGCGGGCCTGACCGGACGCCGATTTGGCATCTTCCCACCGGAAACGGTTCAGAAGGATCGCAAAGCGTCGCTCGGACCTGCGCCAGGCGACCTCGGAGGCGGGAAAGACCGCATCCTGCACCAGCGCGGAAATGACCTGCAGATCCTCCGCGTCCCATGCCTTGAGCCGCAGGGGACGGTCGGCTCCGTCTTCGAAGCGCGCGTCGGTCATGTGCCCTGCACCCGCTCGATGTCGGCACCGACCGCGCTCAGCTTGTCCTCGACGTTCTCGTATCCGCGGTCAAGATGATAGACCCGGTTCACGATTGTCTCACCCTGCGCCGCCAGCCCCGACAGGATCAGGGATACGCTGGCCCGCAGGTCGGTCGCCATGACGGGGGCACCCTTGAGCCGGTCCACGCCCGTGACCGTCGCCACCCCGCCCTGCACGTCGATATCCGCACCCATCCGGACCAGTTCCGGCGCATGCATGAAGCGGTTTTCGAAGATCTTTTCCTCCAGCACCGAGGTGCCTTCCGCGATGCAGAGCATCGCCATCATCTGCGCCTGCAGGTCCGTCGGGAAGCCCGGAAAGGGTTCTGTCGTGACGTCGACCGCCCGCGGGCGCTCCAGCCGCCGCTTCACCTTCAAGCCGTCCGGCGTCTCGGTCACGTCGACACCCGCCGCGTCGAGCTTTGCGGCGAAGGCTTCGACCAGCGCGATGCGCCCGCCGATGCATTCGACCTCGCCGCCCGCAATCACCGGGGCCAGCATGTAGGTGCCCAGCTCGATCCGGTCGGTCACGACGCGGTGCGTGGCGGCCCCCAGCCGGTCCACGCCCTGCACCGTGATCGTCGAGGTGCCGTCACCCGCGATCTGGGCGCCCATGGCGCGCAGACAATCGGCCAGATCGACGATCTCGGGCTCGCGCGCGGCGTTCTCGATCACGGTCGTGCCCTTGGCCAGCGTCGCGGCCATCAGCACGTTCTCGGTCGCGCCCACGGATGCAAAACGCAGCGGAACGACGGCGCCCTTCAGCCCGCCCCGGGCCTTGGCATGCAGGTATCCATCCCTCAACTCGATCTCGGCGCCCATCGCCTCGAGCGCGCTGACGTGAATATCCATCGGTCGCGCGCCGATGGCGCAACCGCCGGGTAGCGACACCGTCGCCTCGTGAAACCGCGCCAGCAGCGGCCCCAGCACCAGGTTCGACGCCCGCATCTTGCGCACGATCTCGTAGTCGGCGCGGGTCGATGTCAGCCCGTGGCTCGACAGCACCTGCACCTTGCCGTCCTGCAAGGCCGTGACCTCGGCGCCCAGCGACTGCAGCAGCGCGGTCATCGTCTTGATGTCCGACAAACGCGGCGTGTTGGTCAGCGTCAGCGGCTCTTCCGACAGCAGCGTAGCCGGCATCAGCGCCAGCGCCGCGTTCTTCGCGCCCGCGATATCGATCCGGCCGTTCAATTCACGGCCTCCCCTGACGACGATCGAATCCATAGCTGCCTACTCTTTCTTTGTGTTATCCGCCGCCCGCGCACGCGCCTGCGCCTTGCGCTTGGCCATATTGGCCTTGAGCGCCGCTTTCAGCCGATCCTCACGGGACTGCCCCGCGTCCGCCTTGGGTTTGGGTGCGTTTTTCCGCTCCATGCCGGCGGTCTTATCAAGGTGGGCAAAAAGGGTCCAGTGAGGGCTTGCACCCCCAAACCAAAACGGCTAATTCCGCCGCCAATGCTGTGGTAGCTCAGTGGTAGAGCACACCCTTGGTAAGGGTGAGGTCGAGAGTTCAATCCTCTCTCACAGCACCA
>JAIVHI010000085.1:5053-12544 GCA_020201155.1 Loktanella sp. | reverse complement strand
TTGACGACTACCACATGCAGCGTCCCGACCGTTTACACACGATTCTTCCGCAAAGTTGTGCACAGCGCCAAGACTTTGCGCGAACGGCAAATATGGTTCTTTTCCGTCGACTTAGGTTTGGAATTGCAGGCCCCTGCCGGGACTGTCCACAGCGCGACGTGGCGATCATCCCCGGACCCTGTGTAAAAATCGGGCACTTGGGAAACGTGACGCGATCGCCACATTGGCTGGACCAATAAGCACGCGCAGGCACTACATCTGGTATATCAGCTGCGCGCACACCGAATCCCGATGCGCCAGTCAGCCAGTCATGGGGGAAGATGGTGGTCGGGGCGGCGAGATTCGAACTCACGACCCCCTGTACCCAAAACAGGTGCGCTACCAGACTGCGCCACGCCCCGGACCACGGCCGTTTCCTACGCGCTGCGCGCGCGGTTGAAAAGCCTAAATCAGCCGCAGGGCTTCAGAGCCTCGTCACCGAAACTGGGATGTTGCAAAACATCCCCCTCTGCGATGCCGAGACGTTGGGCCAGACCGCCGTTGATCTCGAGCACGTGGCTGACGCCCGTGCCGCCGTCGATGGTCGTCTCGTCCAGCGGTATCGCATCGGGATGGATCGACAGGATTTCCCCATCGGGCGCGGCGAAAAGCATGTCGAGCGGGATCAGCGTGTTGCGCATCCAGAAGGTGGCGCGGCGCGGTGCTTCGTAGACGAAAAGCATCCCTTCCAGCGTGCCCATCTCTTCGACGAACATCAGGCCCTGCGCCCGGGACTCGTCATCGTCCGCAATATCGACCGTGAAGGTCGCGCGCCCGAAATCACCGGTGACGGTCACCTTGTCGTCCGCACAAAGCGCGAAAACGGGTGACGCCGCCAGTGCAAGCGCAACTGCGCCGGTCAGTCTTCCGATGAAGTATCCCAAGGCATAATCTCTGTGGCCATGAGCCCGCGTGGCCCTTCCATCAGACGTAGCGCAACGGCCTCGCCCGTGACAAGGTCCGACAGACCCGATCGGCGAAGAACCTCGATATGCAGGAAGATATCGCGCCGGTCGCGATACATGTTGGCAAAGCCGAATCCCTTGCCCTTGTCGAACCATTTCACCCGCGCCGGGCTGACGGGCAGCGCGCGGCGCTGTTCCTCGGTCAGGTGAGCAAGGTCGTCCAGCGGGGGTGTCGTCAGACCCACGGGTGGCGTGATCGAAAGGACCTCGACCGCCTGCCAGCCCCGTTCGGTCTTCTGCGCCTTCACGACGATGCCCGCGCCATCGACAACGGTATTCTGCCCGAAGTTCCGCAGAACATTCGCATGAAGAAGGATATCCCCTTCTTGATTGTCACCCAGAATGAACCCGAAGCCCTTGGAGGGATCGAACCATTTCATGGTGCCTGTAATGTCGACAGTCTCGTCCACGATAGTGACTTTCTTTCTTGCGCCGGGTTGCAAAAGCACAGCCGGAGTCGTGGAAAAATCGAACACATTGGACTCAAAACGACAGAGGGGACTCCCTCTGAACTCAGGCTATTTAGCCTATGGTGAAAGGCGATGCACGTCCCATGCGGTATCGCAATCTGGGCGTGTCCAGCGGAAACGGTCATGCAACCGGTAGGGCCCATCGGCCCAGAATTCGATTTCCACTGGCCTTATCCGAAATCCACCCCAGAACGGTGGCCGGGAAGGGTTTTGGCCGTGTTTCGCCTCTGCTTGCGCGACGCGGGCCGCCAATTCGTCCCGTGACGACAGGACCTGGGACTGGGCCGATGCCCATGCCCCGATCCGGCTCTGAAGCGGGCGGCTTTCGTAGTAGGAATCGGCCACGGCACCGTCTTCGCGGGTAATTTCACCGCGCACGCGAATCTGTCTGCGAAGCGATTTCCAGTGGATCACGAAGGCTGCCTTGCCGGTGGCCGCGATCTCGCGTCCCTTGGCACTTTCGAAGTTCGAGAAGAACACGAAGGCATCGTCTTCGATCTTGCGCATCAGAACGACACGGACATTCGGCAGACCGTCCGCGTCAACCGTCGCAAGGGCGGCAGCGTCGGGATCGTTCGGCTCGGTCTCGCGGGCTTCTTCGATCCAGGACCGGGCGAGCACGAAAGGATCGTCTCCGGCAAATATACCAGTGCGGTCCGTCATTTCGTATCGCTGCCTCTCGTTTTTACCGACATGTCCCTACGGCTTTCATATAGCGCCCGCAAGCTGACTGTCGCGTCAGGACGACAATCCGCTCTTCAGCGGCGCTTGATGGGCTAGACGCAATACCCTAAACCGCAGGGACGACGTGGCGCAACTGAGAGGTATCACCCCATGACATCACAACTTATGGCTGGCAAACGCGGCCTCATCATGGGTGTGGCCAACGACAAGTCCATCGCCTGGGGCATCGCGAAGGCCCTCGCGGATGCCGGGGCCGAGATCGCGTTCTCCTATCAAGGCGATGCGCTGAAAAAGCGGGTCGTACCCCTTGCCGCGCAGGTGGGGTCAGACCTCGTGCTGCCCTGCGATGTCACCGACGAAGCGTCGATCGACAGCCTGTTCGATGTCCTGAAGGACAAATGGGGCAGCATCGACTTCATCGTTCATGCCATCGGCTTCTCTGACAAGAACGAGCTGCGCGGGCGCTACGTCGATACGTCGCGGGACAATTTCCGCATGTCGATGGACATCTCGGTCTATTCCTTCACCGCCGTGGTGAAACGGGCCGAGGCCATGATGACCGACGGCGGATCCTGCCTGACGATGACCTACTACGGCGCCGAACGGGTCATGCCGCATTACAACGTGATGGGCGTCGCCAAGGCCGCACTGGAGGCATCGGTCCGCTATCTGGCAGAGGACCTTGGCAAGGACGGGATCCGGGTCAACGCCATCTCGGCCGGTCCGATCAAGACGCTGGCCGCGTCGGGCATCGGCGACTTCCGTTACATCCTCAAGTGGAACGAATACAACGCGCCCCTGCGCCGCACCGTCACGATCGAGGATGTGGGCAAATCCGCGCTCTACCTGCTGTCCGACCTTGGGTCCGGCACGACGGGCGAGGTGCTTCACGTGGATTCCGGCTATCACGTGGTCGGCATGAAGGCTGTCGACGCCCCGGACATCACGAAGGAATGACGCAGGCGGCGTTCCTTTCGGTTCTGATGATCCATCTTGCGGCTGCCATATCGCCGGGCCCGTCGTTCGTGGTGTCGCTGCGCGTGGCGGCATCCGAAGGGTTCGGCACCGCTTGCGCGCTCGCCCTGGGCTTCGGACTTGGCGCGGCTCTTTGGGCTGCAGCCGCCATGGCGGGCATGGCCGTGCTGTTCGAGCTGGTCCCTGCCCTGTTCACGACATTAAAGCTGGTCGGCGCCGCCTTCCTGATGTTCATCGCGGTCATGATGTGGCGACATGCGACAGACCAACCGGCCGGACCGGATACAACAAGCGCCCCGCGCAGTCCTGCATCCGCGATCCGGTTCGGTTTTCTGACCTTCGCGAGCAACCCCAAGACGGCCATCTTTTTTGGCGCGGTCTTTGTCGGTCTCGTGCCCGCGGAGGCCTCGCTTGGGTGGAAGGCCGCAATTCTCGCGGCCGTTTTCGTGAACGAGACACTTTGGTACATCTTTGTCGCCCGCGTCTTTTCGCTGGCCAAGCCGCGTGCCGCCTATGTCCGGGCCAAGACCTGGCTCGACCGCGGGTTCGGAACACTCATGGCCGCCTTCGGCCTTAAAATCGCATTGACCTGAGGAGTTCTCCATGACCGACCGCCTGCCCCACGAGAAGGGATTCCATATCAGCTGGGACCAGATCCACCGTGACAGCCGCGCGCTGGCGTGGCGGCTGGACGGTGTCGGACCCGAGGGCGATGCCGGCGACAAGGGGGGCGGATGGAAGGCCGTCGTCGCCATCACGCGCGGCGGCATGGCCCCCGCGATGATCGTGGCACGCGAGCTGGATATTCGCACCGTGGATACGATCAGCATCAAGTCCTACGAGCATCAGGATCAGGCCGAAGTCCGCGTGCTGAAAAAACCCGATGACGCGCTGATGGGCGATGGCACCGGCATCCTGATCGTCGATGACCTTGTGGACTCGGGCAAGACACTCGAGGTCGTGCGCGCCCTTTACCCCAAGGCGCATTTCGCTGACGCAGGGGGGCCAGCCCCCCGTCCTGCGGACTCCCCCCGGGATATTTCAGGCAAGATGATGAGGCTTTCGACATGACAGCGCGCACGAACGCGACCTTTCCGCCACCCGTGATGGAGGCGCGGCGCTGGATCGACGGGGTGACCTTTCCCGAAGACCGAACGCTGATCAATGTCAGTCAGGCCGCACCCGTCGACCCGCCACCGGCCCCGATGCTTGAAGCCATGGCGCAGATCGTCATGACCGACCCGGAGGCGCATCTTTACGGCCCCGTGCTGGGGCTGCCCGCGCTGCGCGCCGAGGTCGCCGCACAGTGGACGCAGGCCTACGGTGGCAGGGTCACGCCGGCGCATGTGGCGATCACCTCGGGGTGCAACCAGGCCTTCGCTGCCGCCATCGCCACGCTTTGCGGTGAAGGCGATGAGATCATTCTGCCGGTTCCCTATTATTTCAACCACGTGATGTGGTGTGACATGTCCGGCGTCAGGACCGTGCCCTTGAACACGGGCGAATCCCTGATCCCGACAGTCGCGGAGGCGGAGGCGCTGATCACCGACCGCACGCGGGCCATCGCATTGGTCAGCCCGAACAATCCCGGCGGCGTCGAATATCCCGCCGAAGTGCTTGCCGCCTTCCGCGACCTGTGCCGCGACCGTGGCATCGCGCTGATCCTCGACGAGACCTACCGCGACTTCGACAGCCGCGCCGGGGCGCCTCATGATCTGTTTCAGGATGCGGACTGGGACGACACGCTGATCCAGCTTTATTCCTTCTCCAAGGCCTACCGCCTGACGGGCCACCGGGTCGGTGCCATCGCGGCCTCGCCCGCGCGGCTGGCGGAGGTCGAGAAGTTTCTGGACACGGTCACGATCTGCCCCAACCAGCTGGGCCAGCGCGCCGCCCTTTGGGGGATGCAGAACCTTGGCGACTGGCTGGCCGGAGAGCGGCTGGAAATCCTCGACCGGCGCGCGGCGATCGGCGCGCATTTTCCCGTCCTTGCAGACAAGGGCTGGGAGCTGCTTGGCGTGGGGGCCTATTTTGCCTACGTGCGGCATCCCTTTGACCTGCCCTCTGACCGGCTCGCGCCGCGTCTGGTGGCCGAGGCGGGGGTCCTTTTGCTGCCGGGCACGATGTTCCGACCGGCCAGCGACCCTGCCGGAGCGCGCGAACTGCGGATCGCCTTTGCGAATGTCGACCGCGCGGGGATCGCGGAATTGTTCGACCGGCTGGCATCCTTCGACCCGCAGTAGGCTTGCACCGGTCCCGCACCGGCAATAGACAGGCGCGAAGGCATTCAAGGGGGTCCTTTCCGATGGCTAAAACGACCGGTAAACGCTACGGCGTCTGGATCATCGTCATCCTTCTGTTCGTGGGGCTTCTGGGCTTCGGAACGGGCGGCCTGACAGGAAATCTGCGCACGATCGGAACCGTGGGCAGCAAAGAGATCACCGTCGCGGCCTACCAGTCCGAGTTGACCCAGCAAATCAACGCTTTCGAACAGCAGATGGGCAACCAGATCTCGATGGACGAAGCCCGGCAGATGGGCGTCGACCAGATGGCGTTGCAACGTCTGGTGCAGCAGCGCGCGCTCGACAACGAAGCCAGCCTGATCGGTCTGTCTGTCGGTGATGAAAGGGTGCGCGACGAAGTGTTGCGTGTTCCGGCCTTCACCAACCTGCAGGGCGACTTTGACCGCGCGGCCTATGCCGAGACACTGCGCCGGAACGGCCTGACGGAAACGACCTTTGAAGACTCCCTGCGCGAAGACCTGACCCGCACCCTTTTGCAAGGCGCGGTCGTCGGCGGCATCCCTGCCCCGCAGGCCTATGCCGAAACGCTGGTGACATTCATCGCGGAAGAACGGTCGATCACGATGGCGACCGTCACGGCTGACGATCTGGACGCGCCTGTCCCCGGCCCCAGCGCCAACGAAATCGAGGCCTATTACGACGCGAACCCGGAGGACTTCACCACGCCCGAGACACGCGAAATCTCGTATGCGCTACTGACCCCCGACATGATTCAAGGCGAACTCGAGGTCGACGAAGGCTCTGTCCGGTCGCTTTACGAAGAGCGCGCAGAGCAGTTCATTCGCCCCGAACGCAGACTGGTCGAGCGTCTGGTCTTCGGCACCGAGGAACGGGCCGAGACCGCCAAGGCGCGCATCGACAGCGGAGAAATCACCTTTGACGCGCTTGTGGACGAACGCGGTCTCGATCTGTCGGATATCGATCTGGGCGATGTATCCCGCGACGATATAGGCGAAGCCGCGGACCCGGTTTTCGAGGCCGCTGCCGGTGATGTCGTGGGGCCAGAGCCGTCCTCGCTCGGGCCGGCGCTGTTTCGGGTGAACGCCATTCTGGGCGCTGAAGAGACGCCGTTCGAGGAAGCCGAACCCGAACTGCGCGCGGAACTGGGCGCCGGTCGGGCGCGCCGCGTGATCGAGGCGATGATCGAGGATATCAACGACATGATCGCCAGCGGGTTCACCGTCGAGGATCTGGCCGATCAGACGGACCTCGAACTTGGGACAATCTCGCTAGCCGAGGGGAGCCGGGACGGACCGGCCGCCTACGAGGCTTTCCGCGAGGCGGCAGCGGAGCTTGAAGAAGGTGCGTTTCTGGACGTGACGGAACTGATGGACGGGGGCATCGCCGTGCTGCGGCTCGACAGCGTCACAGCGCCGACCGTGGAGCCGCTGACCGAAGTGACCCCGCGCGCGCGTGAACTGGCCACCGCAGCCAAGCAGCAAGAGGCCGTGATGGCCCACGCGACCGAACTGGCGGACCGCATCGACCCGTTGACCACGTTCGACACCTTGGGACTGGAGCCGAGAACGGTGCAGAACATCACCCGCCGCGGTTTCGTCGAAGGCACACCCGCCGGCTTCGTGGACGAAGTCTTCGACATGGATGTGTCCGACGTGCGTGTGATCGACGGCGGCGACGACGGTGCGGTTATCGTGCGGCTCGACACCGTCGCGGACCCGGTCGAGGACGGCCCCCGCCAGACGGCAGAGCTGGAAGCCGTGGCCGAGTCGGCGGCGCAGGGCATTGCGCAGGATATTTTCAACGCCTACAGCCGCGCCGTTCAGACCCGGACCGACGTCACGATCGACGAATCCGCCGTCAACGCAGTCAATGCCCAGTTGCAGTAATGGCGCTGTTTCCCGATTTCGACACCTTCGCCCGCGCCTACGAGGCCGGTAAAAATCAGGTGGTCTACACGCGGATCGCGGCCGATCTGGATACACCCGTGTCCCTGATGCTCAAGATGACGGACGCGGGACAGAACAGCTTCATGCTGGAATCGGTGACCGGCGGCGAAGTGCGGGGACGCTATTCCATCGTCGGGATGAACCCTGA
>JAIVHI010000085.1:0-5036 GCA_020201155.1 Loktanella sp. | reverse complement strand
GAAAGGGGATGTGATCCTTGTCGCACCCGCCTGGACAGCCTCGGGGCTTTCGGCCAAGGCGGCCTATGCCCAAGCCGCGGAACGGGTCATGGACGCGCAGCGGGCGCTGGACCGGACGGTGCCGCTGGGACGGGAACTGTCAGAGCCATCGCCGGATACCGCGCCCGTCAGCAACTTTTCGCATGATGCCTATCTCGCTGCTGTCGAGACAGCCAAGGACTATATCCGCGCGGGCGATATCTTTCAGGTCGTGCCAAGCCAGCGCTGGACGCAGGACTTTACCGCGCCGCCCTTTGCGCTTTACCGCAGCCTGCGGCGCACCAACCCCTCGCCCTTCATGTTCTACTTCAACTTCGGGGGGTTTCAGGTCATCGGCGCCAGTCCCGAAATCCTTGTGCGCGTGTTCGGGCGCGAGATCACGATCCGGCCGATCGCGGGAACCCGACCGCGCGGTGCGACACCAGCCGAGGACGCCGCCAACGAGGCCGATCTGATGGCGGACGAAAAGGAACTGGCCGAGCACCTGATGCTTCTGGATTTGGGGCGCAACGATGTGGGCCGCGTCGCCAGGATCGGAACGGTCCGCCCGACCGAGGAATTCATCGTCGAGCGTTATTCCCACGTCATGCATATCGTCAGCAATGTCGTGGGCGAACTGGCCGAGGATCAGGACGCCCTGTCTGCGTTTTTTGCCGGCATGCCCGCAGGCACCGTATCAGGCGCGCCAAAGGTCCGGGCGATGGAGATCATCGACGAGCTGGAGCCGGAGAAGCGCGGCGTCTACGGCGGCGGCTGTGGCTATTTCAGCGCCAATGGCGACATGGACATGTGCATCGCCTTGCGGACCGCCGTGCTGAAGGACCAGAAGCTCTATATTCAGGCCGGGGGCGGTGTCGTTTTCGACAGCGATCCCGAAGCCGAGTATCAGGAAACGGTCCATAAATCGAACGCGATCCGGCGGGCGGCGGCTGACGCCACCATGTTCACGGGTGGCAGCAACGGCTAGGGCCTACTTGCCCAGCACCGCCGTCACCGGCGCCATCGCCACCTGCCCGGCGCGATTGGCATTGCCCCAAAGGTTCAGCGCCGAGATCGTATCGGGACGGACCCGCCCCAGCAGGACGACGCCGCTTTCCTGACGCGCCTTGAAGGCAGCCTGATCCATGAAGCGGCGGATGACGCGGGCGTCCTGCCCTTCGCCGTCCAGATCCCGGTAGAACACGCCTGCAGGCACGTCCTCATCCGTGGCGACCTGCAACGCCGCGTTGAAGCCCTTGGGCATGGTGACAAGCCCCCGCCCCCGATCCGCCAGCGACGCGACCGCCATTTCGGTGACAGCGCGGTCACTTTGCAGGTTCCCGTCGCCCGGATCGACCAGCACGACCGTTTCGGGCAAGGCAGCAAAAGCCGCTTCCAGTGCAACCTCGATGTCGGTCGCCTGTGCTGCAAGAGGGATGCGCGCCCGCACCCCCACCTCGATCCCTTCCGCGCGATAGGCCGCAAGGCGGTCTGCCGCGTCAGGGCGTCCGGCGTCCACGACCACCGTGACCGGAAACGGGATACCTGCCAGAAGACGCGGTGCGTCCCGCAGGTTGCCCTCGTCCAGAAGGACGATGCTCATAAGCGGCTTGTCCTCGGCATTCTCGAACTCGGCGGCGAAACGGACGAAAGCGGGCGCATCCGGGTCCGTCTCGGGCTCTGGTGCGACGTCTGTTGCGTCGGGCTCTGGCGCTGCCTCATCAGCGGGACGGCGGACGGTGACATCGGCGGCACCCCCGGGCAAAGCGGGCGCCGTTTCCACGTCGAGGATACTGACGACCGTCGGGCGCGCGGGTGTCTCGCCGTTATCAGTCGTCTCGCCGTCCTCGGCGCCTGTCGCATCAGGCAGCTCGTCCAGTGCCATTTCATCATCGTTGGGCGATTCGTCAGGCTGATCGGGCAGATCCGCCGTGTCCGGCTCATCGCCGGCCACTTCGGTCTGTCGGTCGTCATCCAAACCGTCATCGGCGGCGGTGGGCGGCTCTTGGTCGTCTGCGGTGGCAAGCGGAATGCCGGGTGTGGCGGCAGTTTCCGTTTCATCCACATCGGAAACGGTCCGAGAGTCTTCTGTTTCGCGCTCTGTTTCTCGGGGCGCCTCGCTGTCGGTGAACCCCGTTTCGGTCGTTTCCACCGTTTCGCCTTCTTCCACGATCACGACGTCATCCGCGTCCGCATCGGCAGGGGCCGAAGGTGTCGTCGATACGACAAGATCGTCTTCGACCACCGGCGACTGCGGCGCGACGGATTGCGGATTGGGCAGGACAGGCTCTTCCATCGACCCGGCCATATCCGGGGCTAGGGAGGTTTCGGGCTCTGACAGATCGGCGGTCACGGACCCTGCACTTGGGGTTGCAAGCGGCATCGTATCGGCCTCGGGTGCCGTGGTCTGGCCGGGTGCGGGCTCAAGCGGCAGGGGTATGTCGAGCGTCAGAGCCTCGTTCACTGCCGTTGCGATATCAGGAGCGTCAGCGGCGTCGGGCGCGTCAGTCAGGGCCACTTCTGGAGTGTCGGTTTCAGGCTGCGGCAGCGTCGCCGTCTCGGCCTCGGGGGCGATTTCGGGTGTGTCGGGTTCCGCCACGGATTGGGGGGCCGGGCGTTGATTTTCACCGTCCCCCTCGGGCAGGGCAAGTGCGGGGTCGTCAACCACATCGGGGGATGGGGACATCGCCATATCGGTCTGCGGGGCTTGCGGCGGCGCAACGCCTGCGGGCTGTGCCGTGTTCAGGGACCCGATCACGACGGCGCCGCCCCCCAACACCAGACCCCAGAATGCGCCTCCCAATAGCCCCTTCATTGCCTGTCCCGCCCTTTTCACAACTGCCTGACCTGCTCCGGGCCTTGACGCGCCTTCACGCTACGGCCCATGTATGTGGCGACCCTACCTGAAAGCGGCTGCCCATCGGTAGCCCCAATTTGCCTCCGGACCCGCCCAATGCTTCTGCTTATCGACAATTATGACAGCTTTACCTACAACCTCGTCCACTACGTGGGCGAACTGGGTGCGGATGTGCAGGTGCACCGCAACGACGCCCTGAACGTGCAAGAGGCGATGGCCCTGAACCCCTCGGCCATCCTGATTTCGCCGGGCCCCAAGGCCCCTGCCGATGCGGGGATCTGTCTGGCATTGACGCAGGCCGCAGCCGAGGCGCGCATTCCGTTGATGGGCGTCTGCCTCGGGCATCAGACCATCGGAGAGGCGTTCGGCGGCAAGGTCGTGCGCTGTCACGAGATCGTTCACGGCAAGATGGGCCGGATGACCCACGACGACAGCGGCGTTTTTGCGGGGCTCCCCTCGCCCTTTCTGGCGACGCGTTATCATTCGCTTGTCGTCGAGCGCGACAGCCTGCCCGACAGCCTGCGGATCAACGCCGAACTCGAAGACGGCACGATCATGGGACTGCAGCACCGCGAACTGCCGATCCACGGTGTGCAGTTCCACCCCGAAAGCATCCGGTCCGAACACGGTCACACCATGCTTAAAAACTTCCTCGATCTGGCGAAGGTCCCGGCGTGAGCGCCGCCCTCAAGCCGCTGATCGCCGCCGCGGCCGAAGGCCCGCTGACCCGCGCGCAGGCGCAGGAGGCGTTCGAGATCCTGTTCAACGGCGATGCCACGCCTTCGCAGATCGGCGGCCTGCTGATGGCCCTGCGCACGCGGGGCGAAACGGTTGACGAATACGCCGCCGCCGCCGCTGTGATGCGGGCGAAATGCCTGGCCGTCAAAGCGCCCGCCGGAGCCATGGACATCGTCGGCACCGGGGGCGACGGCAAGCATACGCTGAATATCTCGACCGCGACCGCTTTTGTCGTAGCGGGTGCGGGCGTGCCCGTGGCCAAGCACGGCAATCGCAACCTCAGTTCCAAGTCCGGCACGGCGGATGTGCAGGGTCAGATGGGCATCAATGTCATGGTCGGGCCCGCGGTGGTCGAGCGCGCGCTCAAGGAAGCCGGGATCGGCTTCATGATGGCACCGATGCACCACCCGGCCATCGCCCATGTCATGCCGACGCGGCAGGAACTGGGAACAAGAACGATCTTCAACATACTGGGACCGCTGACAAATCCCGCAGGCGTCAAGCGGCAACTGACCGGTGCATTCTCGCACGATCTGATCCGCCCCATGGCCGAGACCTTGCTGACGCTAGGGTCCGAGGCGGCATGGCTGGTCCACGGATCGGACGGCACGGACGAGTTGACCATTACCGGCCTGAGCTGGGTTGCGGCGGTCGAGAACGGTGAGGTGCGCGAATTCGAAATCCGGCCCGAGGATGCGGGCCTGCCTGTTCACCCCTTCGAGGACATCGTCGGGGGCACTCCAGAGGAAAATGCGCAGGCGTTCCGTACCCTTCTCGACGGTGAAACCGGCGCTTACCGCGACGCAGTGCTGCTGAACGCTGCCGCGGCACTCGTGGTCGCGTCGGTCGCCCACGACCTGCGCGAAGGCGTCGCGATGGCACGCGACAGCATCGACAGCGGCAAGGCCAAGGCGGCTGTCGTAAAGCTTGCCGCCATCACATCCGCCGCGTGATGTGCGACACGTCGCGTCTGGGCGGCTGGGCCGATCTGCCCTTTTTTACCGACAACCTGCCACAAATCGCAGAGCGGATCGCCAAGGAGTCTGAGCCGGTCTATCCCCCGACCGACCGCAGGTTTGCCGCGCTTGAACGGACCCAGCCCGATGACACGCGGGTGGTGATCCTGGGTCAGGACCCCTATCACACCCCCGGAAAGGCCGACGGTCTCGCCTTTTCGATCCCGCAGGACTTTGGCGGACGCCTAGACAGTCTTGGTAATATTTTCAAAGAGATAGAGGCTGACGTTCATGCGCCCCGCACACGGACCGATCTTGGCGACTGGGCCGATCAAGGGGTGCTGTTGCTGAACACCGCGCTGACCGTTCCCCAAGGTCGCCCCAAGGCGCATGCCAAACTGGGCTGGGACGCACTGGTGGCACAGGTCATCGCGCGGCTGGACGACCGGCCAAGGGCCTTTCTTCTT
>JAIVHI010000180.1:7212-25252 GCA_020201155.1 Loktanella sp. | reverse complement strand
GCGGGGCAGGGCCGGAACGTGGCCTTGGTCTGTTCCGGCGACGCGGGCATCTACGCCATGGGCGCGCTTGTCTTCGAACTGCTGGATCGCGGGCCGGATGCGCAGGGTGTGTCCGATGCCGCGCGGCGGGTCGAGGTGATCTCCTCGCCCGGCGTGAGCGCGCTGCAGGGGGCGGCTGCACGTGCCGGTGCCCCCCTGGGCCATGATTTCTGCGCCATTTCGCTGTCGGACCTGCTCACCCCGCGTGGCGATATCGTCAAGCGGCTGAAGGCGGCGGCAGAGGGCGACTTTGTCATCGCCTTCTACAACCCGGTCTCCAAACGCAGGCGAACGCTTCTGGCTGAAGCGCGGGATATCCTGCTGAAGCATCGCCCGGCTGACACGCCGGTGATGCTGGCCTCGTCCCTGGGGCGTCCCGAAGAAAACGTTCGCTACCGGCGGCTCGACGCGCTGGACGTGGACGAGGTCGACATGCTGACCGTCGTGCTGGTGGGGTCGTCCCATTCGCGTCTTGCGCAACTGGGTGAGGGGCCGCGCATGTATACGCCGCGGGGCTATGCACGGAAAATCGACGGGGATCTGGCCGGGTGACGGCCTGCCCCTTTCATCCCGACCGCATCGCGAAAGGAACCGCGCAATGACAGTCTATTTCATCGGCGCCGGTCCGGGCGACCCCGAGCTTCTGACGCTCAAGGCCGCAAGGATCATCGGCGCCTGCCCGATCTGCCTTTATGCAGGTTCGCTTGTGCCGCAGGAGGTCGTGGCTTGCGCGCCCAAGAACGCCCGCGTGATGGATACCGCCCCGATGACGCTGGACGAAACCCATGCCGAGATCACTTCGGCCCATGCGCGGGGCGAGGATGTGGCGCGGGTTCATTCCGGTGATCCGTCGCTCTATGGCGCCATCGCGGAACAGATCCGGCGGCTCAAGGCCGACGGTATTCCCTATCAGATCATACCCGGCGTGCCGGCCTATGCGGCAGCCGCCGCTGCCTTGGGGACCGAACTGACGGTCCCCGAGGTGGCGCAGTCGATCATCCTTACACGGATGTCGATGAAATCCACCTCGATGCCCGCGGGCGAGACGTTGGAGAACTTCGCGCGTTCGGGTGCCACTCTGGCGATCCATCTGGGCGTGCGGGCCCTGCGCGAGATCGAGCGGCAGTTGATCCCGCACTACGGCGCGGATTGTCCCGCAGTGCTGGCCTACCGTGTCGGCTGGCCGGATGAGATGCTGATTCGCGGCACCCTGAGCACATTGCGCGAGAGTGCGCGCGCCGCAAAGATCACCCGCACGGCCCTGATCATGGTCGGACCGGCCCTGTCCGAGAACCACGGCTTCCCAGACTCTGCGCTTTACGATGCCGCCAGACCCCATGTCTTGCGTCCAAAGGCATCGGCGTCGCAATAAGCACGCTTTGCCGCGATGCGGCGATGAATGTCACTTGAAGTTCACACGGGTTCACTACCTCATGTGTATATCCTCAGGAGGACATGACGATGACAGACCATATTCCCCAAGCCGTTCTTGATGGTCTTGCCGCCGCGCGCCGCGCGAGCATCCGGCGGGGGGACAAGCTGTGCGTTCATGACGGGGATGACGTCTACCGCATCATCCGGTTCTGGGCCGATGGTATGACGCTGGACGCCAAGCATCGTGACAAGCTGCGCGGTCGCATCGAAATCTACGACGGTGCGCGCCATCTGTATCAGGCGCTGGTCATCAACTCCGAGGTCGAGGGCGAGGAGTGCATCTTTAGCTTCAAGTGGCTACATCCGGTCCACGAGCAGCCCGCCGTCGATTTCGTGCGCGAAAACGATGAACCGGTCGCGCTGATCACGCGCTAGGGTTCACTGTAAATCCGCAAAAGCCCGCTGCATCCGCTCTACGGCCTCGTGGATTTGGGCGCGCGGGGCCGCGATGTTGAACCGCAGAAAGCTGTCGCCGCCCTGACCGAAAGTGGGCCCGTGGTTCACGGCAATCCGCGCATCTTTCTGAACCCTCTGCGTGAAGTCATCGCGCGGCATGCCGGTTCCCGCGAAATCCACCCAAGACAGATAGGTCGCTTCCAGCGGCATGGAGGACAGGCCGGGAATGGCGTTGATTCCCGCATCGAACACCTTGCGGTTTCCATCAAGGTAGGCGCGAACATCGTCGACCCAATCCGCACCTTCCGGCGAATAGGCAGCCGTCGCCATGAATAGGCCAAAGCTGTTCGGGGACAGGCCCATTGCGGCCATGCGCGCGGCGAATCGGGCGCGCAGGTCGGCGTCGGCGATGATGACATTGCCCGAATGGCACCCGGCGATGTTGAAGGTCTTGGTCGTGGCCGTCATCATGACCAGCCGCTCTTCGATGCCATCGATATGGGCCATCGGGATATGCGTCTGGCCGGGCATGGTCAGGTCGTGGTGAATTTCGTCCGAGACGATAATCAGCTCATGGCGCTTGGCGAAGGCGGCGATGCCCTGCAACTCGGCCTTGGTCCAGACCCGCCCGCCGGTCTGCATCCACCAGCAGATGGCATCGCGGTAAGCGCCTTCGTCACCGAAATAGCCGTAGACGCCGTGGTCGTGCATCGCCTGAACCGCGCGCTGGATCGGGGGGGCTGCACGAAACTCCATATCGGCCACCCACATGGCAATGCCGCCATCGGCGGGGACGCCATATATGTCTTCCATCGCGTCCCATTTGACGCAATGCGTGTTGCGGCGGTCGATCGGGGTGTCGAAATCGGTCATGGCGGGCCTTTGTCTGAGCGTTGTCCGGACGCTAGGCGATGGGCCGCCGGATGCAACCCCGAACGCGCCCGTGTTGCGCTCGGACGGGGAGAGCCTTACATCGTCGCCATGAGCATACGACCCATCATCATCCATCCCGACCCGCGTCTGAAAAAGGCCGCCGATCCCGTGACCGACATCACGGACGACCTGCGCCGGCTGGCCGACGACATGCTGGAAACCATGTATGATGCCCCCGGCATCGGCCTTGCCGCCCCACAGGTGGGGCAAATGGTGCGGCTGATCGTGATGGATTGCGTCAAGGACGAAGGTGAGGCACCGCGCCCGATGGTCCTGCTGAACCCCCGCGTGACATGGTCCGGCGAAGAGTGCAGCACCTACGAGGAAGGCTGTCTGTCGATCCCCGAACAATTCGCCGAGGTCGAGCGCCCGTCGCAGGTCGAGGTCGCATGGCTGGGGCTGGACGGCCAGACTCACACCGAACGGTTCGATGGGCTTTGGTCGACCTGCGTCCAGCACGAGATCGACCACCTGAACGGCAAGCTGTTCATCGACTATCTCAAGCCCCTGAAGCGGCAGATGATCACCCGCAAGATGCAAAAGCTCAAACGCGAGAGGGCGCGGGCCTGACATGGGTATCCGGCCTATCCTTCACTGGCCCGACCCGCGGCTGACCACGGTCTGCACTCCTGTGGACAAGATCACCGACGCCATGCGCCATTTGGTGCAGGATATGTTCGAGACGATGTACGAAGCCCCCGGGCGCGGCCTTGCCGCACCGCAGGTGGGCGTGATGCAGCGGATTTTCGTGACCGACACGACATGGAAAGAAGGCGAGCGGACGCCGCTGGTTTTCATCAACCCCGAGATCACGGACCACGCGACGGACCTTGTGACGCATGACGAAGGGTGCCTGTCCATTCCCGGCGTCCTGACCCCGATCACCCGCCCCGCCGAAGTGACGATGCGCTGGACCGATCTGGCGGGGATGCCGCGCGAGGGACGGTTCACCGGCTTCGCCGCCGCCTGCGTGCAGCACGAACTTGACCATCTTGACGGTGTGCTGACACTCGACCGGCTGGACCCGCGCCAGCGTGCCGAGGTCGAGGCGACATTGTCGGCCCGCCCATGAACCACCGGCCTTTCGTTCCCTGGCCGCATCCCGTTCTGCGAACCGCAGCGAAGCCGGTGGCGGCGGTGACAGAAGAGGTCAGGGCAATCTGGGACGAGATGATCGCGGCGATGGACGCGATGCCGGGCGTCGGGCTGGCCGCGCCGCAACTGGGTATTCCCTTGGCCCTTGCGGTCGTCGATGCTTCGGACGAGCGGGGCCATGCCGTCCGAATGGCGAACCCGCAGGTGCTGCATGCCAGTATCGAGCCGCGCGAGCACGAGGAAGGGTCGCCCAACCTGCCGGGCGTCTGGGCTGTGATTTCGCGCCCCCGCGCCGTCACGGTGCGCTTTGTCAATGCCGACGGCGAGACGGAGGATCGCGATTTCGTGGGCCTGTGGGCGACATCGGTGCAGCACCAGATCGACCATCTGGCGGGCCGGATGTATTTTGATCACCTGTCCCGGCTGAAACGTGACAGGTTGCTGGCGAAGGCGCGCAAACACCGGCGTTGAACTGGGGTGCGGCCGTGGCGCTGCCTCCGGCGGGGATATTTTTGGCAAGATGATGAGAGGGACGAACTGATGCGGATCGTGTTCATGGGGACGCCCGAGTTTTCGGTGCCGGTGCTCGAAGCCCTGCACGCGGCTGGCCATGACATCGCCTGTGTCTACAGCCAGCCGCCCCGGCCTGCGGGGCGCGGCAAGAAAGAACGTCCGACCCCCGTGCATCAGGCGGCGGAAGCTCTGGGTCTGCCCGTGCGGCATCCCCGCAGCCTGAAGGGACAGGAGGCGCAGGCCGAATTTGCGGCATTGCGCGCCGATATCGCTGTCGTTGTGGCATACGGGCTGATCCTGCCGCAGGCTGTGCTGGATGCGCCGCGTCTGGGATGTCTCAACATCCACGCATCGCTTTTGCCGCGCTGGCGGGGGGCGGCGCCGATCCATCGGGCGATCATGGCGGGGGATGAGCGGACGGGCATCTGCATCATGCAGATGGATGCAGGGCTGGATACCGGGCCGGTCCTGTTGCGTGAGGAGACCGAGATCGGCGCGGAAGAGACGACCGGCGGCCTGCATGACCGGCTGTCCGAGATGGGCGCGCGGTTGATCGTTGCGGCCTTGGCGGAGCTTCCGACACTTCAGGCGGTGCCGCAGCCCGAAGACGGCGTGACCTATGCCGCCAAGATCGACAAGGCCGAGGCCCGGGTTGACTGGACGGCCCCGGCGGTCGAGGTCGACCGCAAGATCCGGGGACTGTCGCCCTTTCCGGGGGCCTGGTGCGAGGCCGGGGGCGAGCGGGTGAAGCTGTTGGGTTCGGTGCTTGCCGCGGGCACGGGCGCGCCGGGTCAGACATTGGACGGACAGCGTGTGGCCTGCGGGGAGGGCGCGGTGCGTCTTACCCGTCTGCAACGACCCGGACGACGCCCGATGGCGGCGCATGATGCGATCAAGGGCATGGACTGGCCCGACACACTGACCTGAGGAGAGCGACAATGCCCCACCGCAAGACCCCCTTTCATATCGTTGGCATCGACCATGTCGTCTTTCTTGTGGACGACATGCCCAAGGCGCTGGCTTTCTACGGTGATGTGCTGGGCTGCGCACGGGGCTTTTCCTATCCGGCGCTGGGGATGGAACAGGTCTGGGCCGGTTCCTCGCTGATCGTGCTTTGGGACGTCACGCATCCGGGTGCGGCCCGTGCCGTGCCGCCCGTGGCCGGCGGGCGCAACGTCGATCACGTGGCGCTGGCCGTGTCGCCTTGCGACCGCGATGAGTTGCGCAAGCACCTTGCACACCACGGTTTCGCCATCGAAACCGAGGCCTTTCAGGGCGGCGCGCGGGGCATGGGTGACGCGCTTTACATCCATGACCCCTTTGGCAACCGGATCGAACTGAAGGGCCCGCCTGTCTACCCCGACGGCACCGCTACCTGATCGGTTCGAAGATGGCACTTTGCATCGTGCAGTCGCGCCGTGTGTCGGGGGCGCAGTCGCGCGGCGCAAGGTCACGGGTCAGGCAGATGCGGACCTCTTGGATGTGGCCGCCCGCGCATGTGACGGTCAGCCCGTCCGCCGAGAGATCCGGATTATCGCGCAGGAACGCCTCTTCGATCAGACTGGCGGGCAATGTCACCTGTCGGTCGAGGTCCCGCAGGACGGCAGGGCGCGTGATCCGCTCGAAGGCGTCCCGGGCAAGGCGGTAGTATGCGGCGCTGTCGAGCCCTGAACAGACGCCGTGCTTGTTCCACTGATACCACGCCAACCCGCTGGTCCCCATGATATCCGCCATCGCGGCGGTCTGGCCCCGGCTGGGCGGTGTCACGGCGGACGGGCAGTTCTGCGGCCAGCCGCGTTCGTATTGCGGCCAGAGCCCGTGCAGGACCCAGCCGAAATCGGCATCCGCGTCGCATTGCGGCGAGCCGCGCGCATCGCCTTCCCGGGCGCACCAGGAAGGCGACCACGACAGGGCCAGAACGTAGTAGTCGAACGTGCCCGCGCGGTCCTGCGCGTGGGCTGCTGTGGTCCAGAGAAGAAGGGCGGCAAGAAGGCGTCGCATTTGGGGTCTTTCCATGTGGCACTTGCCCCCTTATAAGCCCGCCAAGTTCCCCGACAATGCGAACCCGGCCCCAGCGGTCTGCCCCCTCAAGGGCGCGGGAGAGGCTTGTCGTAATTCAGGAGAGTTCACATGGCTGACAACAAACCGATCATGGCCAAGGCGACTGCCGTCTGGCTCTGCGACAACACCACGATGACCTTCAAGCAGATCGCCGATTTCTGCGGTCTGCACGAGCTGGAAGTGCAGGGCATCGCCGACGGTGACGTGGCACAGGGCGTCAAGGGATTCGACCCCGTCGCCAACAACCAGTTGACGCAAGAGGAAGTGGAAGCCGCCGAGAAGAATCCGGCGCACAAGCTGAAGCTCAAGTTCAACAAGGCCGCCATGGGCGAGGAAAAGCGCCGTGGTCCCCGCTACACACCGCTGTCCAAGCGTCAGGACCGCCCGGCGTCGATCTACTGGCTGGTCAAGTTCCACCCCGAGTTGAATGATGGCCAGATCTCCAAGCTGGTCGGCACCACCAAGCCCACGATTCAGGCGATCCGCGAGCGGACGCACTGGAACATCAACAACCTCGATCCGATCGACCCCGTGGCGCTGGGCCTGTGCAAGCAGTCCGAACTGGACGCCGCCGTGCAGAAGGCCAACGCCAAGCGCGCCGCCGAAGGCACCGCGATGAGCGATGACGAGCGTCGCAAGCTGGTGTCCACCGAACAGAGCCTCGGAATGGAGCCCGAATCCAAGATGCCATCCGCCATCGCCGGTCTGGAAGGGTTCAGCCTGTCGGAAAGCAACGCCGAGGATGACGAGGAAGACGAGAAGCTCGATGTGTCGGACGCTGACAGCTTCTTCAATCTGCCCGAAGACGTGGACGCCGAGAATTCGGACGACTGACGGGCCTTGTCCCGAAGCGCAGGCGCTTGGGTTGAAATAAAAAGGCGCGCTGCTGATGCAGCGCGCCTTTTACTTTTTAACAGGGAATGGATCAGAAACTATAGCCGACGGTCACGCTGATATAGGGATAGAAGTCTAGGTCTGAGGCATCACTGCGGATATCCTGGAAGTCCTGACTGTCATCGATCGCGTTCTGCAACTCGGTCGTGCTGCCTCTTGCGTCAAGGTCGATGCCGCCGGTATAGACCACGCCGATTTCGCCGCTGAGCGACCAAGCATTGTTGAACCGGTAGTCGTAGCCGGTCGTGATCATCGGAGAGACGGTCTTGGAGAAGTCGCCGGACAGGGTCACGTTACCTTCGGAATATTCCGTACCGTCGATGTCGATCGGATCGTCGCTGGTTGCAGATGCCGTGGCATCAAGGCTGGTTCTGTTGACCAGTATCCCGCCGGAGATACGCCATCCCGACATGGTCGGATAGTAATCCGCCAGCACGGCGAACGCGCCGAGGCTTGCGTCGATGTTATATTCGTTACCGTCTTCTTCCGACGTGTCATCGTAGTTGATGCCGCCCATGAGCGCGCCGCGCACGCGCCATTGGCTATCCAGCTGATACGCAGCCTCCAGATTTGCACCGAAGGTCGATGCACCCAAAGAGACGGTTGTGTCGCCGATGTCCTGTGCGGCGGCCGTCACTGGCAGCAAAGCGACAGCGCAGGCGGCGATCGAGATTTTCATTACGGTATTCAAGTTATTACCCCTTAAAGATTGAATAAAGGATACTTCTTGCAATTCAGAATTGTGGTCAATATGCCGGATCACGGACCGTTTCGTACGGGACCGGACGTAGCAGACGGGCCACACATTTTCGGGGCTAAAGCGACTTCCGCGCCCGCAAGGCCGCCGTGATCGTGCCGTCGTCAAGGTAATCCAGTTCGCCACCCACAGGCACACCCTGGGCAAGCGACGTGACCGATACGCCGGGCAGCTGGTCTGCGATGTAATGCGCGGTGGTCTGCCCGTCGATGGTGGCCGAAAGGGCGAGGATGACCTCGGTAATCTCTTCCGATTTCACCCGGTCGATCAGCTTGGGGATGCGCAATTCATCTGGCCCCATCGCATCGAGCGCCGAGAGCGTACCGCCCAGCACGTGATAGCGCCCCTTGAAGACCTGCGAGCGCTCCATCGCCCAAAGGTCGGCCACGTCTTCGACGACACAAATCTCGCCCGTGGCGCGTTTTTCGCTTTCGCAGATCCCGCAGATGTCGGTCGTGCCGATGTTGCCGCAGTTCAGACATTCCCGCGCGGTCAGGCCGACGCGGTGCATCGCTTCGGCCAGCGGCACCATCTGCTGGCTGCGCTTTTTGATCAGGTGCAAAACGGCACGCCGCGCCGACCGGGGGCCGAGCCCCGGCACCTTCGCCAGAAGCGAGATCAGCGTTTCCAGCTCTTCCGTGCCGCCGCTCATGGCTGGCTGCCCGGCATCGCGGCTGGGGTATCATTTCGAATGCGAAGCACCTGCGTCTAGAATGGCAGTTTCATGCCCGGCGGCAGACCCAGACCTTCGGCCATCTTGCCCATCTCTTCCTGCATCCGGTCCTGCGCCTTGGCTTGCGCATCCTTGATAGCGGCGAGAATCAGGTCTTCCACGACCTCTTTCTCGTCCTTGTTGAAGATGGACGGGTCGATATCCAAGGCGGTCAATTCGCCCTTGGCGGTTGCCGTGGCCTTGACCAGACCGGCCCCGCTTTCGCCGGTGACGGTGACGTTTTCCATCTCGGCCTGCATTTCGGCCATCTTGCCCTGCATTTCCTGCGCCTGCTTCATCATCTTGGACATATCTCCAAGACCGCCTAGTCCCTTGAGCATTCTCGTTCTCCAGTTTTGTCTACCTGTCAGATAGGCACCATCGGGTGCCATTCAATCTTCGTCGAAGGGGTCCCATTCGTCGTCCACTTCCGGAAGCGCGTCGATCGCCGCATCCTTTGCCTTTTCCGCTTCGGTTTCGATCCGTGTGATCTTGGCCTTGGGGAAGGCCGCAATCACGGCCTGCACCAGCGGATGCGCCGATGCATCGGCCTCCAGCTTGTTGCGTGCGGCGTCGCGGACTTCGGCGATCGTGGGCTGGCCTTCGTCCGCCGTCACCGAGATCGCCCAGCGGTTTCCCGTCCAGGCTTGCAGGCGCGAGCCCAGCCGCCCCACAAGGTCCGACGCCGCATCCGAGGTGGGGTTCACCTCGATCCGGCCGGGTTGGTAGCGGACCAACCGCAGACCGGTTTCCACCTCGACCAGCAGCTTGACGTCGCGGTGCGCGCGGATCAGCTCGACCACGTCCTCGAACCGGGCGTAGTGGGCCAGGGCCTCGGTCACCAGCGCGGGGGCCGCCGCGGTCGGGCTGCCGGGGCCGGCATGGGTCGGGGCGGGCGTGCCACGCGCCTGCAGCGTCCCGCCTTGGGGCGCAGCCTGCGCGCCGCCACCGGGGCTGGGGCTGGGCGGCGGGGTCGCGTCCTGCAATTTCCTCACCAGTTCGTCCGGCGTGGGCAGATCGGCCACATGGGTCAGCCGGATCACCGCCATTTCGGCGGCCATCATCGCGTTGGGGGCCATCGCCACCTCGTCCAGCGCCTTGAGAAGCATCTGCCACAGGCGCGTCAGCACCCGCATCGGGATCTCGGCGGCCATCGCGGCACCGCGCGTGCGCTCGTCCGGGCCGATGGTGGGGTCATCGGCGGCGTCGGGCGTGATCTTGATGACGCTGACCCAGTGGGCGATCTCGGCCAGATCGCGCAGCACGGCCTGCGGGTCTGCTCCGTCGGCGTATTGCTGGCTGAGCTCGGTCAGCGCATCCGCGGCTTGCCCGCGCAGGATCATGTCGAACAGGTCCAGCACGCGGCCCCTGTCTGCCAGTCCCAGCATCGCGCGCACCTGATCGGCGGTCGTCTCGCCCGCGCCATGGGAAATCGCCTGATCGAGCAGCGATGTCGCGTCACGGGCCGAGCCCTCGGCGGCCCGCGTGATCAGCGCCAGCGCATCGTTCGCGATCTCGGCGTTCTCGGCGCCTGCGATCTTGCGCAGTAGGCCGATCATCACTTCGGGCTCGATCCGCCGGAGGTCGAACCGCTGGCAGCGCGACAGGACCGTGACCGGCACCTTGCGGATTTCGGTGGTGGCGAAGATGAACTTCACATGCGCGGGGGGTTCCTCCAGCGTCTTCAAAAGCGCGTTGAACGCGCTTGTGGACAGCATGTGAACCTCGTCGATGATGTAGATCTTGTAGCGTGCCGACGCGGCCCGGTAGTGAACCGAATCGATGATCTCGCGGATGTCACCGACGCCGGTGTTGCTGGCCGCGTCCATCTCGAGCACGTCGACGTGGCGGCCCTCCATGATCGCCTTGCAGTGTTCGCAGACGCCGCAGGGTTCGGTCGTGGGGCCACCCGTGCCATCGGCGCCGATGCAGTTCATGCCCTTGGCGATGATCCGGGCGGTCGTGGTCTTACCCGTCCCGCGGATTCCCGTCATGATGAAGGCCTGTGCGATCCGGTCGGCGGCAAAGGCGTTCTTGAGCGTCCGCACCATCGCGTCCTGCCCGACCAGATCGACAAAGGTTTCGGGCCGGTATTTGCGGGCAAGAACCTGATAGGCGGGCTGATCTGTCATGGGGCGCTTTCGCATGGGATTCGGGCGTATCACCAACCTAAGGGTCCGCGCCGCCAGATTCTAGCGCTGGCTTAGAGCCACACCAGAACGGCGCCCGTCGCGACCGAGCCTGCCGTCAGGATCACGGCAAGGATCAACATCTTCGTGTGTGATTGCGCCTCGGTGTCATGGGTATCGATCCGTTTCTGCGCCTTGCGAGAGTTCACCGCCGCCGCCCAGAAGATCAGGATCGCGGCCACGATAAAGATGATCGCCACGGCCTTGGCCAGCCATGTCGGCTCGAAGTCACCGAAGACTGCCTTGAGGCCAAGCGCCAGCGCCACGCAGGCCATGCCGGTCCGCATCCAGCCGGCAAAGGTCCGTTCGTTGGCAAGGATCGTGCGATCCTCGGCCCAATCCGTCCGGTTCTCGGCATAGTCTTCTTTATCTGACATGATTGGCAGGATAGTCCGCTTGGGAAGGATGGAAAGGGATGCCCGAATTCCAGCCACACGAACTGAAAGTGCATCAGGGAACGCTCGCCATTTCCGCGATGCCGGGGCGCACGCGGCATTACGGGGCCGACTGGCAACGCCTGCTGGACTGGCGCCCGCAGATGGTGGTGACCCTATGCGGTCAGGCCGAGCTCGACCGGAAGGGGGCGGGTAGCCTTGGGGCCGACCTGCGCGCGCAGGGCATAGACTGGGCGCATGTGCCGGTCACGGATTTCGGTGCGCCGGACGAAGCGGCAGAGGCGCTTTGGCCCGATATCGAAAGGCGCGTGCTGACCCTGTTGCAGTCCGGGGGGCGTGTTCTGGTGCATTGCTTCGGGGGATGCGGGCGCTCTGGCATGGCCGTTCTGCGTCTGATGATCGCGGCGGGCGAGGCACCCGATGCGGCACTGGCGCGGCTGCGTCACGTGCGACCCTGTGCCGTGGAAACCGATGCGCAGATGGCCTGGGCCACGCAGCTGTTCGCGTCCTAGGCGGGTCGTCAGCGTCTCTTCGACTTCTTGGCCGATTTCACGACCTTGCCGAACTTCTTGGCGCGGTCGCGGGCCTGCGCGATGGTCTGCGTCGCGATCTCGTCCTCGTGCTTGAGCTTCTTGTAGCGCGTCAGCCGGTCAGGATCGATGCCGCCTGCCGCGACGGCTGCCTGAACGGCACAGCCCGGCTCGCTGTCGTGGAGGCAATTGCGGAATTTGCAGTGCTCTGCCAACTCGCTGATTTCCGGAAAGGTCTGCGCGATGCCAAAGGACACATCGGCTACACCCAGTCCGCGCATCCCGGGGGTGTCGATCAGCCAGCCGCCGCCCGCGATGCGGTGGATCGACCGGGCCGAGGTGGTGTGGCGTCCCTTGGCGTCATCCGCGCGAATATCCTGGGTCGCAGCGGCCCCGCCCGTCAGCTTGTTGGCGATCGTGGTCTTGCCGACGCCCGAGGAACCGGCAAGGGCGACCGTCTGCCCCGCGCCGGTCCACGGCGCCAGCACATCGCGCACCTCGCCATACTTTGCATCCAGCGCCAGCGCATCCAGCCCGCGCCCCAGCGCGCGTGCCTGATCGACGTAGGATGCAGGATCGTCCGCCTGATCGGCCTTGGTCAGCAGGATCACGGGCACGGCACCGGCATCATGGGCCAGGGCCAGATACCGCTCCAGCCTCGCGGGATTGAAATCGGCGTTGCAGGAGGATGTGATGAACAGCGTATCGAGATTCGCCGCAATCAACTGCCGTGCGCCCTGATGGTATTCGGTGCCGCGCTCGAACGAGGTGCGCCGCTCCAGAAGCTCGGCCAGCCGGTGGCGGTCCTGATCGGCCAGAACCCAGTCGCCCACGGCGATTTCGCCGGTACTCATCCCAGGATCGAGGGTCAGTTCAAGCAGGCCGCTTTCGGACAACGCGAACACGCGGTCGCGTTCGACACCGGCAATGCGGGCGGGGGTAAGCTGGTTCAGGTCAGCGCCATCGACCTGCGACGCGAAGAAGTCCGCCCAGCCCAATTCGGCCAGCGTCACGGCGTCTGTCAAAGGAAAGACCCATCAGGCGAATCACTAACCGCCGACATCCTTGCCGGGGCAGACATGAAAGGCAGGGTGCGAATCAGAAACCCCGACGGAAGGTGTGGATATCGTCGTACATGATCACCCTTCCGCTTTGTGGGTTGAAACGGTGAGAGGTTGGCAGCGACCCAAACGGGGCTCGTTGTGGCTGCTTCCTTCCGGACCTGACCAAGTTGGCGAGGCGCTTGCCCGCACCAACCCCTCGACGTCCATATAGGGGCGCGGGGGATTCGGCGCAAGCCGGTCTTAGAGATCGAGCGCGACAGTCATGCGATCTGGCCCAGCGGGGCCCACCGGTCGCACCCCTTGCGGCAGATGAGCCGTGGCGGCGGCTGCCGTCTCGAAGGTGACAGAAGTGCCGGGCATCGGCGCAAAGGACCAGACGGGGCAAGGTGCGGGTACGATCTGCGGATCGGCTCTGAAATAGCTGTCCAGCGCCCTGCGCGCACCGTCTTTGGCCGTATAAACGATATCTTGCTCGTGCACGGGGCGTATCGCGCCGCCCCCCCTTGCGCGGTAGGTGTTCGTGACGACAAGGAACAGTTCGTCGTCCTCGAAACTGCGCCCCAAGTGCCGCAGGTCGCGGATGCGTCCGGGTCCAGATCGTGCTGCAGTGCCGTCGTCCTGAAACAGCGGCGGCACGGACAGATCGATCCGGTAGGTCAGGCCGAAGAAGCTGTCCATGTGATAGCCGGGCTGGTCGGGGTTCAGAAGCGGATGCCCCTGCGCCCCCTGCGGCACCTGACGAAAGCGGCGGGCCGCGAACTCCAGCCAGTCACGTATCTGCCAGCCCCGACGGGAGACGACGCAAAGCGGGTCGTCGAAAGGGACCAGCGCCGCGACATGGCGCCTGAGGATCGGTCCCGCCGGGATATGCAGGAAATCGCTTTGCATCGCTTGTCCACCCGCACGCATTGACGGAACGGCCACAAGCAGGGGCGGACCATCGGGACCAGTCACCTGGGCCATCGCGGCGCGCTGGGCCGCGGCGACCACGGGAAGCGTGAGGTCGGCGCCCATCGCCTCGAACCAGCTGTGCAGCGGTGCCTCTGTCCTGCCGACAGGGACGGCCATCGCCGCCCGTGTCGCCGCGTGCAGGGGGGCCACGTCCTTTTGCAGTCGCGCACAGGGCGTTTCGCTTGGCGGGACGAACCGGGCCGTATGGTCGACGACCTGCCAGCCACCTTGGCCGTCGCGATCCAGCGTCAGGTCCATGCAGCCGACGTTGGCGGCATAGCTTCCGGGGATCATCGCAGGCTTGCCGTGCAACGTTCCGTTGCGGGTATCGACGCCCGCAACGGCAACGGGATCTTCACTGTCCGGAAAGACCTGATGCGTGTGGCCGGCCAGGACCACGTCGATACCAGCCAGCGCCGCAAGGGGGGCCGCTGCGTTTTCCATTCCTTGGGACTGTGGGCTTGCAGAAATCCCCGAATGACACAAAGCCACCGTCAGGTCGGGCCGTTCGCGTTGCACGGCGGGCAGCACGGTGCGCGCGGCATCAAGGATGTCGTCGACCGCCACTTCGCTGCTGCTGAGGGCGGGCGTGGTGAAACCGATCAGCGCGATCCGCAGGCTGTGGCGGGTCCCGTCATGTGCCGGAACCTCGCGTTCGACGATGACGAAAGGCGCAGGGGCGCAGCCGTCGTCCAATGGGCGCAGATTGCAGCAGACGATGCGGGCCGTCAGCGCGGACAGCGTGTTGCGTGTGAAATCCAGACCGTAGTCGAAGTCGTGGTTTCCCGGCACCACCGCATCATAGTGCAGCCGGTTCATCGCGCGCACCATCGGATGATCCCGGCCCACATGGCCCGCAGCGGCGATGTGATCGGACAGCGGATTGCCCTGCAACAGATCGCCCAGATCGACCAGCAGCGCATGGGGACGTTCGGCACGCAGCGACCGGATCGCCGGTCCGAGGTGGGCCATGGATTGCGCGCCCGTCGTGCGGTCCAGACAATAGTCGAAATCCGTCAACTGCATGTGCAGGTCGGATGTCACGATAAGGCGCAGATCGACGGTTGGCATGGAGGTCTCGTCTTTGGTCACCCGACCATGACGCTGTCTGGTCGGGAACAGCAACCGCAAGCGCGGGTTCGGTGGCGCATGTGATTGCGCTTCTTTGATGCGCGTGCCAATCGTGTCACATGCGACACGCAGAGACAGTGACATTCGGCGGGGGTGGTCTTGATCGCGCCGCCCATTTGCGCGGAGATGCCGATGCGATGGCGCGGCAGCCGGAGGCGCAATTCATCCTGACATGGCGTGGCAAGGTCATGATGGACGGGGATCGCGTGCTGCGCGTCGGGCGCGACCATCCGGCGTTGCAGGATGTCACGCCCCTGCGCCCGTTTCTTGGTATGGCCGACCGTATTCCCTATTTCGCAGCGGAACTGACGCAGATCGCAGAGCAAGACAGCGACGCCCTGACGCTGGATACCTTTCTTGACCCTTCGCACCAGCGCCACGCGGCCACCGGTGACGCGCTTCTGACAGAGCTGCGGGCGGCCATGATGCGCCTGTCGCCACTGGATGCGGAACTGGCGGCCACAGCCAAGGCCGTGCTGGGGTGGCATCACACGCACCGGTTCTGCGCCCGCTGCGGTGTCGAAAGCCGCCCCTCGCCCGGAGGCTGGCAGCGCAACTGCGACGCTTGTGGCGGGCACCATTTCCCGCGCACCGATCCGGTCGTCATCATGCTGATCACCCACGGCAATTCGCTTCTGCTTGGCCGGTCGCCGGGCTGGCCCGAGGGCATGTATTCGCTGCTTGCGGGCTTTGTGGAACCGGGCGAGACGCTGGAGGCCGCGGTTCGCCGCGAGGTCAAGGAAGAGACGAATATCGACGTGGGCCCGGTGCGCTATCTGGCCTCGCAGCCCTGGCCCTTTCCGTCCTCGCTGATGTTCGGCTGCGCCGGCGAAGCGACCAGCAGCGCCATCACGATAGACCCGGTCGAGATCGAAGACGCCCTGTGGGTGACGCGCGAAGAGATGCTTGCTGTCTTCGCAGGGCAACATCCGCAGATATTGCCCGCCCGAAAGGGGGCAATTGCACACTTTCTTATGGAAAACTGGTTATCGGACAGGCTTGAGTGACCCCGTAACAATGACCGAGCCGACAATGGCCAGCAGACAGGCAAAGACATGAAGTTTTCCACCCGCGAAGATATCGCCGCACCGGCAGACCACGTCTTTGCCTATATCTCGGATTTCAGCGCCTTCGAACGTCAGGCGCTCAGACGCGGGGCCGACGTGCGCCGGATCGACAGCGGACCCTACAAGCCGGGGTCGGGCTGGGACATCGCGTTCAAATACCGGGGTCGCGACCGGCGGATGCGCACCATGCTCGACCGGTTGGATGCGCCGCAACTCATCCAGCTCAGTTCGGTCGCCAGCGGCATCGAGGGGGCCACCGACATCGAGCTTGTGGCCCTGTCGCCCACACGCACGCGCATGGCGATCTCGGTTGACCTGACGGCCAAGTCACTGGCCGCGCGGCTTCTGTTGCAGTCTCTCAAGCTTGCCAAGTCCAGCCTGACGGCCCGTTTCAAAAAGCGTGTCGGGGCGTTCGCTCAGACCGTCGAGGACGCCTACAAGGGCTAGCTAGCCGCGTTCATGTCGCCGGGGGGCTGCGGGATAGACCCCCATCAACTTGATCATGTCGGTGAAATAATCCAGCTCCTCCAGCGCAAGCTGGACATTGCGGTCGTCGGGGTGGCCTTCGATCTCGGCGTAGAACTGGGTGGCCGTGAAGTTGCCGCCCACCATGTAGCTTTCCAGCTTGGTCATGTTGACGCCGTTGGTCGCGAACCCGCCCATCGCCTTGTAAAGCGCAGCCGGAATGTTGCGCACGCGAAACACGAAGCTGGTCATCATGCCGTGCTTGCCGCGCCGCTTGTAGTCGGGCTCGCGCGCCATGACGACAAACCGCGTCGTGTTGCGCGCATGGTCCTCGATGTGGCGGCCCAGAATGGAAAGGCCGTAGATATCGGCCGCCAGCTCTGACGCCAGCGCCCCCACCGTCATGTCGCTGCCTTCGGCAACCTCGCGCGCCGCGCGGGCGTTGTCGCTGCTGACGACGCCCTGAATGCCGTGTTCGCGCAGGAACCCGGCGCATTGCGGCAGGATCACCACGTGACCCAGCGCCGTCTCGATCTGGGTCAGCCTTGCGCCCGGTTTGGCCAGAAGGTTGACGTGAACCCGCACAAAGGCTTCGTCCACGATATGCAGCCCGCTTTCGGGCAAGAGCGAATGGACATCCGCGACACGGCCGTAGGTCGAATTCTCGACCGCGATCATTCCGAGTGTCGCATCCCCCTTGCGCACGGCCTCGATCGCGGCGTCGAAAGTGGGGCAGGGAAGGGGGTCGTAGTCGGGGCGCGCGTCCACGCAGGCCTGATGTCCGTAAGCGCCCAGTTCCCCCTGAAAGGCGATCTTGTCGGCCATGGCAGCAATTCCTTTGCAACACTGCCCGAAACGGGCAATCCGTCGCGCCACTATAGCTTGCACTCGGGCGGGTGAAACGGATACATGACGCCAACTTCTGCGAATGGATGGACCGCGACATGTTCGACACAATGACTTTCACCAAGATATTGGGTTCCTTTGCCGGCGCGCTTTTGATCTTCCTTCTGGGCGGCTGGGTCGCCGAGATCATCTACCACAGCGGCGGTGGATACGAAGATCGCGCCCAAGGTTATCTTATCGAAGTCGCGGAATCCGAGGCGGAGCCCGAAGAGGAGGAGGAAGTCGTCCCCTTCGAAGAGGTCTACGCCTCTGCGGATGCCTCTGCCGGCGAGGGCCTGTTCCGGGCCTGCAGCGCCTGTCACGCCCTTGATGACGGCGCCAACGGCGTCGGACCACACCTTTACGATCTTGTCGGGCGCGACGTGGGCATGGTCGCCGGGTTCAGCTACTCTGGTGCCCTGAGCGAAGCCGCTGATGTCTGGACGCCCGAGAACATCAGCGCCTTCATCGAAAACCCCCGCACCTATGCGCCCGGAACCTCGATGGGGTACAACGGCATGCGTGACGT
>JAIVHI010000180.1:0-7181 GCA_020201155.1 Loktanella sp. | reverse complement strand
CCGAAACAACGCCCCAGATGTAGCTACCGATAGCCCAGACCCCGATCATCGCTGTCAGGCAACCGAGGCCGCAAAGCGCCCAGCCTGCTGCTCTTTTCAACTGTCCTGACATTTGACGGCCTCATGAAAAAACTCCCGCACGGATCATAGTGCGACAGGTTCAAAACCGAAACGGATTGTCAGAACGCATATCGAAAGTCATCGAAGGGATCGAACCGGCCCTTGCAGCGCCACTGATCGTGCCGTGTTCGTGACGCGAGCAACAACAACACCTTTCGTAATGGTCTTGCCCCATGAGGGGTGGCCATTTTTATGTGCGCCACAGCCTTCGGTCACACCCCGTTCACGCATTCTCAACTTGAATCTTGCGGCAATGGGCCTGTAGCGTTCTTCCAACCTGCACCTCGCTCTTTGTCGGAGACCCGAATGACCAACGCCCGCAAACCCCGCGCTGCCGTCACATCCGCCAGCGGCGGGCTGGATCGCCTGAAACACTGGGTCGCGGGATCGGCCATCCTGCTGGGCGGCGCGATCTGGGCCGGGCAGGCTCTGGGCGAGGCGCACGAAGAGGTGACGGTCAGCCACGGCTATACCAACTTCGGCGAGCTGATGTACGGCCCCGATGCGGTGCTGGATTACGTGAACCCCGATGCGCCAAAGGGTGGCGAAATCGCGGTCTGGGCGCAGGGAACCTTTGACAGCTTCAACCTGTCGACCCGCAAGGGCGTGGCTGCGGCGCTGTCCACCATCGGTTACGAAAGCATCCTGACGACCACTGCCGATGATCCTTACGGCGCCTACTGCTATCTTTGCACCACGATCGAATATCCCGAAAGCCGCGACTGGGTGATCTTCAACCTGCGCGACGACGTGACCTTCTGGGACGGCACGACGATGGATGCCGAAGACATCAAGTTCACCTTCGAGCTTTATCTCGAACAGGGCATCACGGAGTATCGCGAAGTCTATTCCCGTTTCATCGACAATGTCGAAGTGCTGGACGATTACAAGATCAGGTTCACCTTCACCGAAGATGCCCCGCGACGCGACGTGGTGTCTTGGGTCGGCGGCACGTCGGCCTTTTCCAAGGACTGGTTCGAAGAAACCGAAACCCGACTGGACGAATCCTCGACCGAACCCTTCATGGCCACCGGCGCCTACCAGCTCGAATCGGCCGATTTCGGGCGGCAGATCATCTACGCCAAGAACCCCGACTGGTGGGGTGCGGATTTGCCGATGAACACCGGGCGCAACAATTTCGACCGCGTGCGGGTCGAATATTTCGCCGACAGTTCCGCCGCTTTCGAAGGCTTCAAGTCAGGCGCTTACACCTTCCGCAACGAAAACAGTTCGATCCAGTGGGCGACGGGTTACGACTTTCCGGCGGTCCAGAACGGCTGGGTGACGGTGGCCGAGCTGCCGGACGGCTCGATCGGGACGGGGCAGGGCTTTGTCTTCAACCTCAACCGCGAGCGGTGGCAAGACCCGCAGGTGCGGGACGCCATCAACCTGATGGTCAACTTCGAGTGGATGAACGAAAGCCTGTTTTACGGGATCTACGCGCGCCCCGAAAGTTTCTGGGACAATTCGGACCTCAAGGCGGTCGGCACCCCCAGCGACGGTGAGCTGGCGATCCTGCAACCGCTCGTGGACGAAGGGCTGCTGCCTGACAGCATCCTGACCGATGAGGCACGGATGCCATACGTATCCGAGACCTCGGACCGTCCGCTGGACCGGGCCAACCTGCGCCGCGCCTCCGCCATGCTGGAAGAGGCGGGCTGGCTGCCGGGCGAAGACGGCGTGCGTCGCAAGGACGGCCAGACGCTGGATCTGGTGTTCCTGCAGTTTTCGCCGCAATTCGACCGGATCGTGAACCCGATCATCGAGAACCTGCAGCGCCTTGGCGTGAACGCACGGCTGGAGCGTGTCGATACCTCGCAATTCGTCGAACGCAGCCGTGCGGGTGATTTTGACATCATGAACGGGTCGCTGGGTCAGGACTATGAGCCGGGTCGGCAGCTGTCGCAGTTCTTCGGGTCCGAGGCCGCCGACGACAGTTCGCGCAATCCGATGCGGCTGAAAAGCCCTGCGGTCGACCGGATCATCGACGTCATCGTCGGCGCCGAAACGCTGGAAGACCTGACGACATCGACCCAGGCGCTCGACCGCGTGCTGCGGGCGGAAGGGTTCTGGATTCCGCAGTGGCAGAAGGACGTGCATACGGTGGCCTATTACAACTCGTTGCAGCATCCCGAAGACATGCCGCCGCTCGCGCTGGGCGAGATCGACTTTTGGTGGTATGATGCGGATCGTGCCGCCGAGCTCGAAGCCGCCGGTGCCTTCCAGTAAGCCTGACCTGACCTGCGAGGCCTGAGAATGGGCGCCTACATCCTGCGACGGCTGCTGCTCGTGATCCCGACGCTGATCGGGATCATGATCATCAATTTCACACTGACCCAGTTCGTGCCCGGCGGCCCGATTGAACAGATCATCGCCCAGATGGAAGGCGGCGGCGACGTCTTCGAAGGCATCGCCGGCGGTGGGTCGGAACTTATGCAGGGCGGGGACAGCGACTATGTCGGCGCACGGGGCCTGCCGGCTGACTTCATCGCTGATCTGGAGCGCGAATTCGGGTTCGACAAGCCGCCGCTGGAACGGTTCCTCAACATGATGTGGAACTACATGCGCTTTGACTTCGGCCAAAGTTACTTCCGCTCGATTTCGGTCGTCGACCTTGTGCTCGAAAAAATGCCGGTCTCGATCACGCTGGGGCTGTGGTCCACGTTGATCGCCTATATCATCTCGATCCCGCTGGGCATCCGCAAGGCGGTGCGCGACGGGTCCAAGTTCGACACATGGACCTCGGGGGCCATCATCGTCGGTTACGCGATTCCGGGGTTTCTGTTCGCCATTCTGCTGATCGTGCTCTTTGCCGGCGGGTCGTATTTCCGCATCTTCCCGTTGCGGGGGCTGACCTCATCCAACTTCGAAGACCTCAGCATGATCGGCAAGGTGCTGGACTATCTGTGGCACATCACGCTGCCGGTGCTGGCCTCGACCATTTCCGCCTTTGCCACGCTGACCTTGCTGACCAAGAACAGCTTTCTGGACGAGATCAAGAAGCAATACGTCATCACGGCGAAGGCCAAGGGGCTTGCGGAAAAGCGCGTGCTTTACGGCCACGTCTTCCGCAATGCGATGCTGATCGTCATCTCGGGCTTTCCGGCGCTGTTCATCGGGGTCTTCTTCGGCGGGTCGCTGATTATCGAAACGCTCTTCTCGCTCGACGGGCTGGGGCGTCTGGGGTTCGAAGCCGCGGTGGCGCGTGATTATCCGGTGGTCTTCGGCACATTGTTCGCCTTTTCGCTGATCGGGCTGGTCGTCGGTATCCTGACCGACCTGACCTACGTGCTGATCGACCCCCGCATCGACTTCGAGGCGAGGGGGTAGCCTATGGCCGATACGTTCCCGCCGCAGATGCCCGAAATCGCCAGCAAGAAAGGCCGGGCGCCCTTCCTGTCGCCACTGAACCGGCGCCGCTGGAGCAATTTCAAACGCAACCGCCGCGCATGGTGGAGCCTGTGGATCTTCACGGTCCTGTTTGTGCTGTCGCTGTTCGCAGAGCTTATTGCCAACGACAAACCGCTTCTGTTGTCCTATCGCGGCGAGCTGCGCAGCCCGATCCTGAGCTTCTATTCCGAACAGGACTTCGGCGGCGATTTTCCGACCGAAGCGGGTTACCGCGACAACGAGGTGCGCTGCCTGATCGTGACGGGAGGGCTCGACGATTGCTTTGCAGACCCCGACGCATTGATCGAGGCGGTGGAAGACGGGATCGACCCCGGTATAGACGGCTTCGCGCCGGGCTGGATGATCTGGCCGCCGATCCCCTACAGCTACAACACGATCGTCGACGTGCGCGGCGTGGCCCCCGCACCGCCAAGTGCCACCAACTGGCTGGGCACCGACGACACCAAGCGGGACGTCATGGCACGGGTGATCTACGGGTTCCGGCTGTCGGTGCTATTCGCGCTGATCGTGACAGTGATGTCATCCATCGTCGGCATCATCGCGGGTGCGGTGCAGGGGTTTCGCGGCGGCTGGACAGATCTTATCTTCCAGCGGTTCATCGAAATCTGGACGGGTGTGCCATCGCTTTACGTCATCATCATCCTGACGGCCATTCTGGGGCGATCGTTCTGGCTTTTGGTCTTCGTCACGGTCCTTTTCGGCTGGCCCGCCCTGACCGGCGTGGTGCGCGCCGAATTCCTGCGGGCGCGAAACTTCGAATACGTGCGCGCCGCGCGTGCGCTGGGCGTGGGCGACTGGACGATCATGTTCCGCCACATGCTGCCCAACGCCATGGTCGCGACGGTCACCATGCTGCCGTTCCTTGTCACCGGGGCCATCGGCGGGCTGGCGGCACTGGACTTCCTCGGCTTCGGCCTGCCGTCGTCGTCACCCTCGCTGGGCGAGATGACCTTGCAGGCCAAGCAGAACCTGCAGGCGCCGTGGCTGGCCTTCACCGCCTTCTTCACCTTCGCGATCATGCTGTCGCTGCTGGTCTTCATCTTCGAAGGCGTCCGCGACGCCTTCGATCCGCGCAAGACCTTCAGCGGCGGTGAAGTCGCGGACGACGCCCCGCTGAACGACGATCTTGCCAGCCCCGGCAAGACGGATGTCGCCATCGGGGGGCGGACCCGATGACGCGCAACGGGTCGATCTACATTCTCTCGATCACGGTGATCGCCGTCTGTCTGGGGATCGTGGCCCTCGCGTTCCTGCCGAATTTCGCCCTGTTCTCGACCACGGCCGCCGTCGTTTTCTTCCTGCTGCTTGTGCCGGGGGCCGTGACGCTGATCATCGCGGCGGGTTTCGGTTTCGGACCGCGCACTGCGCCCTTTGCCTTTCACTGGATGGCGCGGGGCAGTGCGGTCTGGACCGTCCTCTTTTCTCTTTTGTTGTGGACGGTTTTATGACCCGAACGGTTCTGAAGGTCAGCAACCTTCATGTGGGATTCAAGCAGGACGGACGGGTCGCACCGGCCGTGCGCGGCATCTCGTTCGAGATCGAGAAAGGCGAAACCGTGGCGCTGGTCGGTGAATCCGGTTCCGGCAAATCGGTGACGGCGCTGTCGACGGTCGCCCTGCTGGGCGACAGCGCCCGCCTGTCGGGCTCTGTCACCTACGAAGGCACCGAGATGGTGGGAGCCGCCGAAAAGACGCTGCGCCGGGTGCGCGGGAACGACATCAGCTTCATCTTTCAGGAACCGATGACCTCGCTCAACCCGCTGCATACGATCGAAAAGCAGTTGGCCGAATCGATCGAGCTGCATCAGGGCCTGCGCGGCCCCGCCGTGCGCGCGCGGATCATCGAACTTTTGCACAAGGTCGGTATCCCCGAAGCCGAAAGCCGGTTGGGGGCCTATCCGCACCAGCTGTCCGGCGGGCAACGGCAGCGCGTGATGATCGCGATGGCCCTGGCGAACGGTCCCGACCTGCTGATCGCCGACGAACCGACGACGGCGCTTGATGTCACCATTCAGGCGCAGATCCTCGACCTTCTGGCCGACCTCAAGGCCCGCGAAGGCATGTCGATGCTGTTCATCACCCACGACCTTGGGATCGTCCGCAAGATCGCCGACCGGGTCTGCGTCATGAAGGACGGTGTGATCGTCGAACACGGCCCGACGTCCGAGATTTTCGATAACCCGCAACATGACTATACCCGCACGCTTCTCGAAGCGGAAAGCGTCGGTGTCCCGGTGCCGGTGCCATCGGATGCAAAGGAAGTTGTCTGCACCGAGCATCTGAAGATCTGGTTTCCGATCCACCGTGGTCTTCTCAAGCGCACCGCGGGCTACGTGAAGGCCGTCAACGACGCCTCGCTGTCCGTCCGCGCGGGCGAAACGGTCGGCATCGTGGGCGAATCGGGATCGGGCAAGACCACGCTGGCACTGGCCATCATGCGGCTGATCGGGTCCGAAGGGCGCGTCGTCTTTCAGGGGCGCGAGATTCAGGACCTCAGCAATCGCCAGATGCGCGGCTTGCGGGCGGATATGCAGATCGTGTTTCAGGACCCCTTCGGCAGCCTCAGCCCTCGCATGACAGTCGAACAGATCATTGCAGAGGGTCTGACGATCCACGACGTCGGGGGCGGTAAGCCTCAGCGTGAACTGGTGGCGGATATCCTGCGCGAGGTCGGTCTCGACCCATCCACGATGGACCGCTACCCGCACGAGTTTTCGGGCGGCCAGCGGCAGCGGATCGCCATTGCCCGTGCGATGATCCTGCGTCCGAAGCTGCTGGTGCTGGACGAACCGACCAGTGCTTTGGACATGACCGTGCAGGTGCAGATCGTGGACCTGCTGCGCGACCTGCAACAGAAATACGGGCTGGCTTACCTGTTCATCAGCCACGACCTCAAGGTCGTGCGCGCGCTCAGCCACAAGGTCATGGTGATGAAGCAGGGCGACGTCGTCGAAGCGGGCGATGCGCAGGCAGTGTTCGACGCGCCCCGTTCGGACTATACCCGCACGCTGATGGCCGCGGCCTTCGGGGGCCGCGCGGCCTAGTCGCCTAAAGCGTTTGGCGAAAAACCTGACTCACAGATTTTCGCGAAACGCAGTGCTCCGCTGAATCGTTGCACGCGTTCCGCCTTTTGCTGATGTCTCAGGTTAAAGGCGGAACGCTTTAGTCAGCAGTTCCGATCATGAAACAGGGTGTGTCGCGGGCCTGAAGCCTGCGGCAGGCCAGATCGGCGCCATCACGGGTCAGACCCATGAAGTTCGCGTCATAGCCGCCGCGCTGCTGGACCACCCGGCGCAGCGCGCCATTGAGGGTTTCCATCTCGTTCAATGCCACCTGCAACAGAACCCGCTCTGCTTCGTAACGCGAGCCATATCGCCCGACATTGACGCCCCAGTGATGCCCGCCAGAGGTCGAGATCCGCGTGACCACTTCGGGCTCGGGGGCTTGCGATGGTGCAGCCATTGCCCGCACGGCGGGACGGGTTTCGGGTGTCATGATCTCGGCCACGGCCTGTGTCACCGGCGTCTCCGAAGATGGGGCCAGGGCTGCGACATCCACGGCCTCGGCCAGGGCAGAGTTTATGATGTCCTTATCGACGGTCAAAAGAAGGTCATCCACGGCCTGCGCGACCTGCGACACCGGCCGCACGGA
>JAIVHI010000267.1 GCA_020201155.1 Loktanella sp. | reverse complement strand
GCTCAGCACCACGGCGATCTATGCCGACGCCGTCGGTCGCGAAGAGCAGGACATCGCAGCAAGGATGTGGGGGTAACGGCATGGACCTGACGCGGATCGATCCGCCGAGCAACGCGCGCCGGTTCTACCGGATGGAGATCGTGCGCGGTCTCTTCGGCGACTGGTCCCTGGTTCGTGAATGGGGGCGGATCGGCCAGTCCGGGCAGGTCCGGGTCGACTGGTTCGAGACGGAAGTCGCCGCCAAGGACGCCCGCTTCCTGCTGCACATGCAGAAGGCGAAGCGCGGCTACGAATAGGGGGCAGGGGTTTGGTCCGGTGAGACTGACGTGGGCGAGCCATGATCTACCATAAGGCAGGGGCTGAGTTTAGGCGCGGATTTCGCCCGGACCGTGTCTCAGACTGATTTTAGGTGTCGGTCACGAGGACCCGTAAAGGCCAGGCGCTGACCGGTTGCGGGATCAAAGGCCATCAGCCGCCGGGGTGAAAACCGCACCAGCACCTCCGTGCCCGCGTCTGGCAGTTGGGTGTGCCGTGGGGCCTCCAGCGTCGCGGTCCTGTCGCCGGGAAACGACAGGGCCAGAACTTGCACGGACCCCATGGGCAGTTTGGCGGTCACCTGTGCGGGCCGGGTCCAGTCATCGGCCCGGTCGGCAATCTCGAGATCTTCGGGACGGATCGCAAGATAGACGTCTCGGTCCCGCGCCGTCCCCGGCAGGGGCAGCGGCACACCGGGGCCGTTGGGAAAGGTGTTGAGCTTGCCGTGCCCCAGAAACTCCGCGACGAACAGGCTTTGCGGATCGGCATAGATGTCGTCTGGCGCGCCGATTTGTTCCATCTTCCCCGCCCGCATCACCATGATGAGGCTCGACAGGCTCAGCGCCTCGAGCTGGTCGTGGGTGACGTAGACGAAACTGCGCCCGGTGCGCGCGTGCAGGCGCCGTAGTTCCAGCCGCATGTCCTGGCGCAATTGCGCGTCGAGGTTTGACAACGGCTCGTCCAGCATCAGCACAGCGGGGTCAGTGATCAGTTCGCGTGCCAGTGCGACGCGCTGCTGTTGACCGCCCGACAGCTCTGACGGAAAGCGGTCGCCGAGATCCCCCAGCTGCACTGTCTCCAGCGTGTCGTGGAGCCGCGCGGTCTGGTCTGCCTTCGCAACTTTGCGTGTCCGCAGGCCGAACAGCACGTTGTCGCGCACGCTCATGTGTGGCCAGAGCGCGTAGGACTGAAAGACCATGCCAAGCCCGCGCTGTGCGGGGGGGATATGTGTCAGATTGCGCGCATCGGCGACGACACGGTCGCCGATCACGATGCGCCCCGCGTCCAGCGTCTCGAAGCCCGCGATCAGGCGCATGAGTGTGGTCTTGCCGCAGCCCGAGGGCCCGAGCAGTGAAAAAAACGCACCCGACGGGATTTCCATGTCGAGCGCGTCCACGGCCAGGTGATCGCCAAAGCGCTTGGTAACGCCTTCCAACAGAATGCGACTCATGTGCGTGTATCTCCAAATCCTTGCAGCGGGTCGGTGCGGGTGGCCCATTGCACGCCCCATGTGGCGCCCAACACGATGATGACGATCACCACGCTGATCGCGTCGGCGAACTGGCGGCGGCCCAGCTCGATATAGCCGAAGGTCAAGGCGGTCAGCACGTTGGTCGATGGTGTGACCAGCAAGATCACCAGCGACAGGTCCTTGATGGTCGAGATGAAGGACAGCACGAACCCGGCCAGAAACCCCTTTTTCGACAAGGGCAGCAGGATGCGACGCATCCGCGTGCCAAGGCCTGCGCCGTGCAGCGTGGCCGCCTCTTCCAGTGAAGGGCTGATCTGCATCATCGCCGACACACCTGTGCGGCTGGCGAATGGCAGCCGGTTGACACTTGCGGCCAGCACCAGGATCCAAAGCGTGCCGTAAAGCGATGGCAGCGGCCCGATGGGCTGGGCGAACATCGTCAGGTAGATCGCGCCAAAGGCAATCCCGGGGATGACGTAGGGCACGAAGGCCAGCTGTTCGACCCCGCGCGCGAGCCAGGTGCCCCGCCGGTTCACCACGACATAGCCTACCAGAATGCCGGTCAGCGCCGTCAGCACCGCCACCATCAGGCCCAGACGCAGGCTGTTCCATGCCGCCGATTGGACGCGCGGATCGACGAGGATGCCGCGCAGGCCGTCCACCTCTCCGATCCAGTAGGCAAGGCTCAGGTTCGACAGGCTGTAATCCCCGATGCGCAGTTGCAGGCTTTGCCAGATCAGCAGCACGATGGGCAGGACAGCGGCGATGCCGACGAAGGCCAGCACGAGGACAAGAAGTGGCATGCGCCAGCGGCCCAGCGGGATCACCCGCGCGGATCCGCCCTTGCCCGTCAGCGTGGTAAAGGACCGCCGCCGCCCGATCAGCAGCGTGTTGGCGTAGATCGTCACTGCCGCCATCACGATCAGCAGCAGCGTCAACACGTAGGCTTCGCCGAACCGCCCGATTGCGGCGGACTGATAGAGTGACGTTGCCAGCACGTCATAGCGCACCGGGATGCCAAGGATTGCGGCGGGCCCGAACGACCCTATGCCCTCGGCGAAGGTCAGCACGAAGGCCGAGCCGAGTGCTGGCAGGATCAGCGGCAGTGTGATGCGCCGCGCGATGGTGCGTTCGGACGCGCCGTGCAGCTGTGCGGATTCCTCGAGCCCCCGGTCGATGGTCGACAGCGCGCCCACTGTCAGCAGGTAGGAAAAGGCATAGTAGTTGAAGGCCATGACCGCGATGATCGGCACCGGGCCGTAAGCCAGCCAGTCGGGCGTGGTCCAGCCGGTAAGCGACATCACCACGCCCGGCGCGCCAATTCCAACGCGGTCGTTGCCAAAGAGCGTTGTCCAGGCCAGCGCGACTGTCCAGGACGGCACGATGTAGGGCACGAGGATGGCCACCGAAATGGCACGTTTGAAAGGTAGGTCGGTCTTGACCATCAGGAACGCGAGGCCGACGCCCATCACCATGGCGATAACTGAATAGACCGCTGAAATGACCAGCGTGTTGCGCAGTGGTGTGTAAAGCAGTGTCTCGGCCAAGGGCGAGGCGACCAGACGGTGCCAGTAATATGCGGTCCATGTGCCGATATCGGCTCCGGCGCGGCGCGCGTCTCCGTCCTGCACGCGGGCACTGCCGGTCGCGATCTCCAGCATCGGCGCGGCGATCAGATAGCCGAAGACCACGAGCAGGATCGCCCCGATCCAGAGGGCGGGGTTGGCGCGGACCTGACGGGCCCTGTTGGCAAGGCGCCGGGCCCGAAGGCCCGGCGTAAAGGTGTCCGCCACGGATCAGCGGTTGGCGAGGTAGAAGTCGATGAACTCGTCGCGCACCGCGATCTGGTCCTCGACCTTCGGCTCCCACAGGGTGGCAAAGCTGTCGAGTGTCAGATCGGCCATTTCGCCCGTGGGTTCGATCGTGGGATCGACGGGGAAATCGGCCCCCCACCAAGGCGATCCGCCCTCCTGGCTCATCAGATGGCGCACCATCAGCTTGGCCTGATTGGGGCTGTCGGTTTCCATTCCGACCCCCATCAGCCGCATCGTCAGGACCGTGGGCGCGACCTCAGTATCGAGATTGAAGTCATAGATACCTTCGATCACGTTGCGATAGGCCGACTGGGTGGACAGGCCCACCATCACCCCATCGGCCTCTGTCACCGTCTGGGCCACGTCACGAGAACCTGCGACGATACGCACATCGTTGTCGAGCATCCGCTTCCAGAACTCGTAACCGGCGCTCTGCGTTGTCAGCTCGATCGGCTCGCCGAAGTTTTCCTCGTAAAGCACCTCAAGCGCGTCGGCGTTCATCACGAAGGCGGTAAAGACCTCCATCATCGTGCCTGATTCCAGCGGGTCGCGCACGACGACGCGGTTGCGGAAGTCCTCGGTCGTCAGGTCCCAGATGTTGTCATAGGGCACGGTGTCGTCTGGCGAATTGTAATACCAGGTGCCCACGCTGTAGCGGTGGCGCAGCAGCGGCAGGGTCTCGGCCTCGGGGATACGTTCCTGCAATTCGCGCGGAATGTAGTTGACCAGCGCGCAGCGCTGCACCAGCGCTTCATACATCTGGCCCGGGTTGCCGTTGTTCACCAGTCCAACGTTCCGCAGCCCTGCGTCCCATTCGCGCCGCACGCGTTCGATAAGCTCATTGGTGGACAGGTTCAGCGCTTCCATCTCGACGCCCCATTCGGCGTTCATCTGGTCGACCACGTCCAGCACACGGCTTGTCGAGGAGTAGATCGTCAGCCCCGGCTCGTCCTGTGCGGCGGCCATGATCGCGTCCCAATCCTCGGTTTCGGGCTGATAGGGGCCCATTTCGGCGCTGCGCAGCCAGTCGTCATGGTCCGTTTCGCAGTCTTGCTGGGCGTGGCCCGCGACGGTCGATGCCATGACGAGTGTCATGGCAGTCAATGCTGTCCGCTTCATGTTGTATCTCCTTTGGATTGCACGAAAGGGCACCGCCGGAACGGTGCGTATCCTGTCATGCGGGGTCGGCTACCGTAGCTTTGTAACGCCTGCATGACAGCGACGGCGCAGATTGCCTTCACAAAACCTTTCAATGGCTGTCAAGAAACTGTCGCAAGCGACTGGTCTTCAAGGCCCATGCTCAAGCTCGACAAACTGACAAAACGTTTCGACGACACGGTGGCTGTGAACGCGGTCTCAGCCGACGTGTCCCCCGGCGAGATGATCGCGGTCATCGGCCCGTCCGGGGCCGGGAAATCGACGCTGTTGCGTCTGATCAACCGTCTCGCGACACCCACGGAGGGCATGATCGGGTTCGATGACACGGATGTCTCGGCCCTGTCGGGACGCCGGTTGCGCGCCTGGCGCGCGCGCTGTGCGATGATCTTCCAGCAGTTCGGATTGGTCAAACGCAGCGATGTCATCACCAACGTGTTGCTGGGACGGCTGAACGCCAAGCCCACGTGGCAGACCCTGCCGGGCATCTTCACGAAATCAGAGCGCGCGCAGGCGCTGGCCTTGCTGGCCCGCTTCGGGGTCGAGACGCTTGCCTTGCAACGCGCCGATACGCTGTCGGGCGGGCAACAGCAGCGCC
>JAIVHI010000266.1 GCA_020201155.1 Loktanella sp. | reverse complement strand
GCGACCGGGGGCCGACAGGGCCAGCGGGATACCGGCGGAGTCGTCAGGCTTGATGTTCCAGCGGTCGAGAGCGGCGGCGACCTGACGTGTCAGCATCCGGTCGGGCGTAATCAGCGCCGCCGTTATGCCACGGTCGATGGCCTGCCGCAGGCCCAGCGCGATGGCCTCGGCCTCGGCCCGGGGCGACGGGGCTTCGATCAGCGTCAGGTCCTTGGTCGCGGCGGTCAGGTCGCCCAGATCGGGGCCGTCGCGCAGCCATTGGTCCGTCACCGGCGCGGGCCGCAGCGAGAGCGACACCAGCCGGTTGCGTGCCGCATCGGGGGGCGGGGCGGACCAGTCCGGCACGGTCTGCGGCGCAATTTCGAGCGCGTGAAGGAACTTGGCAAGGTTCATCTGTGGATGGTCGTGCGGCGTGCCCGGCGCATCGAGCGTGTCCCAGACCGCTGTCGGCATGTCGAAATCGAAGCCGGGCAGCACGACCGCGCCCTGCGGCAGACGGGCCACGGCCTGCATCAAAAGCCCCGTCGCACCGCGCGACGCGGTGGACCCCGCAACGATGATCGGATGCGTGGGCGGCGCGCTTTTCCAGCGATCCACCAGTGCCTCGATCACCAGTCGTTGGCGGGCCTCGCGGTCGGGCGCGTCGCCCAGCGTATCGGTGTAGGGCCGCAGCAGTTGCAGAAAGGTTTTTGCCCGCTGCCAGTGACCAGACTGATCGGCAATATCCAAACCGTCGATGGCGTCGATCCGCACACCTTCGCCGTGCATCTCGTCCATCAGATTTGCAAGGCTGTCGGACAGGTCGTAAAGCGCTGCGCGGGGCGCCAGAGTCTCGTCGCGATCCAACAGCAGGCTGACGGCCTGACTGAGTTGCAACCGGCGACGCAGCGGCGAAACCGGTGGCGGGACAGCGGTGGCCGAGGGGTCACCTGCCAGATCGGTCACCAACCTGACCCGTGGCAGAAGCCGCGGTGGACCTGCATCGAAGATGCTGCGCAGCCGCCGCTGCATCCGCGCGGTGTTCACGTATATTTCGACCCTGCTCCAAGCGGTGGGGTCGTCGCTGTCCAGCCTGTCGGCCAGACCGGCGATCAGCGCGGCGCCAAAGTCCACCCCGGGCGCCATGCCGAAGACGCGGGGCTGGTCCTGCGGTTCAAACATCGGCGGTTTGCGCGATCAGCGCTTCGGCTAGGGGGATGCTCTCGGGTTGACCCACGTCGCACCAGCGGCCGGGGTAGGGCGTGCCGAAAAGCCGCCCTTCCTGCGCGAGGATGTCCCATGCGACGTTCATCGAATAGGCAGTCTGGTCGATCCGGTCCAGAACGGCGGGATCGATGATCTGGACTCCGGTGTAGATCGCGGCGCTGCCCCGGGTGATCTGCCCGTCGGGGTGGTAATCGAAATCGCCACGCCCCGGATGGCCTGCGGCCTTACCGGTTTCGACGCAAAGCAGCAAAGCGCCCATTTCAGGCCGCCATGCCTGCGCAAGCACCGCCAGCGGGTTCGGCCCCGCAAAGATCGTGTCGGTGTTCATCGTAAAGACGGGGCCGGACCCGAGCAGCGGCACAGCTTTCCTGAGCCCGCCACCGGTTTCCAGCAGCGCATCGCTTTCGTCGGAAAAGATCACCTCTGGGTCGGATACCCAGTCGCGGATCATCTGCCCGCGCGTATGCAGATTGATGACGCGGGGCGCGGCAAGATCGGGCGTGGCGTGGCGCAGTGCGTGATCAAGCAGCGGACGGCCCGCGACAGGCACCAGCGGTTTGGGCCGGTCGGCTGCAAGATGGCGCATCCGCTTGCCCTTGCCGGCAGCGAACAACAGGATCGGAAGCGGCGTTATCATGGGGCGAGGGTCTCGAGATGGGATGCGGTCGGGGGCGGCAGCGTCGCGGTCACCTGGGCTTTCCAGGCGTGAAGGGCGGGATGCGACAGGTCTTCCATCAATAGCCGCCATGTGCGGGGAAGGAACCCCAGAAACTTAGGTTTCTTCCGGTCGCGTGCAAGGCGGGCAAAGATGCCTAGAATGCGCAGGTTGCGCTGGGCCGCCAGCACCGAAAGATGCAGGCGTAGCGTCTCTGGGTCGCGATCCAGCGCGTGGCAGTAGGTCGCGATACAGGCGTCAGCCGTTTCGGTATTGATATCGCGCCGCACGTCGCGCAGGAACGACGCAAGATCGTAACCGGGCGGTGCGATGATCGCATCCTGAAAGTCCAGCAGGCCGATCCGGTCAAGGCCGCGTGCCTGTGGCCGCCAGATCAGGTTTTCGGAATGGACGTCGCGCAAGGCCATGACGGTGGGCGCAGGAAGGTGTCGCGCCATCTGGGTTTCGGTTTCCGCCGCCAGCGCATCGGCACCGTCACCGGTGCCGTAATGCGTCGCCGCAATGCGGACCATGTCGCCGCCTGTGGCCGGATCAAGGATGGAAAGACCTGATGCCGGTTTCAGACCGTCGAGCCGTGCAAGGATCTGTGCCACGACCTCGGTCGCCTGAGCCTGTTCCGCGCGGGTGACCGAAGTCAGATCATGCGGGCCAAGATCCGACAGAAGGGCAGTCCCCTGCGTGGGATCGGCCCGCAGCACGCGCGGTGCGCAAAGACCGTTGTCCGTCAGGTAGGCCGCGATCCGCAGAAAGGTCGGAAGGCTCGTGTCCTTGGCAGGATCGCTTTCGAGCAGGATCGCCGTTTCGCCATCGGGGCCGGTCAGCCGCGTATAGCGGCGGGTCGAGGCATCAAGCGGGATCGCTTTGGCGGTCCATGTGGCCCATGTGGTGTCAGCCAGCAGCGGCGAAGGCGCAAGATCAACCATGCAACGCACCCAGTCTGGCGGTCCAGTCACGCTGTCCGGTGGCCGTAATGCGATGGGTCGGATCGCCGGCGGCGAATGTCAGGGTCAGTGCCTTTGCGGGGCGCTCCTGCCCCAGCCGGTCGGGCCACTCGATCAGGCAGATGGCCTCTTCGAACGCATCGTCCAGCCCCAGTTCCCACGCTTCCTCGGGCGATGTCAGGCGATACAGGTCGCAATGCCAGATATCTCCGGCGGCGTCAGGATAGGTCTGGACGATCGTGAACGTCGGCGAGGGCACATCCTCGGCCCGGCCAAGACGGGACCGGATCAGCGCGCGGGCAAAGGTGGATTTGCCGGCGCCGATTTCGCCTTCCAGAAGCAAGACATCGCCCGGCTTCAAAAGACCGGCGAAATCAGCCGCCAGCTGGCGGGTCGCGTCTTCGGTCAGGTCGGTCCATGTGGTCTGCTGCGTCGTCATGACCGCACCTTATGCGATCAATCAGGCGGAACAACCCGCCCCTAGCGGTCAAAGGCACGTCTGCGCTGAACGGTCGGCAAAAGGGCCGGGGCCGGCATGGCCACACCCCGGCGAAGGCTGAAGCGGACCATCGTCACGCCATTCGGCAGCGACTTGACCTCGCAGCGGGCGTGCCGCCCGTCGGTCAGGACAATATCGAGCGACATGGGTGACCGGGTGCCTTCGGCCAGCGCAAAGCCCTCGATCTCGCGCCAGACCTTGGTGGGCACCGATTTGGCCTTCCACAGGCGAAGCGCGTCGCGCAAATCCTGACGGACACCGACCAGACCGTCGTCCATGCCCCAAAGATCGCTATAGGCTGTGTTCCACATGACAAGCGATTGCGCCTGCGAAAACACCGCGACGGCTTCGGGCAGTCCATCAAGCACGGCTTGACTGGTTTCGATTTCGCTTCTGAACCGCCGCGTGAGCGAGATTTCGGCGGTGATATCCTCGAAATTGAAGGCAAGGCCGCCGTCGGGGTGGGGTCTGCCCGTCACCTTCAAAGTCTGTCCATCCGGCAGCATCCAGTTTTCGGTATAGGGACCCCGTTCGATCGCACGTTCGAGCGCCGAGAAGCGGTCGCGAAAGCTGGCGTAATCTCGAAGCTCGGGCAGTTTCCGCGCCTCGCGCAGGCGGTCGAGAACCATGCCGACCGTCGGTCTGGCGCTGAGGAACGCCGCGGAAAGACCGGTCAGTTCCACGATGGCCGGGTTGAAAAGGGTCAGCTTGCGGTTCCGATCAAACACGGCAAGCCCGATCGACAGGTTTGCGAATGTCTTTCCCAGAGTCTGCAGAAACGCTTTCTGCGCCATCTCGGCCTTGACGGTGGCGTTGGCGTCGGCTGCGTAGTTCAGTGTGCCGTCCGGCACGCCGATGCGGGTCACCTCGAACCAGTTGGCCTGTCCGGAGTCGGGTGTGGCAATGCTTTGACGTGAGGTCGCGGTCGTTCCGATGGCGACCGGATCGGCGCTGAGATCGGGAAAGACGGATTGAGCGGGCCAGGCAGCGTCGGAGGCTTTGCCGGTGTTCCGCCCGTGATCGGCGGCTTGGATATAGGCGGGGTTGGCCCAGACCAGCCCTCCGCTGCGATCTTCGCGCCAGATAAGCTGGGGCGCATGTCCGGTCAGGTCCTGCAGAAGGGTGATTTCAGCTTCAATCGCGCCGCGTTCGATCGCGGAATATCCCGCCCGTGCGGAGGTCTCCGACTCAGCAACCAAGCCGAGGCGAAGGCAGGCATTCTGACGGTCGATCCTCAGTTCCAGGCCGGTTTCGTCGTCGGCGGGCAAGCGGGCCTCGCCCGTTTCGGGCAGGTCTTGAAGGGTCTGTGACAGCGATTGAAAGTGACGCCCAAGGCCGGACACGACCGTATCCAGATCGGTCTGTCCCGGTGTGAAATGGGTCAGGATTCGTTCGGCTTCTGGCGTTGCATCGATCAGCACATCGCGCTTGAAAAGGAAGGTCGGCGCAGCCGGGGTCGCCCGGGGGTCAGCCAGGGGTGGCCCGATCAGAACGCGGCGACGCAACAGTATCAGGACGACACAGAAAACCGTCAAAGACGCGAAGAGAATTTGAAAAGTCTGAAATGCCAGCATCGCCTGCCCCTGTTCCAACAAAGGCAGAGTCGTCTCATAAGGTTAATTGCTTGTTAACAGACCGAAATCTTCGTCGTGCCCTGAAAGCTCTTCGGACAGTTCGGCACTGACCAGCTTGATCGTCGCCAGCGGCGTGCCGAGTTCGTGCGCCGCCGCAGCCACGACCCCGCCCAGATCGGTCAGTTTCTGTTCGCGGCCCAAGGCCAACTGGGTCGCCAGCAACGCCTCGGACATGTCATTGATTTCACCGGTCACCTGGTGCGCATAGAAGGCGTTGAAGGCGAGTCCGATGATCAGCGACGCCCAGATGCCGAATTGCAGCATCTCGGGAAGCGCCAGCACGGTCCCGTCGGCAGTCATCAAGGGGTGGCTAAAGAGACTGAGCGCCGAAATCACGACCATCGCCAGGAAAGCGACGCCCATCATCGCGCGCAGCGGCAGCACGGTGGCCGAGATCGTGACCGGGGCGAGCAGAAGCAGGGCGAAGGGGTTGCTCAGGCCGCCGGTCAGGTACAGCAAGGCACCCAACTGCACGACATCGAAAATAAGCGTCAGGATCGCGGCGGTGTCGGACAATCGCTGGGTCTGCGGGTAAAGCACCACCGACAGCACGTTCACCAGAATCGACGACAGGATGACGATGGAGGTCGCGCTGAGGTCGATCTGAAGCCCGTAGACATGGCTGGCCACCAGTATAGCAAGGCTTTGCCCCAGGACCGCGAACCAGCGCAGGACGACCAGCGTGCGCAGGCGAACCCAGTTGCTGCGACCGCCGTCTTGGTTGATTTCCAGGTCCGTGCCCAGCATCTCATTTGCCTTTTTATGATTCGGCGAAAGCTAGGCCAGCCTGAATAGTGTATCAATGCGGCGTGAGGTCCGTTGACCGGACCTTAAGCGAGGCTAAGTTTCGCGATATAAACATGAAGGACGTTGGAACATGAATGCCATTGCCGAACTTGGTCCCGACCCATCCCTGTTGCTGGTCGACGATGATGAAGCCTTTGTCAAACGGCTTGCCAAGGCGATGGAAAAACGTGGCTTCACCGTCGAAACCGCCGAAACCGTTGCCGAGGGAAAGTTGATCGCGACCCAGCGTCCGCCAGCCTACGCCGTCATCGATCTGCGGTTGCTCGACGGAAACGGTCTGGATGTCGTCGAAATCCTGCGCGAGCGTCGACCGGATGCACGGATCGTCGTCTTGACAGGCTACGGTGCGATCGCGACGGCGGTCGCGGCGGTCAAGATCGGGGCCACCGACTACATGGCCAAACCCGCAGACGCGACCGATGTCATGAATGCCTTGCTGGCAACAACCGATGCACTGCCGCCACCACCCGAAAACCCCATGTCCGCGGATCGCGTGCGGTGGGAGCATATCCAGCGTGTCTACGAATTATGCGACCGCAACGTGAGCGAAACGGCGCGACGACTGAACATGCACCGTCGCACATTGCAGCGCATTCTGGCGAAACGATCGCCCCGCTAGGACCGTTCGGCGACGGAATCCTTGATCCACTTGATAAAGGTGCGCAGGGCCGGGCGCTGCGGGCCGGGTAGCGTGATGAGGAAGTAGCCCAGACCCTCTTGCGGCACGCTCATCAATGCGACAAGCGATCCACGGTCGAGATCTTCGCGGACCAGTGCGCTGGGCACCATTGCAAGTCCGTTTGCCGCGCGGGCGGCCGTAATGACAAGTTCCATCGATGGCAGCGCCCGCGGATTGAGATCGGCCAGATCGAAACCGTTGCTTTGAGCCCAATACAGCACCTCTTCATGGGCGGTTTCGATAAGCCATGGCATCGCCGTGTAGTCAGACGGCGTGTCAAAGCGCCGGTTGCCTACAAGTGCAGGCGCGCCGACAATGACGTAATCCACCGGCATGAGGAAATCCGTCTCGAGCCCGGGCCAGTCCCCCGTGCCGAACCGGATGGCAAGATCGAACCCGTCTCGGCGCAGGTCGGCAAGCGCATGCGATGGCGTGATCGAGACCGGCACGTCGGGCCAGCTTGTCCAGAACCATCCCAGCCGCGGCATCAGCCAGTATTCCGCGAAACTGGGTGTCACGGTGATCTTCAAGGGGCCGCTCTGACGGGCGGAGTCGACTTCCTTGCAGGCGGTGATGATCGTCTCGAACGCTTCGGTCAGCGGCAAAAGAAGTCGAGCGCCGTCCTCGGTCAGTTCCATCCCCCGTCCGGCGCGGTGCATCAGGCTTGTACCAAGATGCTGCTCGACTGTGCGGATATGCTGCGCAATGGCAGCA
>JAIVHI010000179.1 GCA_020201155.1 Loktanella sp. | reverse complement strand
GCCGACAGCCTTGAAGGCGACCGGTCGGTCTGCCGCGTGCAGGAATGTGAGATGGGCAACCTTGTCGCGGAAGCCATGCTGGACCGCGTGGGCGATCAGGGTGTCCAGATCGCGATCACCAACGCGGGCGGTGTCCGTGCCTCGATCGAGGCGGGCGAAGTGACGATGGGCGATGTCTACACCGTCCTGCCGTTCCAGAACACGCTGTCCACCTTCGAGGTCACGGGCCAGACGCTGATCGACGCTCTTGAAAACGGTGCAAGCCAGATGGAAGAGGTCGCAGGCCGCTTCCCGCAGGTCGCCGGCATGTCGTTCACCGTGGATCCCGCCGCCGAAGTGGGCAGCCGGATCTCCGAGGTCATGGTCGGAGACGAAGCAATCGACCCCGAAGCCACCTACATGGTTGCGTCGAACAACTACGTCCGCAACGGCGGTGACGGCTACGCGATGTTCCGCGATGCTGAAAACGCCTATGACTTCGGCCCCGATCTGGCCGAGGTCGTCGCCGACTACATCGGTGAGAACAGCCCGGTCGCGCCGATGACCGACGGTCGCATCACGGTAAAGTAAGCGCCAAGACTAAGTTTGCGACGCCCCGGTCATTGGCCGGGGCGTTTGCGTTTCATGCTCTGCCGGCTGAGTTTTGGTTAACAAGTCATTGATAAGGTTTGATGTTTCGCATGCGAAACACCTGCAGCATTGAGCGAAGTCCTCCGACAGTCTAGGTAGGGGTCATGTGTGGACGCATGGCGATCCTTTTGCCCCATGACGCGATGGCCCGGATGTTCGACGCGGCGGCGGCGAACGATTTGCCGGACGTGCCCAACTACAATGTCTGCCCGACCACGCAGGTGCATACCGTCACCTCTGATGGGGGCAGGCGCCACCTTCGCCCGATGCGCTGGGGGTTCATCCCGCACTGGTACAAGAAACCGGGGGGCGGCCCGCTTTTGATCAACGCGCGGTCAGAAACCATCGCAGACAAGCCGGCCTTTCGGGCAGCCGCGCGGGAACGGCGCTGTCTGGTGGTCGCCAGCGGATTTTACGAATGGAAACGGCAAGAGGGCGAGCGGCCCATGCCTTACTGGGTCACCCGCACCGACGGCGCACCGATGATCTTTGCCGGCATCTGGCAGGGCTGGGAGAAAGACGGCGAGGCGTTGACCACCTGCGCCGTCGTCACCACGGCGGCAAATGCCACGATGGCGCCGGTCCACGACCGCTTGCCGGTCATCCTCGACCCCGATGACGTGGCCCTGTGGCTGGGCGAAAAAGGCAAGGGGGCCGCAACCCTGATGGGTCCGGCCCCTGATGACGCACTGACCCTTCAGCGCGTGGGATACGAGGTCAACAGCAATCGGGCCAGCGGACCCGAACTGATCGAACCGGTCTAAAGCGTTCCGCCTTTAACCTGAGACATCAGCGAAAGGCGGAACGCGGGCAACGATCGAGCGGAGCACTGCGCTTCGCGAAACGCTTTAGTTCAGCAGCCCGTTGCCAAGCGGCGCATCGCCGATGACGATTTCGAGCATGTTGTGGAAGCGGTTGTAGGACCAACCGTTGCAGAAGTCGTTTTCGTGATAGCTTGGATTGCCGGAATTATTGATCAACTGGGTCATCTCGGCTTCGGTATGACTGCCGTATTGCCACCATTTTGGGTTGGAGTTGTTCAGGCACGGCGCGCGCACGAACGGCTCCATTCCCGATTGCACCGTGATCGTTTTGGAGGTTCCCGACGAGATCCCGTTGAGTTTCCAATCGGGACGTGTGCTGTAGTAATTTGCGGACGACAGGCTTGCCACGGTTTGCATCGTGTTGTGGAACCTGATCGTGTCGTTGGGTTGGGCATAGACAACGGTGGGGTAGAAACCGCCACGTTCGATCCGCACGTTGATTTCCTTGGCCTGAAGTGGCGCCGCGAGCAGCAGCAGCGCGACGGCGGCGGTGAAAGGGCGTAGGGTCGGCATCATCTATAGTCCTCCAGTGGGCACCACAGGTTTCGTCTCGGTTTCCCCGTCTTAACGATGATTTGTGGCCGACCGATGGCGGGATCGGTGCGGATTTGCGGCAATTCAGGCCTGATTGCCCCGTGGCCGGGATCGGCAGCGCGCAAATCATCGGGGTCAACAGGATGACCATTGCCTTGCACCGCGCCTGACATGCACTTCTGTCACGACACGAAGCCTGCGCTTTCGATTGTCGCGGACCAGTCCGGTCGAGGGTCGATGTGACGGGCCGGTGTCGCCGGCCGCGACATTGCCGCCTTGGCCAAGGCGCGGGGAAGGCTTACCTGAACACCATGACCGATACATCTGGACGACACCGTGAACCGATTTCAAAAACGTCACCCACCGGCGCGCCGGTGTTCCTGTGGGTGATCGTGGGCATCATGACGGGGATCGAAGTGGTTCTGAGCCTGTCGTCTTCGGGCCTTTTTGGATCGGTGAACCTGCGGTGGCCCGCCTTCGCGCTGGGCGCTTTCTGGCAGACGATCCTGTCCGGCGAGACAGCCGCCGTCTACCCCGGGCAGGGCGCCTTGATGTTCATAACGCATGCTTTCCTGCACGGTGGACTGGGGCACCTTGCCTTGAACTGCGTGATCCTGCTGGGCGGTGTTCGGGCTGGTCGGGCTGTGGCAGGCCATGGACTACCGGATGCGGCGGCGATCCGGCCTGCCTGTGCAGCCCGTCGTCATGGCCATCCTGGGGTTGGCTGTCGCGAATATCGCCATATTCTTCCTGCTCTCGGGTGGCCTTGCGTGGGAGGCGCATCTCGGCGGATGGATTGCCGGTTGGCTGGCCGGGCAGATATTGGTGCGACGCTGAGGCTTACAAAAAAGCGCCGGGCTTGGCTGTGGGCCCGGCCGTCCAGCGCGCGCCGACCAGCCGGTCGAGCGACAGCACGCCCGCGCCTTTGAACACCAGAACGGTCAGCCCCAGCACCCAGAACGCCCGCTGATCGAGGATCACGGCATCCGACGCCCTGTCGAACCATCCGCCCGTGCCCGCGCCGTGGCCGACGATATCCGTCAGAGACTGGACGATGACGAAGCCGATCATCCCCAGCGCCGCCAGCCGTGTCAGCAGCCCCACGACGATCAGAAACGGCAGGATGAATTCGGCGGCTGTCCCCGCGACCACCACGGCCCAGTGGTACAGGCCCAGCTGGCTTGCGTCATAACCCACAGCCTCCATCTGGCGGGGGAAGATCTGGGCGTAGGCGCCAAGGGCGGGGCGGAACAGCCCCATCAGGCCATCCCCCAGTTTCGTCAGCCCCGCGTTCCAGAAATAGACCAGCAGCACGGCGGCAAAGATAAAGCGGGCCAGAAGCGGCAGAACCATATCGCCCGCGCGGTTCAGGGTGTCGGTGATCCGGGTCAGGTCGATCATGTTTGGTCCTCTGTCTGGATGTCGGCGATGGCGTTCTGCGCCAGAAGCAGCCCCAGAAGCCGCGCGAGGTTCAGCCCGTCGCCCGCCCGCGCGATGGCGCTGCCCAAGGTCTCGTTCTTCGCGAAGGCTTCGAGACAAAGCGCGGCGGGCGTGCTGATTTCGGTGACCTGCGGGTCGAAAAGGGGTCGGCTGACCAGCACGTTTTCGGCACGGTTGACGATCTGCAGCCCGGTACTGTCCGTATTCGCGTTGGGGTGAAATGGGATCATGATCGGCGGCGTGGTAGCTGTCGCGCAGGGCCAGTTCCAGCCGCGCCACATCGGACAGGTAGGGCACAGGGCGCGCCGGGGCGAACCCGCGCAGGAAGGCGGGCATCATGTCGCCGTAGCGCTGGATCATCGGCGTGGTGGGCGGATAGCGCCGCAGATAGACGCCCGCCATGCCACGGAAGAACGTGTCACCGACCAGCTTGAGCGTCACGGGAAAGGTCGCCATGAGCGCTTCGGTCAAGCCGACGGCCACGTTGTTGCGGTAGACATCGAAACGCTTGGCGGCGGGTGCGCCGTCGGGGTTGCAAAGCCCCGCGGGGGCGGGCTGCCCCGGGGTCATCAGGCGCTTGCGAAACGCGGCTTGGGACAGGGTCATGCCGTCACCTTCAGGGCCACGTCGGCGCGCGCGATCTCGGCGGCCAGAACGGGCCAGTCCGGCACATCGTTGTCCCACTCGATCAGCACCGGGGTGGGCCCGGCCAAGGCGAGCGTCCGCTCGAGCAGCGCCCAGACAGGGTCGGCCACGGTGCAGCCGTGGCTGTCGATCAACAGCGGCGCACCGGACTCGTCCGCATCGGCGTCGTGTCCGCCAAGGTGAATTTCACCCACGGCCTGCATGGGGAAATCGGCGATGTAATCCTGCGCAGAGGTGCCGAGATTGGTGGCGCTGACGAAGACGTTGTTCACATCCAGCAGCAGCCCGCAGCCCGTCCGCGCCGCGATCTCGCGCAGGAAATCCGTCTCGCTCATCTCGGTCTCTGCAAAGACAAGGTAGCTCGATGGGTTTTCCAGCAGCATCCGACGGCCCAGCACGTCCTGCACGCGGTCGATGTGATCGCTGACGCGGGCAAGGGTCGCAGTCGTGTAGGGCAGGGGCAGCAGATCGTTCAGATAGGCGCTGTCGTGGGTGGACCAGGCGAGGTGTTCGGAAAAGGCGGCCGGGTTCAGCCAGTCGCAGAGATGTTTCAACCGGCCAAGGTGGTCTGGATCAAGGGGGCCTTCGCCCCCGATCGACAGGCCGACGCCGTGGACCGAGATGGGGAACCGTTCAGGTATCGAACATGGGGATCACCTGTGCAGGGTCGGGGTGGGACGAGCCGGGACAGCGGCCCGCCCCTGTTGCGATCAGGCAGGCAGATCGCGGTCGAGCTCTTCCAGCGCGCCGGTGCGCGGGGTGCCGTCGGCCATCGCCGGCAGTTCCATCGTTTCGCATGTGCCTGCGGGAACGAGGGTCCAGGCGTTGCCTTGGTAATCCACCGTCGAGGTGCCGGCGCAGGTGGTGCCTTCCCCGGCCGCGCAGTCGTTCTGACCCGCAAGGGAGACACCGAAGCATTTGTCCTGCTCTTGCGCGGTGGCACCGGTGCTCAGACCGGCGATGGCAGTGGCGACGGCAGAGGTTGCGAAAATGGCCTTGGATACGTGGGACATGGAATAAACCTTTCAAGTCATTGGGTTACAGACGCCCCCGTGAAGAGGCGTTGACCAAAGGCTAGAAGATCGAGGGTGCGACAATCTATTCACAGCACTGTGGCTCGCGCGGGCGTGACACCGCGAGAGGGGTCAGGAAGCGGCAATTTTTGCTGATCTGGTTTGGGTTTGCGCCGTCCGAGGCGCATGTTCCGAAGCTGGACTCCTGCGCGATTGTTGCAGGTCCAAGGCGGGTTTTGTTACATTTTGTCGCAGGGCGCGGCGACTGCGGCACCGCCGCGCGGACCGATCATCCGGTTTTGTTACAATGGCACAAGCCCGCCGGTCCGCGCCGGTCGGGATGTCAGCAGACCGTTTCAGCAGGCCGTCAAAGCGGGCTGATCGTCCCGCGTGCAGAGCGCCGACCGTCAGGAGAATCCTCGGGCCAATCGAGGGTGATGGTATTGCCCGAGATCTGCACCTGCGCGCAATCCAGCGTATCATCGTCCGACAGGATGCCGCCGAGACGGAGGTTCTCGATGCAGAACTGGTCGTCCCGCGGAACGGACCAGTCGAAGGTCAGGATCATCGGATCCACGGTCATCACCCCGCGTCCGCTTTGAGCGAGTTCGAGGATCAGGACGTCGTCGGGGTTCGCATTCGACGCATTTTCGCGCAGGGTCAGGCGGCTGCCCGCCAGACGCTCTGCAAGGGGGCCTTCGGGTGCGGGGGCAGGCACGTTGCACGCCGCCAATGAGGACAGCGCGACAAGGCCGGCGCCGAGATTGATCTGAAATGTCATGATGAACTGATCCTTTCTATTTGTCGTCTCCGGTAATATCCTTGGTTCATTGGGTCAGGCTGACCGATCGCCATGCGTTGAAGTCCATCCCGTCGACCGCGCCGCCGACATGCATGATGCCGTACATCTGAACGGGTGAGACCACCATCAGCCGGTAGGTGAAGTCCATCTGCACACCGTCGATCACGGCTGTGGAGGTGCCGATCAGGCGGGCAAGCTGGTCGTTCGGACAGCCCATCATCAGCTCGACCGAAGTGGAATCGAGGATTGGCTCGGGCACACCGTCATCGCTTGCTTGCTTTTCGAATATCCAGACCGGTTCATCCGCCCATGTCATCACCAAGGGCTCCTGTGCATCGGGGTGTGTGGCGATCAGCGTCCCGTCGGGTTGGACATCGATACCCAGCACGTCAGAACTGTCGTCGGCGGGAAAGGGGATTGTCGTTGCGCCTGCAATCACGAAGCCCGACAAATGATCGACGACCCAGAAACCCTCGTATGACGCGGCGACCTCGGCCCAAGCCTCGGGCGAGCCGTAATCGCAGGCCGGATCGGACGTCTGGGCTCCCGCATCTTGTGCAAAGAGTGCAAGGAACACCGAGAGAGAAAAGCAAGACACGTCTTTTCGATAGCGTATCGGAGTCATGGACCGTCTCCTCGCTGGCTGAGGTGATTATGCTGAAATCGGTCCTTTGGGTCAATCTGCAGGTTGCTCGGGGTATCAGGCTGCCGCCCCGTGATTGGCTGGCGCCGTCCTTCGCGGAGGTCCGCCGAGGATGACTTGACCCCATTTGCGAAGTGAATTAACCACCGGCCACGGCGCGCGGGCGTTGTGTAATGGTAAGACCTCAGCCTTCCAAGCTGATGATACGGGTTCGATTCCCGTCGCCCGCTCCACTTCGTTCCTGATCTTTTGTCGCCTTGCTCCACGGCTGACGGGGTCTTATGACACCCTGCGAGTTACAGGGACGATGCAGAATGACCGATACCACAGCCGCCGCCACTCAGGATCGCGCGTCGTCCAAGCAAGTGGGCGCCCTTGCGCACCTTTGGCCCTACCTGTCCCCTTACAGAGTGTTGATGATCGCGGCCCTTCTGGCGCTGGTCCTGACGGCGGCGGTGTCGCTGATCCTGCCGTTGGCGGTGCGGCGCGTGGTGGACAACTTTGAAAGCGGGCAGGCAGAGATCCTGCAGGGCTATTTCCTGACGGCCATCGGTATCGTCGCCGTTCTGGCGGTGGGGACGGCGCTGCGCTATTATCTGGTGACGCGGCTGGGAGAACGGGTCGTTGCGGATATCCGCAAGTCCGTCTTCGACCGCATGATCGGCATGAGCCCCACCTTCTACGAACGGATCATGACCGGCGAGGTCCTGAGCCGGATCACCACCGACACGACCCTGATCCTGTCGGTCATCGGATCTTCGGTGTCGATCGCGCTGCGCAACGGGTTGATCCTGATCGGTGGGATCGGCCTGATGCTTTATACCTCGATGAAGATGACGATGCTGGTGCTTTGGCCCATTCCCGTCATCCTGATCCCGATCATCATTCTGGGCCGCCGCGTGCGCAAGCTGAGCCGCGAGAATCAGGACTGGATCGCGGCCTCGTCCGGCGATGCCTCTGAACAGCTGTTGTCGGCGCAGACCGTGCAGGCCTTCACCCACGAAAGCCTGAGCCGCGCCAAGTTCGCGGATGTCACCGAACGCAGCTATGTCGCCGCCCGCCGCCGCATCGGCACCCGCGCCGTCATGACCGCCATCGTCATCTTCATCGCCTTCTCGGCCATCGTGGGCTTTCTGTGGATGGGGGCCAACGACGTGCGGACGGGCGTCATCACCGTGGGCGAGCTGGTGCAGTTCATGATCTACACGATCATGGTCGCAGGTGCGCTGGCCGCGCTGACCGAGATCTGGGGCGAATTGCAGCGCGCGGCGGGCGCCACCGAACGTCTGGTCGAACTGCTGACCGCGGAAGACGCGGTGCAGGACCCCGAAGCCCCCGCCGTTTTGCCGGGGCGGGCGCTGGGCAAGATCGACTTTCAAAGCGTGCATTTCGCCTATCCCGCGCGCCCCGGCATCGCCGCGCTGGACGGGATATCGCTTAGCGTGAAACCGGGTGAGACGGTGGCTCTGGTCGGCCCCTCTGGGGCTGGCAAGACAACGATCATCCAGCTTCTGATGCGGTTTTACGACCCGCAGGCCGGTCACGTGCGGCTGGACGGGATGGACCTGCAGACCCTCGCGCGGGACGATTTCCGGCGGCAGATCGCCCTTGTGCCGCAGGACCCGGTGATCTTTGCCGATACCGCCCGCGAGAATATACGCTTTGGCCGCCCCGAAGCCAGCGATGCCGAGGTCGAGGCTGCCGCCCGCGCCGCCGCCGCGCACGACTTTCTGATGGCGCTGCCCGACGGCTACGACAGCGAGGTGGGCGAACGCGGTGTGATGCTGTCGGGCGGTCAGAAACAGCGTATCGCCATCGCCCGCGCCATTCTGCGCGATGCCCCCGTTCTGCTGCTGGACGAGGCCACGTCGGCCCTTGACGCCGAAAGCGAGCAGGCCGTGCAACAGGCCGTCGAGACGCTGAGCGAAGGGCGCACGACCCTGATCGTGGCACACCGTCTGGCGACGGTGAAAAAGGCCGACCGGATCGTCGTTTTCGAACAGGGACGCATCGTGGCCGAAGGCACCCACGACAGCCTCGTGTCCGAGAACGGGCTTTATGCGCGTCTTGCGCGGCTGCAATTTACAGCTGGAATCGCGGCGGAATAATCAAGTTGCGTGGCGTCGCACTTGCACTGCAAGGGCGCTTTCATCATCCTTTCGTGACAGGGAAGCGCGCCGGTCAAACGGGGCGAGGGATATGAATATGGGAGGACCGCCATGACCTATGCGACGCTCGCGGATCGTGACGCGATCGAGAACGAAAAGCCGTGGGATGACCGCAATCTGGCGGTGACGACCTACGAACAGCTGACGCGCACCGCGACGGCCTTTCCAAAGCGGGACGCGATCACGTTCCAGATGTTTTCGGGACCCGCCGACAAGGCCGAGACACTCAGCTGGAGCGAGCTGAAGGATCAGGTCAGCCAGGTGGCCAACATGCTGCGTGCGCTGAACGTGGGCGAAAACGACGTGGTGGCCTACCTGCTGCCCAACTGCACCGAGGCGATCCTGACCTATCTGGGCGGGCAGGTGGCGGGGATCGTGAACCCGATCAATCCGCTGCTGGATGCCGAACAGATCGGTGCGATCCTCAAGGAGACGAACGCCAAGGTGCTGGTCACCCTGCGGGCCTTCCCCAAGACCGACGTGGCCCAGAAGGCGGCAGAGGCCGTGGCGCTGGCCCCCAATGTCGAAACGGTGCTTGAGGTTGACCTTTTGCGCTATCTGACCGGCGTCAAGAAGCTGATCGTGCCGCTGATCCGGCCCAAGAACCCGGTCGAACACAAGGCAAAGGTTCTCAGCTACCGCGATACGATGAAGCGCCAGCCGACGGCGCTACAGTTCGAGGACAGCAAGGTCGACCGCGTCGCCGCCTATTTTCATACCGGTGGCACCACCGGCATGCCCAAGGTGGCGCAGCACCGGTATTCCGGCATCATCTACAACGCATGGCTGGGCGACCGTCTTCTTTTCACCGAGAAAGACGTGCAGATGTGCCCGCTGCCGATGTTCCACGTCTTCGCGGCGATCGTGTCTTTGGGCGCATCGCTGGGGTCGGGGGCACATGTCGTCTTTCCGACGCCGCAGGGCTATCGTGGCGACGGTGTGTTCGACAATTTCTGGAAGCTGGTCGAACGCTACAAGGCCACTTTCGTCATCACGGTGCCCACGGCCATGTCCGCGCTGATGCAGCGCAAGGTGGATGCCGACATCTCGTCCCTGCGCCTTGCCTTCTGCGGGTCCGCACCGCTGCCGCTGGAGCTTTACAAGCGGTTCGAAGCGGCGGCAGGCGTGACCATCTGCGAAGGCTATGGCCTGACCGAGGCGACCTGTCTTGTGTCGATCAACCCTCCGGGCGGGGAAAAGCGTGTGGGGTCCATCGGGTATCCCTTTCCCTACACCCATGTGCGCATCGTCGATGTGTCCAGCCAGCGCGACGTCGAAGCGGGTGAGATCGGCGAGATCTGCGTCGCGTCTCCGGGGGTCTACGACGGCAAGACCTACACGGATGCCACCAAGAACAAGGATCTGTTCTATCCCGGCGAAGGCTCTCCGCTGGGGGATACGGTGCAATACCTGCGCACCGGCGATCTGGGACGGCTGGACGAAGACGGTTATCTGTGGATCACGGGCCGCGCCAAGGACCTGATCATTCGCGGCGGCCACAACATCGACCCCGCCGAGATCGAAGAGGCACTGGCCGGTCACGATTCCGTCGCCTTTTGCGGGGCCATCGGTCAGCCGGATGCCCATGCGGGCGAAATTCCCTGCGCCTATGTGGAACTGGTGGACGGGGCGCATGTCTCGGTCGACGACCTGATGGCCTATGCGAAAGAGCATATCCACGAACGGGCGGCCTACCCGAAGTATATCGAGATACTGGACGAGTTGCCGAAGACGGCGGTGGGCAAGATCTTCAAGCCCGACCTGCGCAAGCGCGCCATTACCCGCGTCTTCGACGATGCGCTCAAGGCCGCAGAGATCGACGCCCATGTGGAAGAGGTGATCGAGGACAAGAAACGCGGTCTGGTGGCGCATGTGTCCAAGTCCCACGACAAGGACGAGGCCAAGGTCAACGCGACACTGAACAGTTTTGCCACGCCCTGGACCTGGGCCGACTGATCGCTGGGCGCCTTTCGGCACATGTCTTGCGCCGGCCCTTTGCGGGCCGGCGTTTTTGCGTCAGGCTGAGTGGAATGAGTGGCAAGGAATGAAACCGATGGTGGCCGCGACGCTGCTGTGTCTTCTGGTGGCCTGCACGGACCGGCGCGACGCGCCCGTCGCGGGCGAGACCTACGTGATCCGCAACGACGGCGGCGGGCAGCTTATCAGCGCCGAGGCCGACCGCGCGAGGCTTGCCGCCTGGGGCGGGCCCGTGCGGATCGAAGGCAAGTGCAATTCCGCCTGCCTGATGTTCGCCACCCTGCCGAACGCCTGCGTCGCCGCAGACGCGCGCATGGGCTTTCATGGGTCCAACGTCAACGTCGGCCCTGTCGGAAACCAGCAGATGGCCCGCTACATGCGCGGCGAGGTGCGGCAACGCTATCTGGCCGAATGGCAGCACATTCCCCATGACCGGATCCACATCATCTCGGGTGAGGAGTTCGCGCGGCTGGACCCGCAGACGAGACTCTGCGGTCGCTGATCCGCTGCCGATGCGACATTTCGGCCGGTCGGGGATTGTCTGGGGTTTTCGCAGGCTGGCCGTGATATTCAGCACCCAAGCGATGTGTCGCCGCCCTGTCCTTGAGGTCACGCCATGGATCGTCGATATGAACTCGATTGGCTGCGGGTCATCCTGTTTGCCTTGCTTGTCCCGCATCATGTCGCCGTGGGCTTCGTCGATTGGGGCACGGATGTCTACCGCTTCGTGAACAACCAACTGGCTGGCGATGGGATGACATTGTACATCTACTGGAGCCACAGCTGGCGTCTGCCGTCCCTGTTCATGATCGCCGGGATCGGCACGTGGTTTCTGACACGCAGGTCACTTGGCCCGAGGTTCATGTCCCAACGATTGCTCAGATTGCTGGGGCCCGCTGTTTTCGGTGCGTTCTTTCTGAACGTCTTCGGTGGCTATGCGATAGCGGTCATGACGGATGCAGCGCCCGGCTTTCCGCTATTCTGGTGGCAGTGGATGACCGACCCGGAACCCAGGCAGGTCCAGCACCTTTGGTTCCTGTTCAGTCTGGCCATCTACACGGTCCTGGCTTGGCCAATCTTCCTGTTCGGTGACCGCCTTGGCAAAGCGCGCCTGTCACCCGTTTTGGTGGTTTCGGTGTTTTTCGCACTGTCGGCGCTGGCTGTCGTGCTGTTCAAACCCCATGCGGCGGCCTTGGCCGGCGACAACTACCAGTTCCCTTATTATCTGTGCTTTTTCGTCGGCGGATACATGATCGGCGCGCAGGGGGCGACTGTTCTTGACTGGAGCGGGCGACATGCGTGGTGGCTTGCGATCCTTGCGGTCGGGCTGTTTTTGGTCAAATCCACAATGCTGACGCTCGCCCTGCTGGAGGATATTCCCACAGGGCAGGCGCTGGCCGCGGGGGGCTGGCGGCCCTTGGGTCTTGAGCCGTCCAACGCGACCCTGTTTTCGATCGTCGAGGCCGCAACGGCCTGGGGCTGGTGTCTTGCCGCGCTGGGTCTTGCCGTGCGCTACCTGCACCGACCCTCTGCCGCGCTGTCCAGGCTGAACCGCGCTGTCTTTCCCGTCTACGTGCTGCACTTTCCCGTCACGCTGATCGGGCTGGCCCTTGTCGCGCAGATCTCGTTGCCGTGGCCGGTAGAGTTCGTCGGGCTGCTGGTCTTCGTCTATGGGGCGACGTGGCTTCTGTGGCGGCTGTTCGACCGCCTGGGTCCCATGGCCGCCGCCGTGGGAGGCAAGACAAGGGGCGTCGGTCTTCAGGGCTGACCTGCCAGTTCGGGGTGTCCATAAGCCTCGGGGTAGGGCCGGGGCCGCGTCGGGCCAAGCGGGACGACATTGTTCCAGGACCGGCCGAAATACCCCTGACGGCAGTGGACCAGCGACCCGCTTGTCGCGACACCGGGGAGGGCATGGACACGACACAGCCAGCGCCACAGGTGCGGGAAATCAAGCACGCGTGCGCCGTTCAGCTTCATGCGGACGAAATAGACGGGGTCGTGCCGGTAAAGCGTTGGGAAAAGGCGCAGGTCGGCCTCGGTGAACGTCGCGCCGGTCAGAAACGGACGGCCATCGGACAGGCGGGCTTCGAGCTGTTCGAGCATGTCGAAATAGGCGGCAAAGGCCTTTTCATAGACCGTCTGGTCGGACGAAAAGCCCGCCTTGTAGGCCCCGTTGTTGATGGCGGTGTAGATCATGTCGTTCAGCGCGTCGATCTCGGCCCTTTGCTCTGCCGGTGCCGGGTAAAGCTCGGGGCGGTCGGCGTCGGACAGGGTGCTGCCAAGGCCCCCCGCCGCCGCGTTCAGCATGCGCAGGATCTCGGCGCTTTCGTTGTTGACGATGCGATGCCGCCGCTTGTCATAAAGGACCGGCACCGATTGCTCTTGGGACCCTTCGGCCCGGTAGATGTCCTTGGCAAGACGATAGCCTTGCCCCGTCGCGGTCTCGGTCGTGCATTCGGGCAGCGGCGCGCCGGTCAGGGTCGCAATGCGGTCGGGGCTGAACTCCCACAGGTTCGGGCCTTGGGGGTCGTCGTCGCCGGTCCGGTTCGGAAAGGCCACGTCCATCGTGATGCTGTCGCGCAGGCCAAGCACGCCGCGCGCCAGCGTGACCCTATGACACCACGGGCAGTTGAGCGCCACGAAAAGATGATAGCGTCCGGGCTCTGCCGGAAAGTCGGGATCGCCGATGGCGTGCCGGAACCCACTGACGCCGCGGACGAACTCACCGCGCGCGCGGCGCGCGTCGGCATCGGTCTGGTCTTCCTGAGCGGCGGTTTTCGTCATCGCTGTCTCCTCATCTGGGACGAGGCTGATACAGGACACTCGGCACGGCAAGGTCTTCCTTTGTTGGCCACATGGAACGGGCGCGGGCGGTCGGCTTACCTGCGCCAACGGGTCCAGTCGGCGGGCGCGCCGGAAAAGACGTTGATGTCGACCGGGCCGCGCACACCGGGCACACGTCCGGTGCCGGTGTATTGCCAAAAGGTCCATCGCTGGCCGGGATAGACCGTCGACGGATGCCCCGCGACCGAGCGCAGCCAGAATTCTGTTCCCGGCAGGGCGCCGATCCCGGTTTCGCGGTAGAAGTCGGGCGTCGTATAGACCACCGGGCGCTGACCGTAATGCGCGGTCAGGATGTCGAGAAAGCGCGACGCTTCGGCGCGGACGAATCCGGGATCGGGGCGGTGGGTGCAGCTGGGCGACCGGTGGTTCCATTCGAGATCAAGCACCGGGGGCAGGGCGGCGGGATCGCGTGGCACATTCTGGATGAACCACTGTGCCTGATCCTCGGCCGAGCGGCAGAAGTAGTAGAAGTGATAGGCCCCGCGTGGCACGCCCGCACGGGCGGCACCCTGCCAATGGGTCAGGAAGGCGGGATCGACGCGATCGCCGCCTTCGGTTGCCTTGATGAAGGCAAAGCCGATGCCGGCATCGCGGACCATGGGCCAGTCGACCGCGCCTTGCCAACGCGACACGTCGATGCCGTGAACGGCATAGGCCTTGGGCGCCCGGCCGTCCCAGGGGTGGGGATCGTCGTCGCCGAAGGCAGGGAATGCGACCCTGACCGACCGGGACGCGGCGACCGAGGCTTCGGCGCGGTTGGCAGCGGACGGCGTCATATCTTTCACGCGTTCGGGCCCGGCGCAGCCCATCACCAGCAGCGGCAGAACCAGCGTCAGAATCTTGCAAGCAACAGACCGCATCACACCTTCGCCCCATGAGTGAGAAGGCTTACGTTGACGAGGCTCGGCAGCCATGTCACGGGCACAAACTGCCTTGCCGATCAACTCCGCGCGAGGCGGCTGGCGCCTTTGCGGGCCGAACCAATCGGACATTCGGCCAAGGGCGCATTGCAACTGCGCCGTCGGATAGCCATCTATCAAGAGTAGCTGATGCCCCGGACAGGGTCGATTTCAGGCTTCTGCCATCCGTTTCACGACGACGTTGCGCCCATTGCGATGGCCGGGGACCGTTGGCGATCAGCTTCATTCGATCCTGTGACACAGGCAAGGGGAAGTCCGCTTGCGCGTGACGCACCGAGATTGCCGAGACGTATGACTGACGGCGTATCGCCTGCCTCAGACACGTCCAGCGCGGCGGCGCTTTCTCCGTCCGAGGATTTTAAGATGACACGTCACGAAGCTGACACTGCGACACGCGTTCGGTCCGGGCAGGCGGAAACGGCCCCGCCGTCCCGCGCCGTTCGCCGCGATGGGTCACCGGACCCGGCGGTGCCCGAACAGCCTGTTGCAATCGTCTACTGCGAGGGAAACTTCGGTCGGGTCGACGGCAAGACGGCCAACGGGTTGGTCCGTCACTCGGAAACCTTCCGGATCGCCTCGGTCATCGACAGCTACCTTGTGGGGCAGGACAGCGGAGAGATACTCGACGGGGTCCGCAACGGCATCCCCGTCGTGCGCGACCTCGTGAGCGGTATCCGCGCGCAAAAGGTCAGCCCCGACACACTTATCTACGGCATGGCACCGTCGAGCGGGACGCTGTCGCGCGCGGACCGTGCGGTCATTCTGGCAGCGATTACCTGCGGGATGAACATCGTCAGCGGACTTCACGAATATCTGGGCGACGACCCCCAGATCGCCACCGCGGCCCGGGCGGGTGGCGTCACGATCCGCGATATCCGCAAGCCGAAGCCCAGCAAGGACATGCGCCTGTTCGACGGGTCTGTCGCAGAGGTCGGCGCCCTTCGCATCGCCGTCCTGGGCACCGACTGCGCCATCGGCAAGCGGACCACCGCGACGCTTCTGACCCACGCCCTGAACGCCGCGGGCATCCGCACGGTTCTTGTGGGAACGGGGCAGACCGGGCTCATGCAGGGCGCGCGCTATGGCATTGCCATGGATGCCGTGCCGCCCCAGTTCTGCTGCGGCGAGCTGGAGGGCGTCGTGGTTGCGGCGTTCGAGGCCGAGGCGCCGAAGGTGATCGTGATCGAAGGGCAGGGCGCGCTTGGGCATCCGGCCTTCTGCACCTCTGCCTTCATCCTGCGCGGCAGCCAGCCCGATGCGGTGATCCTGCAGCATGCCCCGGGCCGGCCCTATCGTTGCGATTTCCCCAAGATGGCGATGCCCGACCCGAAGTCCGAGATCACGTTGATCGAGGCGTTCTCCGCGACTCGTGTCATCGGCATGACGCTCAATCACGAAGGTATGGCCCCTGACACTATCGGACCCGCGCTTCTGGACTGGTCGGACAGGCTGGGTCTGCCCGTCACCGATGCGCTGACACGTCCGGGGGTCGAACTGGTCGAAATGGTGCTGGCGGCTTACCCTGACCTTGGGTCCGCCACCGAGCAGGCCAACGCGTGACCACGCCGCGCATCGAGGTCGATCTGTCCAAGATCCGGCAGAATGCGCGGCATCTTGTCGATCAGCTGACACCGCTTGGGATTTCGGTCGTCGGGGTCACGAAAGGCGTGTGCGGGCATCCGGATGTCGCGCGTGCCATGCTTGACGGTGGGGTTGCGGCCTTGGGCGACGCAAGGGTCACCAATGTCGAAAGGATGCGCGCCGCGGGCATCACCGCCCCCGTCCTTTTGATCCGCACGCCGATGCTGGGGCAGGTCGACCGCATCGTCCGGACCTGCGGCACCAGTCTGAACGCGGACATGGACGTGGTCGAGACGCTGGCCCACGCCGCCTGTCGAGCCGGGCGAATCCACGGGATCGTCGTGATGGTCGAGATGGGAGACGGGCGCGAAGGCATGCCGCCGTCGGCCGTGTCGCGGTTCGCGCGCCGCGTGATGGCGCTGCCGGGCGTCGTTTTGGCCGGTCTGGGGGCGAATTTCGCCTGTCTCAACCGGCGGGCACCGGACAGGGTCGCCATGGGTGCTTTCCTGAGCCTCGTGCCGCTGGTCGAGCGCGCCTGTGGCGTCCCGCTCAGGGTCGTTTCGGGTGGCAACTCGGCCAACCTCGCGGGGTTGCGGCCCGGCGCGACCCGACTCAACGAACTGCGCCTTGGAGAGTCGATCTTGCTGGGCCGCAATCCTTTGACAGGTGAGCCGATCGCAGGTCTGGCAACCGATGCCTTCACCCTTGTGGCAGAGGTGATCGAATCCAGGACCGACGCCCAACGGCGCGGGGCAGGCGCGATGCCGGAGGGCTTGTCGCGGCCGGACGCCGGTGCCGCTTCGCTGCTTGCGCTGGGCGATCAGGATACCGACACAGGTGGCCTGTCGATGCCCGGTTTGCTGACCTTTCTTGGTTCGACCAGCGATCACCTTCTTCTTCGCACGCCGGGGCAGGCGCTGGCCGCCGGGACCGAAGTCCGTTTCGGTCTGAATTATTCCGCCCTGATGCGGGCCATGAGCGCACCCGACATCGCAACAGTCGTCCGTGACGCGCCCGCGACCCGCCGCCCTCTGCCGGGCCGAGGCGCCCAACGCGATCTGGAACCGACCTGAGAAAGTCAGTGTCGTGCGTTGATCCAGCGCAGCGGCGCGGCGCGGCACCGGGCCGGATCTAAAAGGGCGTGGCCGGCCCACCTTTCGGCACTTCGAATGAAGGTTCGTGGATCGGGTCAGACGCCTGACGGTGCAGGGACAGGCTGAACTGGTAGGCGACACCATCTTCCGTGATCGACTTCTGCACATGGCCGCCCAACTGGTTCTGAACCAGTTGCGACAGGAGAACGGAACCAAAGCCGTTCTGCGAACTGCCGGCACTCCATGCGGTCTTGCTTGGTTGTCCCTTTTCGACCCACTCCAAGGCCATGTTGTGGTCGGGATCAATGAACCAGGTCACCGACAGCTTGCCGTCGTCATCACTGAGGCTTCCGTGCTTGAGGGCATTGGTGGTCAGCTCATGCAAAATCATGGCGAAAAGTTGAGCCTCTTGTGCAGACAGCGTCACCGACGGTCCGTGAATGGTGACACGTTGGAATATTTCGGAACCAAGAGGTGCAAGCTCGCCCTCGAGAAGGTCGCGAAATTCGATGTGGGTCCAGCGCTTGCGTCCCATCAACGAGTGCACACGCGCCATCGCGGCCAGCCGTTCATTAAGCTTGGACTTGAAGTCCGCCAGATCCTTGCCCTTCGTCATGCGGGCGATGGATTGGATGACGGCAAGCATGTTGCGGGCCCGGTGATCAATCTCGCCCGCCATGACCCTTTCCCGGTCACGATGCCGCTTTCGTTCGATCCATCCCATCACTGTCTCGAGAACTTTCTCGATCACCGAAAGGTCCAGTGTACTGTAGGTCCGGTCGATGCGGCTTTGAATGACGGCAATGGAAACAACCTGTCCGTTTTCCGACCACGGAACGGCAAGAAGGCTCGATATGCCGATACCCTCAAGAAGCCGACGGCTGACGTCAGGCAGATCGGGGTCGAGTGACGACAACCGGACCACCCTGCCAGACAAGAGATCGTCGCTTTGCTGTGCCGTGAAATCCGAGGCATCAAGGGCAAGGCGAGAGGTGTCCCGATCCTCGTCGTGCCAGTCGTAGATCAGGGAAAACGCCGGTTTTCCATTCAGCGTCGTGCGTTCGCAAATGCGGACGCGGCTTGCATTCAAAACCTGCCCGAGCATTGCGCCGGCCAGTTTCAGCGCGCCACCCGAGGTTTCGCAAGTCCGAAGATCCTGATTGAGAGCCACCAGGTGTTCGGCATTGCGCCTTTGAATGACCCTGTCGGTTGTTTCGCTTCCCGAGTTGAAAATCCCGACGATGCTTCCGTCCCCTGCGCGGATGGGCGTGAAGCTGTAATTCCATTAGGTCTCTTCTTCGGTGTTGAACCGGCGCATGGGCAGCATCTGGTCTTCCACGAAGAGCCCCTCGCCACTTCGCACGAGCTTTGCGAACTGCGGCTCGATGATGTGCCAGATATCGCCCCAGATATCCTGCGCCCGCGCGCCAAGCGCGGCGGGGTGCCTGGGGCCGGGGATCGGAGCCCAGGCATCATTGTAAAGCAGCCGCAGTTCCGGCCCCCAGTAAATCGATGTCGGAAATGCCGAATTCAAGCAGATCGACAGGGCCGACCGAAGCGATTGAGGCCATGCCTCCAACGGGCCGAAGGGATGGTTGGCCCAATCGAACGAGCGAATGCGCTCTGCCATCTCGCCACTTCCGGCAAGAAAATCCATTGGATCGAATGCTCTTTGGTCTTTAAGCAACAATACGCCTCATTCGTTTGGACAATCGCCCAGGATGATCCTCTTCCCGACAATGGTCAGGATACAACGCTGGATCCGGGCGTCGAAAGCGAATTTCGAGAGGCGATGATCAAAGGCAGGCTGAATCGTTGAAAGAGCTTGCGCGAGATCAGGATTTCGCAGGCCGCAATCGCGGTCTGGGCCCGCTACCGGTGCCCGACCCATCCCCGGTCATCGGTAAAAAGTTGTCCGGACGAGAGTTGCGCCGCCGCGTAACCGTCCGGGACTGTCTGCAAAGAAGGTAGCGGTTCGACAGAGGCCGCCAGAAGGATGTTGGCGCGACCGGACGAATTGACCGGCCCCGTCACGGCCTCAACGTTTGGATAGACGCTGGACACGACCGCGTAGACGCCGCGCGCAAGCGGTCCGTCGGGCGTATCAATCAGGTTGATGTAGACCGGTCCGTCTATGATCGCGCTCAGCCGTTCGTAGGTTTCGCGCGTGACCAGATGGGCCGGAACCGAGCTTGAGGAAAAGGCATCCATCACGGCTGCATCGAAGCGGCGATCCGTCTCGTTGAGATAGACACGGGCGTCGGCGTGCACGATATCCAGCCGACCTTCGTCCGTGGCGCCACCATCCGATGCGGTCTGCGCGATCATTGCGCTGGCGCGGGGCAGGTGTTGGCGCACAACCTCGGTCACGAGGGGGTCGATCTCGACTGCGACGGCCTGTGCAGAGCTGCGCGACGCGAGAAGGGCCGTCGGCAGGGTATAGCCACCCCCGCCGACGAAAAGAACAGAAGGCGCGGGGCCAAGATCCTGATCCAGTCTGGCCCAAAGCCACCGGGTGTAGGGGATGGCAAGTGCTGCGCCGTCGGTCCGGGCAATCGGCTCGGCGGCTTGAAGCGTCCGGTCGGAAAACAGACGGATTTCCCCGGCTTGGCGTTCGACGTGCAGGCAAGACAGGCCGGATTCGTATTGGCATGTGGGGGTGCCAGCGAACCCTGCGAACCCGATGAAGGCCAATACGGCGACAAGGACAGCGGGCGCCGGTCCGGGCGACGTGCGGCCATCTTTGGGGTCGCTGTTCCGGATGAACAGCAGGCACAGAAGTGTCACCGCACCACAGCCCGCGAAGGTCGCGGTGGAGCCGATAAGGGGAAGCGCTACGAATCCGGCAAGGATCGCACCCAGAATGGCGCCCAGCGATCCGGCTGCGAGGACGATCCCCAGCGACGACCCCTCGCGTCCGGGCCGGGCCTCGATCGCGCATTTTGCAAGAAAGGGCGATGGCAGGGTGATCAGAACCGATGCCGGGAAAAAGGTGATGATCACGGTCAGGATCATGCCCGCCGTTCCACGCGCTCCGAAGGCATGAATGAGGCCAAGTGCCGTTGGCGACAGCGCCATCAGCACCGCGGTGCCCACCAGCGCCGTTCGCACCCGTGCGGTAGCGATGGGCCGCCGGCGTTCGGCGACAAATCCCCCGATGGCGCTGCCCAGCGAAAAGCCCGCAAGAACGGTTGCGATCACCGTCGTCCAGGTCAGAAGGGACGTGCCGAAGTAGGGGGCCAGC
>JAIVHI010000084.1:5179-6270 GCA_020201155.1 Loktanella sp. | reverse complement strand
TTACGGACGCACCCGTCGCCTACGTCATCGACACCGGCGGGCAGGACCACCGGTGGCTCGGCAACGGCTACTGGCAGGCCGAAGGTGCCACAGTGATCGCCAGTGCCGCCGCAGACGCGGACCACAAGGACCGCGCGTCCCAGCACATGAGCGCACTGGCGCAGTTTCTGGGCGACGGGCTGGAAGGGACCGAGCCGTCTTACGCCGACGTGACCTTCGACAGTGACTACAGGCTCGATGCCGGCAATTTCAGTTTCGACATCATGCATCGCGGGCCGGCCCATACGCCGGGCGACAGCTTTGTCTGGCTGGACGAACGCGACGTGATGTTCACCGGCGATATCGTCTATGTGGATCGTCTGCTGGGCAACGGCCCGGCGCGCGATACCGACAGCTGGATCGCGGTGTTTGACGCCATGGCAGCCTTTGATCCCGCGCATATCGTGCCGGGCCACGGGGCCGCCACCGATCTGGCGACCGCACGGCGCGAGACCTATGACTACCTTGTGAACCTGCGCATGCAGATCGGTTCATTGATCGACGACGGTGGCGACATCATGGATGCGGCCTCGATCGATCAGTCTGACTGGAGCTATCTCGAGCAGTTCGACAGCCTTGCCGGGCGGAACGCGCAGGCAACGTTCGAAGAGATGGAGTGGGAATGATGCTGGACTATCGTGTCACCGCCCGTCGCATCGACAGCCATGGATCCGAGGCCAGCGCCAAGGAGGCGCGGATCGTGTTGGACACCGACATGGCGGGGCGCGATGACGCCTTCAATCCAGCCGAGATGCTGCTGGCCAGCCTTGCGGCCTGCATGCTGAAGGGGGCCGAACGCGTGGCCCCGATGCTGGAGTTCGACCTGCGCGGCATCGAGGTCAGCCTTCACGGGCAACGCCAGGACAGCCCGCCCAAGATGGTCCGCATCGACTACGACATTATTGTGGACACTGACGAGACCGACCAGCGACTTGACCTGCTGCACCGCAACCTGCGCAAATATGGCACGATCTCGAACACACTCGCCGACGCCACCGAACTTGTCGGCACGATCCGGCGGAAAGAGTGACCAATGGCTCACGATCACGCCC
>JAIVHI010000084.1:0-5127 GCA_020201155.1 Loktanella sp. | reverse complement strand
GACTTGACCTGCTGCACCGCAACCTGCGCAAATATGGCACGATCTCGAACACACTCGCCGACGCCACCGAACTTGTCGGCACGATCCGGCGGAAAGAGTGACCAATGGCTCACGATCACGCCCGCCATCGTGGCCCAGTGAACGAACTTGGGCCAACTATCATAGCGTCGTAGGACTTAACCTTGGTTGAGACGACGGGGTAAGGAGCTCTTTGATCGTCTCGACCGCTTCCGTGGGATGCGGCTTCAGCTTTCGAGAAGGTCGACAGTAAGCGGCATTCCCGGGAGGACCTGTTCCAAATTGGGCAGTAATGCCGCTATCCCGCGCGCCAAGGCGATAGGACCAAGACTGGCTGAGGCCCCTGCCCAAGGCGTTGCAGGATTGGCTTTCCATATGAATCGCGTTGTTCCCACGTCACCGGAACCGCTCGCGGAGCGAACCGTAGAGAAGCAGGATGCGTGGGGCACGTGTTGCCCTGTCGGGCGTCAGCAGCCGGACGGTGTCGATCGGACGGAAATGCCGTTCATCGAGGTTCGGTGTCTCAGGCAACGCGGTTTCCTTCCTTGTCGATCAGCGTGGTCCCATCCTCCTTCGTCATCGGGCCGGGCGGTAAGGTGTCGAGTAGATCCAGCACTGTCTCGCTGGGGCGGCAGAGGCGCACGCCTTTCGTCGAGCAGACGATCGGTCGGTTGACCAGGATCGGGTGTTCCAGCATTGCGGCGAGGATCGTCTCGTCACTGACTGATGGATCGAGGAGACCCAGTTCGTCCGCCGGGGATCTTGTCGTCCGCAGCGCTTTGCGGGGCGTCAGATCAGCCGCGGCAAACAGCGCGAGAAGTTGCGGGCGGGTCCAACCGACCTCGAGGTAATCGATGACTATTGGTGTCTCGCCCGAGGCTTCGATCATCGCCAGCACGTTGCGCGAGGTGCCACAATCAGGGTTGTGGTGAACGACGACCGTCATGATGTGCTCTCTTCGGCAGGGAACCAATGTTTCGTCCTATTGGCGAAGGCGACGAGCGAAAGCATCACCGGCACTTCCACGAGCACCCCCACCACCGTAGCCAGGGCCGCGCCCGAGCCGAGCCCAAAAAGGCTTATCGCGACGGCCACGGCCAGTTCAAAGAAGTTGGAGGTCCCGATCAACGCACAGGGGGCGGCGACGTTGAACGGGATGCTCCACGCCCGCGCCGCACCGTAGGCCAAAAAGAAGATGCCGTAGGATTGGATCAGCAGGGGAACTGCGATGAGCGCGATGACCAGCGGGTTGTCGAGAATCACCTCGCCCTGGAAGCCGAAGAGCAGCACCACCGTCACCAGCAGCCCGACAATCGAGAACGGCTGGACCCGTCCCTTGAAGGCATCCACCGCCGCCTCGCCGCCCTTCCGGACAAGGCCCTGGCGGGTCAGATAGCCCGCGAGCAGCGGCAGCATGACGTAAAGGCCGACCGACAGCAACAGCGTGTCCCAGGGCACGACGATATCCGTCACGCCGAGAAGGAAGGCGACAATGGGTGCGAAGGCGAAGACCATGACCACATCGTTCACGCTGACCTGCACCAGCGTGTAGGTCGCGTCCCCTCGGGTGAGGTTCGACCAGACGAACACCATCGCCGTACATGGCGCAGCGCCCAGCAGGATCACACCGGCCAAGTAGGCCTGCGCATCGTCGGGCGGGATCAGCCCTGCGAAGACGTAGTTGAAGAACAGCACTCCAAGGGCTGCCATCGTGAAGGGCTTGATCAGCCAGTTCACCACCAGCGTCACGACCAGCCCCTTCGGCTTGTCGCCAACGCGGGCGAGCGATCCGAAATCTACGCCCACCATCATCGGATAAACCATCGCCCAGATCAGCACAGCCACAGGCAGATTGACCGAAGCAATCTCGAGTGAGGCCAAGGTAGAGAAGAGTCCGGGAAAAAGGTTGCCGAGCAGAAGCCCCGCGCCGATGGCGAGCGCCACCCACACGGACAGCCAGCGCTCGAAGGTCCCAAGGCCCGCTGCGGCGGGAAGTGATGTATCGGTCATGTTGGTCTTTCGCAGATGTGATTCAGTTCGCCTCGCTGGCGCAGAGGGGGATGGGTGTTGCCCTGTCCTCGATCATGACGCCCCTCAACACGAACAGGCGATCTCGTCGAGCAGCGGCCGACAGAGTTCCGGACTTCCTCCGCAACAATCCTCCATCAGGAAGCCGAGGAGCCCGCGGACCCCATCCATCTGGACAAAATAGCGGATGCTGCGGCCTTCGCGGACGTTCCGGATCAGACCGGCGCGGGTAAGGATCGAAAGGTTGGCCGACATCGTGTTCTGGCGAACCCCGAGGGTGTCGCCGATTTCACCGGCCCACATGCCCGCCTCTCCGGCTTTGATGAGTAGGCGGAACACGTCCAGCCGGGTGGGCTGGCTAAGAGCGGCGAGGGCTTCGAGGGCACTATATTTATCCATATATCGAGAATTATGGATAAATATGAGTGATGTCAAGCACAGTAGTGGTCATTTGAGGAGCGAAGCTACCGAACGCAAGTCCGATGCACCTTCTGCTTTTCTCGTGGATGATAGCGAAAAGTTTTTGGTCCACAGAGCCCTCCGCGCTCATCGGAAAAATCCGGCGTAAAGCGTGACTTGTGGGCTCGCAATCTCACCCATCATTACGCCCCACTGAACGACCTTGGCCCCACTATCACAGCGTCGTTGGACTTAACCTTGGTTGAGACGACGGGGTAAGGAGCTCTTTGACCGTCTTGAGCGCTTCCGTGGGATGCGGCTTCAGCTTTCGAGAAGGTCGACAGCAAGCGGCATTCCTGGGAGGACCTGTTCCACGTCGGGCGGCAAGGCCGCTATCCCGCGCGCCAAGGCGATAGGACCAAGGCTGGCTGAGGCGCCCTGCCCAAGCCGTTGCAGGATCGGGCGTCCATATGGATCGCGGTGCTCCCACGTCACCGGAACATACTCTGTCCGACCGGTTGCGCGGCAGTATTCAAACCCGGACACTGCTGGCATCCAGCAGTCCGATGCTTCGCTGTGCCCTGCGCTCCGTCTCATAGCAGGACGCGCGATCTGGCTGAAGGTAATCAAGGCTGCATAGGGATTGCCCGGCAGACCAAAATACAAAGCACCCCCAATGCGCCCGATCGTCAATGGCTTGCCTGGTCGGATCGCGACTTTAAGAACGTCGAGCGTCGCATCCTCACGGCGCAGCGCATCGAGCACATGATCCTCTTCACCTGCCGATACCCCGCCCGAAGATACGACGACATCATTGGCCAGGGCTGCCGTTCGGATCGCGCCTCGAATTGCCTCTGCGTTATCCCGTAAGATGCCATAATCTGTCAGTGTAATCCATGGCTGCTTCAGAAGCGCGCGCAACATCACGCGGTTCGAGTTATATATCTGGCCATAACCAAGGGGTTCGCCGGGTTCCTGCAATTCGTTCCCAGTCGAGAAGATGCCAACGCTCAATGGACGATAGACCGACACAGTTGCGAGTCCCTGCGCCGCCAGCAGCGCAAGTCTCGGCGCGGTCAGCAACTGCCCGACCGGCACCGGGACAGACCCAGCCGCGCGGTCTTCGCCTTGTTTGCGTATATTCGCGCCAAGCCGAGGTACCGTGTCGATGCGGACGGTGTCACCGTCGCGGGTCACCCGTTCCTGCATGACGACTGCATCCGCACCCGAAGGTATCGGCGCCCCTGTGAATATCCGAAAGGCAGCCCCCTCGGGTAGAATGCGATGCAATCCGTCCCCCGCTGCGATGCGTTCGTGCACATCCAGCGACCACGGCCCAGATCCAGCAAGGTCACCGATACGCAATGCGTAGCCGTCCATCGCGGAATTGTCGAAAGGCGGCAGGTCGCTCAGCGCAGATGCGGAGTGGGCCATGATGCGGCCAAGCGCCTGATCCAGAGGTAGCTCCTCAATGTCGGTCAGTGGCGCACAAGCCGCCATCGCACGAAGGCGAGCGGCATCGACTGACAGCACCGGTCCGGCTTTACCCGTGGTGCAAGGCTCTGCCAAACTAAGTGTAGCTTTCCGCATCCCGCTCCTCCCAAAGCATATCCCGCCCGAGAACTTCGGGCGGGACGGTATTTTATATCAGAACCGGTATTCCTTGGACTTGAAGGAGATCCCCCGTGCGGCTGCCGGCGTTCCCGATATTCTTCGAATGTCGGCCCAGGTTTGCTTGTAGACTGGGATCACCAGTTCGTTCACACCTTCGCCGACCACATTACCCTGTGTGCCGCGCGGCGAGCCGAACATCATGAACGTTTCACCCCGTTTTGCTGTTTCGGTCGGATAGGCCATGGCCTGCGTCGCGCCGTTGTTGTTGAATACCTCAACGAGATCGCCGGCACCGATGCTCTTTTCGGCCATATCCTCGGGGTTCATTTCGAGAAATGGGTAAGGCCAGCGATCAAGGACGAAGTCGTTATCCTGATCGAGGAACCAACTCTGCCAATTGAGGTTCGAGCGGCCATTGTTGATGAAATAGGGATAGGCTGCCTGTTCCTCTTCTTTTCCGGGGGTGGCAAAACCGCGCCATGGACCGGCCATGAACCGAGCCCTGCCATCATCGGTCGAGAAGTTGCCATCTTTGTAAAGACGGTCGGTCCCCAGAATGGTGTCGCCGTCCCGCCCGGCTGGCGGTTCTTGAAATCCATTCGTGCCCATGGCCCGCAGGCGATCATAAGTCACGTCCGGATGTGCCGACTGGTAACCATCCCGGAACGCATCTTCTTCGGTCTGCCAGTCGTAGCCAGAGAATTGCGCAGCATAATCCGCCTCACCCATCTCTCCCAGCACGCGCTCCATCGCTTGGGCGATATCAGCGGCGATCAGGCAGTCGGGTTTCGCGTGACCGGGTGGGTCCATATATTTTTCGGCAAGCCTCATCCTGCGTTCGCCATTCATTGAGGTGAGGTTCATCTCGCCCTGCTGTGCGGCCGGCAAGACGACATGCGCCTGATTGCCCATCTCGTTCTGAATGATGTCGACATCGACTGCGAAAAGCCCGCCTTCGGCAATCGACGCGACGATGGCATCCACAAGCGCATCCTGTCCTTGGCCCGCAACTGCATCCATCGCTTCCTTCACCATGTTCGTGCGCCGGTTGTAGACCCGCTTGAACTC
>JAIVHI010000083.1 GCA_020201155.1 Loktanella sp. | reverse complement strand
GCGTCAAGCGTCCCGGCCTTTTCTTTTCCAAAGCAAATCGACATTTCAGAAAGCGGCACGCAGGGCCAGCGCGCCGCGCTCTAAAATATATGTAATCCCTATGTGTTCACAGGAGGCATACACTTTTCGATTGCGCCTTTATTTTCAATAGCTTGCAGCTTTGAAGGTTTTTCTTACGTTTGGGGAGACATGCCCGATAAGGCGCAGCGCGCCCGCAAGCGGTCGCGGCTTTTGCCTCATCGACCCATCATCGACCAGCACGCACCGCAGGCGGAGCGCATCGCGGGGCCAGTCTAGGGCGACCCGCGCAGGCGCGGGACAGGCCATAGGCCTTTCGCCCTGGACAGCCCCCGCAGAGCCACAAGAGACTAGACCCGCAGTCCGAGTGTCGCCCACCCCCGCAAGCGGGGACCCCCGAGCGCCAACGCTCGCAGACGCTCGCTCTTGCACTTATGCGGATCGTCGCGGGCTTGCGCCCGCTTGCGCCTCCGGCGCTGATGGGTGTCACCGTCCGAGCAATAGCGGCACGGGCCGGGATCATGCTTAGAAACAAAGAGGCAGGGGCCGCAAGCGGCGCGCGCCGGGATCAACAAGCGATCCGGACGGCACCGCAGCACCAAAGGCGCAGCTTTGACGGTGCCGACCTCGCAGGCATCGGGGCACCTTGTTTCGACCGACGCAGGGCATCGACCGACTGGAGGACCAGACCCATCGGCGCAGCGCCCCGGATCACGCAATCGTCAGGTGCCCGCAAGCGGGCCGACGATCACGCAATCCGCGTCACTGGCCTACCGCAGCACCAAAGGCGCAGCTTTGACGGTGCCGACCTCGCAGGCATCGGGGCACCTTGTTTCGACCGACGCAGGGCATCGACCGACTGGAGGACCAGACCCATCGGCACAGCGCCCCGGATCACGCAATCCGCGCCGCTGGCCTAATGTTGCGCGCCTCGCAGGCTCGACCCGCTGGACGCGCCTTCGCAGGCTTGGCGCTTGTTTCAACCGTTGCAGGGCATCGCTCGACCGGGAGACCCGGACCCCGTAGCGGGAGCGCAGGCTTGCCGCTTTTTTCGTGCCACATTGCACCCGCCTTTTGCCCCTTCCCTTTTCGCGCGCCTACTTAATTTTAGGGGGTTTTGACCCGTAGACGACCTTTCAGGGCTGGTCAGGAGCGGGCGGGGGTGGCCCTTTTAAGCAGCTCGATACTCGACCCGCTGGACGCGCCTTCGCAGGCTTGGCGCTTGTTTCAACCGTTGCAGGGCATCGCTCGACCGGGAAACCCGGACCCGATAGCGCCAGCGCAGGCTTGCCGCTCTTTGTGGCCCTTTGCCCACGCCTAGCCCCTGCCCTTTTTCGCGCGCACACTTATTTTTGAGGGGCTTTTGCCCCGTATGCGACCTTTCAGGGCTGGACAGGAGAGGGCGGGAAGAGCCACCGAGAGCGACGGCGCACAGCTTGGCCGCTTACCTTCCCCCGGCGTAGCACCGAAGGAAGGGCGACGGTAAACCGTCGATAAGGGAAGGAAGAAAGAAAGAGAGGGAGAAAATTATTTCTCGCCCCTCTTTCAATCATCATTCCCTTTGAGAGATTGCGCCAGATCGTCCCGATCACTGACCTTGCCATCGCTTCGCGCCACCGATTTGCAATCTCTTTAGGCCGGGACATGGCCCCGGCCTTAGTTACGAGTGAGCATCCCTTTTTTTGGGGGTCCGATAATTCGGTTTCGCGGAAGCCCTTCGGACCACCGACGACACCGATCGCAGCCCCCTTTCCTTTCGGATCGCCGCCGCTTCGTCAGTAATCCAATCGCTTTGCGCGAAGGGATCACTTTCGGGATACGGGCGTTGCTTATACCGAATGTTGAGGAATTGTTCGGCGCTTATCGGCACATCGACCTTGCGCGCCCGCTTGCCGGATTGCGCATAGATGAATTGTTGCCCGGGCAGGTGAAATGTTCCCAACAACCACCGCCGCTCGCCGTCATGCTCAAGGCGCATGAAGCGAACGCCGTCCCGCTCATACGTCGATAGACGCTGGACCGACAAGCCGCCGCCCTTTTCTTGATTGTCCCGATAGGCCACTTTCACGAACCATTCTTGGAAATCGCGGGCCGCTGGCAGCTTCGCATCCACCAGAATGGCGGCAGCTTTCCCGGCTTCCAATTCTTGACGTTCATCATCAAGAAGAATGTTTTCGTATGCCTCAAACGCCAACAGGGCGGCATCATCGCGCCCAGCTTCGCGCCACGCTTCGCGGAACGCCTTTCTATACCGCTTCCAGCGTTGCGGCGGGAGGCAGAATTGATAGCCGTCAACCTTGAACCAGTTTCGGGCTTGAATATTCCCGGCATACCCATGCCGCCGCGCGTGATCGTCAAAGTATTCTTGTCCGATACCCGGCTTGCGGCTCACCGTGAAATCGCCCGCTGCGCCTTCCGCCTTTTGAATGTATTTGCACACATAGGAGCAAAATTCAGGCTCCACAGTGTCGTCAATATGCGCATGGCCATGCGGCCAAAAAGGCCACGCCAGCCGGACGTTGCCCGCCGTGTCGCGGCCTATTTCTTCACCCTTGTCGGGGAGCCGCCCCTGAAACCAGATGAGGATGTGCCAATGGGGACGGCCTTTCTTCGTGCCCAACTCACCCGCCAGGACATACCGGAACCGGAACTGATGATACCGCAGCCGCTTGAACATCTTTTGAACGTCCGACTTTTTGAGAAAGTTTTCTCCCGTTTCACCGGGCCGATATGTCAGCGTAACGGACCACATATCGCCACCGGCTTGAGCCTCAGCCATTGCGAGGCCCGTCCAAGCATCGGTCTTATTCCGGCGACATGCCTTGCACTTGCCGCAATTCACCATCTGGCCGTCCACGTTGTGAGAGGCGATGCACATACCCATAGGGGCTATCCCTTTTTGCCCTGTTTTTTCCGTTTGTTTTCTAAGGACTGTCACTCGTTACTTATAGTATTCAAGATAGAGAGGGACCGCCGCCCCGCCCCTTTCAGGGCCGGGACGGCGGAAGGGTTGCACCCTTGGACCCGCTTGCCGCTTCGCATGGCTTGCCGCTTTTTTCGCGCTTGGAGTAGGGACACCGCTTTGCGGCACCCCTACCCCTAGCCCGGAGGCTTGACCGCACTCACGCGCGATCCTTGCCGGGGTTTCGGCGCGGATCATCACAGATCGTCCGACAGGTCGCAAAATTCCGGCTCGATAGGCCCGAGCACCGTCCCGAGCCAGCCGTCACGGCGCGTCAGATCGACCAGACGCGCGAGCGATGCAAGATCAGCCGCGACGTAGGTTTCATACGCCACGCCGTCCCATCGCTGCACATGCGCCATAGGAGGCTTGCCGGGACCAGCCGACGACTTGTCCGCGATCAGACGCATAAACCCCTTGGGCGTATGCCCGAGAAGCATCCAGCCCGAAGGGGGCTCAATCGCACCGGGATCGGGCGCTTGAGTATGCGGAAACTTCCACACCGCTTGCGGATGATAGAAACCCGCTTGCGTGTCGCAGACCCAAGAGCGCGCCGGTTCAAAAGGATCGAATTCCAATTCCGGCCCGGGACCCTCGACCACGACATATTGCGTGCTCAACCCTTGGCCGGATTTATACATGCGATATTGCCCGCACTCCGAGACGAGCGAGAATTCTATAGAATACTCACTGAGGCTCTTTTCATCATTCATCGCTTTCACCTTCGATTAGTTGCGCGGCGTTGACTTCATCGCGCCAGCGCGCCGCATCGCTTGGCCCGAATTCCGCTTCATTCAAATCCGTCCCGGCTTCGACCGCCGCGATCAGGGCACATCGACGCCGCCGCGCCTCGCACCATTCGCGCGTCCCGCTCCACCAATGGCGAACCGTGACCGGCTCGGGCGCTTCGGCTTCGTCTGCGGCTTTTTCGGCTTCGCGGGTTTCATCCACGAGAGCCTTTTCCTTCAAGCCCCGCGACCAGATCAGTTGCCGCTTGCCCTTGAAGGCGACGGCATATTCTTGGAAGAGCCGCGCCGCTTGGCCGTCACCGTCCCGCGCGTCCGCAAGGAGTTGCCAAGGCGAGCGCGAGCCGTTTCGGCCCTCTTTTTTCTCGCCTAACGTCAATTCCTCGCCCGCGCCGAACTTGGCGACATACTCGCCCGCAGCCGTCGCAGGCTGGACTTGCCACGCATGCTCATTGCCCGTCAGCCCTTCATAAGACAGGGCGCGGGACCATTCGGCCCGCAACCCTTCGACCGCTTTTTCCGCCGCGTCGGGATCGCCGCGAAGGAAAAGGATCGTATGAAGGTGAGGATGCCACCCCGCGTCACCGAAGGTTACTTCCGTCGCCATTATGTTGCCCTCATGAGCCAACCCGCGCCAACCGCGCGAGCGACGGAGGCGCGAATTGGCCCGCTTGATCGCGTCGATAGACGCCGCGCAGGGCATTGAGCGATCATGGCGGAAAGTTTGCGTGAGCATGACGACCGAGAGACCTTCGGCCCTCGCCCAAGCCAGCGCCACGTTGACCTCTGCGGCACGTTCAGCCGAAATCCGGGCGGAGCATACCGGACACGCCCAAACATTGCCGCAGGCGATCACCCCACCGAACGACCCGGACACCGTGCCGTCCGAATGTGTGACCTGTTTCAACGTCACGCTGGACTGGAACGCACAATAACCGCACTTCGACAGACGGACGCCCGCGCCGTTGTCCACTTCGCGGACCAACTCAGCCGCTTTGCGCTTGGCAGCCCATCGGGCGAGCCGCGCGCTTGCTTTTTGCGCGGGAGCAACCGCCTGTTTTCGCTTGTCTTTTTGTGCCGTGTTTCGGGGTTTTGTGTTACTACCAAGGGCCGCGCGGGACCGCTTGGCCTCAGAAACAACGGGAGCCGCAGCTTGCGCCACGGTCTGAAAATTCTCGGGGAGTTTTTGAGCGTTCATCGGTCTGGCCTTGTTCGGGCCTTGACCGCGCGGGCATTTTTGCCGTATCGCTCGCCAAGGCTTAGTTTCTCACAAGACAAGCCATAGACTACGGGCCGGGATTGCGTCAAGCGTCCCGGCCTTTTCTTTTCCAAAGCAAATCGACATTTCAGAAAGCGGCACGCAGGGCCAGCGCGCCGCGCTCTAAAATATATGTAATCCCTATGTGTTCACAGGAGGCATACAC
>JAIVHI010000265.1 GCA_020201155.1 Loktanella sp. | reverse complement strand
CGCCACCGTTCAAGGGGACGGTCGCGTTGGATTACTGGTTACCAACACGGGCAACCACGTCTGGTCTGCCAACGAAGTTTCACAAGATCGGTAAAATGTCTGACGGTGGAGCGGGTAACGGGAATCGAACCCGTAACTGAAGCTTGGGAAGCTTTCGTGATACCTTTTCACCATACCCGCGTGTTGCCGGGATAAGCTGCGTGTGCAGGGCCGTCAATGGTCTCTGTCACCCCCGACGCTTGCGTCTGCGCCCTTCGCTTCCGGCACCCGCCATGTTGAAACTGACGTCCGGCAGCGGGGCCACGCTGCGCAACTGCGTGAAGGGGTCGGTCGCATGGGGGATCGCGTTGGCGGCGACGAAGTGTTCTTGAAACTTGGGCTCGATGGCGGTTTCGACCTTTGTGATCTTGTGGACGGTCTCGGCGATTTCGGCCCGTGCTGCGATCGAGCACAGCGCAATGCGTGCCCCGGTGCCCGCCGCATTGCCGGCCGAGGTGACGCGGTCCAGCGGCGCATCGGGGATCATGCCCAGCACCATCGCGTGCTTGGGGCTGATATGTGCCCCAAAAGCGCCCGCCAGCACCACGCGGTCCACCTGATCGACCCCCATTTCGTCCATCAACAGCCGCGCCCCGGCATAGAGCGCGGATTTCGCCAGTTGTATCGCGCGGATATCGCCTTGGGTTACAGTGATGCGCGGGCCGCCCTTGGCCGATCCGTCATGCAAGAGATAGGCATGGGTGCGGCCCGTTTCCTCGCACCGTGCGGTGCCGGTCTGTGTGGCAGAGCCGATCAGGCCCTTTGAGTCCAGCAGACCCGCCATCCGCATTTCGGCCACCGCCTCGATGATACCCGAGCCGCAGATGCCGGTGATACCCGTGGCTGCGATGGCGGTGTCGAAGTCGGCATCATCCGACCACAGATCGCAGCCTATGACCTTGAAGCGGGGCTCTTTCGTGGCGGGGTCGATTTCGACCCGTTCGATGGCGCCGGGTGCGGCACGCTGGCCCGACGAGATCTGCGCCCCTTCGAAGGCAGGGCCAGTGGGCGACGAACAGGCGAGCACGCGGGTCGAATTGCCCAGCAGGATTTCCGCATTGGTGCCCACGTCGACCACCAGCGTCAGATCGGACGATCCACCGGGGTTTTCGGCCAGTGCGACGGCAGCGGCATCGGCGCCGACATGTCCCGCGATACAGGGCAGGATATAGACCTGTGCCGCAGGATTTACGGTCGTGATGTCAAGCGTCGAGACGGGCAGGGCCATCGCCTCGGAGGTCGCCAGCGCAAAGGGGGCCTGACCCAGTTCGACCGGATCGATCCCCAACAGCAGGTGGTGCATCACGGGATTGCACACGAAGACCAGTTCGAGAATCTGGCTGGGGTCGATCTCGCCCTCTGTCGCGATGGTGGTCGCCAGATCGCTGATCGCTTCGCGCACCGCGGCGGTCATCTCCTTGTCGCCGCCGGGGTTCATCATGGCGTAGGACACGCGGCTCATCAGGTCTTCGCCAAAGCGGATCTGCGGGTTCATCACGCCCGCGCTTGCCTTGACCTCGCCGTTGCGCAGATCGCAAAGGTGCGCGGCGATCGTGGTCGAGCCCAGGTCGATGGCCAGCCCGAAGATGCGACCTTCGTGAAAGCCGGGGTAGATATCGACGATCCGGTGGCGGCTGCCCTCGGTGCCCTTGTGAAGCGCGATCGTGACGGCCCATTTGCCCTTGCGCAGCACTGTTTGCAGCTTGATCAGCGCCGAAGGGGCGATCGTGATGTCACCGATGCCCCACTGCGATTTGACCGCATCCTTGACCCGCTCGAAATCGCCCGAGGGCGTGTGCATGTTCGGCTCGGCCACCGTGACGTAGTAAAGCTTGGTCGCGGGGTCCATGACCATTGCGCGCGCCGAAGCCGCCTTGCGGACGACCTGCCGGTGAACCTGGCTTTCGGGTGGCACGTCGACCACGACATTGCCCTGCACGGTCGCCTGACAGCCCAGCCGGCGCCCCGTCTTGAGCCCCCGGATGTCGTCATAGCGTTGCTCGACCGTGTTCCAGTCGGACAGGGCCCCGTCGCGGACCGTCACGCCGTGCTTTGGGAAATCGCCATAAGACGGGGTGATCTGGCACTTGGAGCAGATGCCGCGCCCACCGCAGACGGAATCGAGGTCCACCCCCAACTGGCGTGCCGCCGTGAGGATCGGGGTGCCCACGGGAAAGTGGCCCCGCTTGCCCGAGGGGGTGAAGATCACCAGAGGATCGCCTTGCATATCCGCGCCTTCTTGACTGTGCCTGCCCCATCTACCCCCATCTTGTGGCAATGGGCAGGTTCAAACCCGTCATAATGATGTTGCACCGCGTCATGGGACTTTCGCCGCAGTGGCATCCGTGCCATAGCGCGGTGCCAAGTGATGTTGCCCAAAGGAGTTCTGGGATGGAGATTCGCGAGGCTTTGACGTTCGACGACGTGTTGCTGGTGCCTGCTGCCTCCAGCGTGTTGCCCTCCACGGCTGATGTGCGCACAAGAGTGACGCAGAGCATCACGCTCAATATCCCGGTTTTGACCTCGGCCATGGATACGGTCACCGAAGCGCGCATGGCGATTGCCATGGCCCAGTCGGGCGGCATGGGCGTGATCCACAAGAATATGGATATCGCGGCGCAATCCAAGGACGTGCGCCACGTCAAGCGCTTTGTCTCGGGCACCGTCTACAATCCGATCACCCTGCGCCCGGACCAGACGCTGGCCGACGCGACCGCGCTGATGGAACGCTACCGCGTCACCGGCTTTCCCGTTGTGGGCGAGGGCGGGCGCGTCGTGGGCATCGTGACCAACCGCGACATGCGGTTCGCCGAACATGAAGATACGCCGGTCAGCGTGATGATGACATCGGATGACCTCGCCATCCTGCAGGAACCTGCCGATCTGGACGAGGCCCGCGACCTGATGAAAGAGCGGCGGATCGAGAAGCTGCTGGTCACGGACAAGGACGGCAAGCTGACGGGTCTGCTCACGCTCAAGGACAGTGAACAGGCGGTGCTGAACCCCTCGGCCTGCAAGGACAAGCTGGGCCGCCTGCGCGTGGCCGCGGCCACCGGCGTGGGCGATGCGGGCTTCGAGCGGTCAGAGGCGCTGATCGATGCGGGTGTCGATATGATCGTCGTGGATACGGCGCACGGCCATTCCGAAGGCGTGGCCAAGGCTGTCGAGCGGATCAAGAAGCTGTCGAACGAGGTGCAGGTCATTGCCGGCAACGTCGCCACGGGCGAGGCCGTGCGCGCACTGATCGGGTCGGGCGCCGATGCGGTCAAGGTCGGCATCGGGCCGGGGTCGATCTGCACCACGCGCATGGTGGCAGGCGTCGGCGTCCCGCAATTGACGGCCGTGATGGATTGCGCCGCGGCTGCAGGCGACGTGCCGATCATCGCGGATGGGGGCATCAAGCTGTCGGGCGATTTCGCCAAGGCCATTGCCGCGGGTGCGTCCTGCGCCATGGTCGGCAGCATGATGGCCGGCACCGACGAAAGCCCCGGCGAGATCATTCTTTACCAAGGCCGCAGCTTCAAATCCTATCGCGGGATGGGATCGCTGAGCGCGATGGCCAGCGGCTCGGCCGACCGGTATTTCCAGAAGGATGCCGCCAGCGACAAGCTGGTGCCCGAGGGGATCGAAGGTCAGGTGCCCTACAAGGGCTCTGCCATGACGGTCGTGCATCAGCTGGTCGGCGGCCTGAAGGCTGCGATGGGCTACACCGGCTGCGCCACCATCGAAGAGATGCGCAAGAACTGCACGTTCGTCAAGATCACGGGCGCGGGGCTGAAGGAAAGCCACGTGCATGACGTGCAGATCACCCGTGAAAGCCCGAACTACCGGATCGGCTGATGACACCGGGCGCGCGTGTCGCCGCGGCGATCGAGATCCTCGACGCGATATTGGGGGGGCAGGCGGCCGAGCCTGCGATCGCCCGCTGGTCTCGCGCCAGCCGGTTCGCGGGCTCCAAGGATCGCGCCGCGGTTCGCGACCACGTGTTCGATGCGCTTCGCGCGAAACGGTCGCTTGCCGCGCAGGGCGGCAGTGAAACCGGGCGCGCCATCTTGCTGGCGCTGACTGACGGGCAGGGCACGCGCGAGGCGCTGTTTTCCGGCGAAGGCCACGCACCCGCACCCCCGACGCCCGAGGAACGGGCCGCGCTTGCATCGACGCCGGACCTGACCGAACCCGAGGCCGCGAACCTTCCCGACTGGGTCTGGCCATTGTGGCAGGACGCACTTGGCGACAAGGCGACGGCGGTCGCTCAACTGATGCGGGACAGGGCTGGGGTTTTCCTGCGGGTCAACCGGACCAACACGACCGTGGACAAGGCAATAGCCGCCTTGTCTGCCGATGGGGTGACGGCACGGGCGCTCGACGCGCCGGTGGGGGCCTTGGAGGTCGTCGAAGGCGCGCGCCGGATCAAGCAAGCGCGGGCCTATCTTGACGGTTTGGTCGAGCTTCAGGACCCCGCGTCACAGATCGCCATCGCGGGCCTGCCCCTGACGGCTGGCATGCGCGTGCTGGACTACTGCGCGGGTGGCGGCGGCAAGGCACTGGCGATGGCCGACCGCGCGTCGGTTTTCGTGACGGCCCATGATATCGCCCCCGCTCGAATGGCGGACATCTCCGTGCGGGCCGCCCGCGCCGGCAAGACCATCGATGTTCTCGGCCCTAGCCGGCTGGATCTGGAAGACCTGATCGGCCTTCAGTCCGATATTCTGTCCAAGGCGAGCCGCAGCGTGACAGACGGCGGCTATCTGGCCTATGCGACCTGTTCTGTTCTGAGACAGGAAAACGAAGCCATCGTCGCGCAGTTTCTGGCTGACCATGCCGGTTGGTCGACGGAACACGAAATGCGCCTAGAGCCGAGCGTTGGGCATGACGGGTTCTATCTCAGGTTGCTAAAATCGCCGCGGTAAACTCTATGATGTCGCAGTGACACGGCGGGCTTAACATTTGGTTAAGACTTCTGCGCCATAGTGATCGAACACGTCGTGGAGCCCGCATTGCAACCGAACAACCCGACCCTCCAGCGCATTTTCAGGCCCGCGCCCAGGCGACTGACGGCACGGGCGCTGGCTGCTTTGGCACTGGTTCTGCTTGGGTTGTCACTGGTGCAGGCGGATTGGCGCGTTTCGGCTGTCTGTCTGCTGGCGGCGGTCGCGGCCTCGCTGCTAGGCGTGAAAAAGATGCGTTTGGACGATGTGGCGACCTCTGGCTTTGCAGGCAAGCGTCAGGCGGCGATGTGGGAAAACGCCATCAACACGCTGATCGCCCATGATCTTGATCCCGCTTTTCTGACCGATGCCGACGGTGAAATCCGGCTCAGCAATCCTGCGGCTCAGGCACGGTTCGGGGATTTGTTCGAAGAACCGCTGGCGACAGCCTTCGACGTCACGCTCGCCAACCCCGAGGCTGTGCTGTTTCGCCTGCAATCAAAGGCGAATGTCTACGGCGCGGCGAAGGAAGATATCGTCACCCGACGCGGGCATTTCCGCCTTTCCGTCGTGCAGATCAACGATAGCAACTTTCTATGGCGGATCGACGAAAGCGGCGAGAACCGGCAGACGGCGCGGGCAGCGGATACGCTCGCCCTTCCCATGATGACGATCGGCAACCGCGATACGGTTCTTTACGCGAATGACGCGATGAAGCGGCTTCTTGGGTCCCGCCCGCGTCGGTTGACCGGTGTGATCGACCCTTTGCCGATTCAATCCGGTCAGGTTCATCTCGTCGAAACAGCCAAGGGACCTGTGCGGATGCTGATTTCGGTGATCCGCAGCAGCGCAGGCCGGTCCGAGGTCTTCGCCTTGCCGGCACCGCGACAGCACGCATTGGCAGGCGGTGATTACGCGGGGCAAGGGGGCTGGGACGCGATCGAAGACCTGCCGGTGCCCTTGCTAAAGATCTCTCCCGATGGGCAGATCATGGCATCGAACCGGGAATCCCGCCATCTTCTTGGTCGAGAAACGTTGAACGGGAGCAAGCTTGGTGACCTGATCGACGGGCTGGGGCGACCGGTCGAAGAATGGCTGCGCGAGGTGTTGGCGGGGCATGGGGGCCACGTCAGTCAGTTTTTAAGAGGCCGCGGCGATCGGCAATCCACATTCCTGCAAGTCACTCTCAACGCAGCTGAATGCGAAGACGGCGCGCATCTGATCGCGGTCCTGAACGACGTGACCGAGTTGAAAACGCTCGAAGCC